>NZ_CAJHBT010000019.1 GCF_904846675.1 Psychrobacter urativorans | reverse complement strand
CAGTTATGAAGCTGCTGTGATTCTAGCCTGTGTCTTTATTTGGCTGCCGCTGATTTGAATTCTATACAGACCCTAATGAAAATACCCAATCGATATAGTTAATTACATAATTTTGGCTTAAGATGGCCTAGTGTTTTGATGACCAGACCTATTTATAATGTTGAAGTTTATTGTTATTACCCAAGTATTAGCGCTATCCACCAGTGCTGCTATGTACTGGCTACTGCGTATAAAGCGCCGCCGTCATATCGTCGCACTCGTAACGTCTGTTGTTATTATCAACAACATAGTACTGATTTACGGGCTGAGTGAATACAAGCGCGGGCGTTTTGATGTTTATTTGGTCGTGAGCATTTTGCAAGGTTTTATGGTTTACGCCGCTTTGATAACTGCGGTTATTGCCGGTATTTACTGTCGGGTACTTAAGCAGAAGCAGCGGCCTAGACTAGTGCGGACGGTAGCGGTCGGTGTTTATATTGGCATTGTTGGATTATCAGTATTCAATGCTTATTCACCCGTAGTGCATCGTTTGACGGTTAAGACGAATAAGCCGTTAGATAAGCCATTGACCATGGCCTTAGTGTCTGATACCCATTTAGATAGATTGTTTGGTAATCGACAGCTGAAGAAATTAGTCAATCTCGTTGAGGCGCAGAACGTTGATGTGGTGCTGCTGGCAGGTGACATTATGAACGACAGCACCTATTATTATGATAAGACCAACATGCATGAGCAACTATCAAAACTACAGGCGCCGCTTGGCGTTTATGCGGTACTGGGCAATCATGATTATTCGGGCAATCAGGTGCCGATTGCTAAAGCGGTTGAGCGTGCTGGTATACAAGTGATTGATAATAAAAGTGTGTTGTTAGATGAGTCAGTATGGCTGGTGGGGCGTTCAGATGAAACTGACATCGGTCGTCCTATAGCAAAAGATTTACTGATGCAGGTTGATATCGATAAGCCAGTGATAATTATGGAGCATAATCCCTCAGAAATTGAAATAATCAGTGCGTTGCCGGTTGATCTGCATTTATCTGGCCATACTCATGGTGGACAAATTTTTCCACTCACTACCTATATGAAGTGGTTTAAACCATTGGTACATGGTGCTAAACAGATTGCTGGCACTCAGTTTTTGGTGACATCGGGTTATGGCTTTGGTGCCGTACCCTTTAGGTTAGGTACGCGCGCTGAGATATGGGTAGTAACCCTACAACCTGCAGAAAAACCAGTAGATTAATAGGCTTCAACAAGCCCTAATTTTAATCACATTTTTAAAGTAATAACGTGACGATAATGATAATAAAATAGCTTTAGGACAGACCATGCGCTACGTATTTTTTATTACCATCATTGTGCTATTGCAGCTGTTTAGTTTAGGGACGGCATTAAGTTTGCAGTGGTGGTTACACCCCTGGGCAGCATTAATGCCGATGTTACAGACCGCGGTATTTATAGCCGTATTTATAATCAGCAATGGTCTGCTATTGCTAAGCGTTACTAAGCTACTGGCTAACAGTTATCGCTGGGTGAGTGGCTGGATGTTGGTTATGCATTTCATCATACTTACCGCTGTGCTGACCAGTTTATTGTATGGTGGTTATTGGCTCATTATTATGCTCAGTGGTGGCTTCATTAACGATTTAGGTATGGTCGAGCTGGGGCTACGAGATTGTGCTCTATTTATCTTCATCGGACTGTTTGTTTATGCCTTATATAGCGCTTATATGCCCGTAATACGCAAGCAAACTATTAGTATTAATAAGCCCATGCACGGGCAACTACGTATCGCGGTGGCCAGTGATCTGCATCTAGGTCGTTTGTTTGGTAGCAGTGCTATAGATAGATTGCGTCGTCTGGTCGTCCATTCTAAAGCGGATATCCTGTTGATGCCAGGCGATATTATGGATGATAATACCCAAGCTTTTACCGCTTACGATATGGCAACTAATTTAGCTGAGTTATGTGAAACTCTGCCATACGGTGTCTATGCCACTTTAGGCAATCACGACTTATATGGTCATGAAAAGTCAATTATTAACTCCTTGCGTACTGCTGGCGTGCAGTTATTAAACGATCAAGTATTACGCTTAACGCATCAAGGTCAACCGATTTGGCTGGTGGGGCGCTTTGATAATCATAAAAGCCAGCGTATGGCGACTACCGAGTTACTCACGCAAGTGAATACAGATGAGCCGGTGATACTATTAGATCATCGGCCTAGCGATATCCTTGAACATAGTGCGCTGCCCATTGATTTACAGGTCTCAGGCCATACGCATAACGGACAAATTTTCCCTGCCAACTTTATTGTCAATGCCATTAACCGTTTGGGTTATGGTTATGAAGCCATTGGACGCGGACACTTTGTAGTGTCGTCCGGTTATGGTTTTTGGGGTATACCGTTTCGTTTAGGGTCACGATCTGAGATTTGGCTAATTACAATGACAGGTAAAGAGGCTATATCTAGACCTGCCAGCATTATTAAATCTTAACAATTTCAATAAACCTTATGTCTAAATGTCTTTAACGATTCTTTTAATACTCATCCTTTTTTTTATTCTGACGGAATAGAATTCGCTTCTGTGTCAATTATCTGCAGTACAAAATCAGCAAATTCGTTAATAATATAATCGATTTTGCGCCCAAGACCCTGATGAACACTCATCAAATGAATAAAACCATGCGGCGCGCCCAGTACTGTATGAGTCTGAGATTCGATATCATCCTCTTGTAATTGTGCAGCATAAGCCAGTGCCTCATCGCGTAAAATATCTAATTCCGCGGCGACGATATAGCTCGGACACATATTCGTATTGTTGCCATGCATGGGCGAGATAAGCGCATGCGAGCGTGTTAAAAAGCTGTGCTGCATGTAAGCAGCGTCGAACACTTCAATATCATCATGATCTAGTAGCAATCCTTGACCATATAAGCCCCAGCTCGGATAATCAGCCTCGATATCGGTCACCGGATATAAAGGCAGCTGTGCCAGTGGGGGCGGTAAATCTTGCAGTAAGTTGGTAGTGGTCTCAGCATCCAATCCTGAATCCAGCCACTGAGTAACGTTTGGCGCAGTCACCTGCTGTGCGACCAATATGGCAAGGCAACCACCCGCGCTGTCGCCAGATAATACAATACGTGATGGTAAAACATCTAAGGTATAGCAGTGCTCAGCCAGCCATTTATAAGCTGTCAGGCAGTCGCGTAGCGCCGTCGGTGCAGAGTGTTCAGGGGCCAGTCTATAGTCAACACTGACCACTACCCAGCCAGTTTTTGCACAGACAGCATGACAAAATTCGTGATGGGTATCGACATCTCCGATACAGAAACCCCCGCCATGAAAGAACAGCATGGCTATTTTATCAGTATTATGTTTATTAGGGTTTTGCTGATTACTATCCTGCTCTTGATAACAGCGAATAGTCATATCACCGCCATCAGCGTTAGCGATATTTTTATCTTTCCAGCTGACTATTAAGCCTTTTGATAATGCGCTTTTTTTAGTCTTCGATTTAACATCAGTATTGGTCTCAATATCAATACCAGCATCAGGCTGCTGCCATACCTTTGGGGCTTGCAGCGCTACCGCATCGGTGGCAAATTTGTGCCGCAGCTTTATCAGCTGATTCAATTGTAGCGGTCGCTTGAGCTTACTATTAAGAGCGATGATCAAGCGTAGATGGGCATCGGCATGGGGATATTGCTTAGCAGTAGGGGCATTTAAAGAATGATTAAGACGCTCAAGTAGCGGCGTAGGTAACTGACCTAATCCCTTTAAAAGATAATGCAGTAGGTGCTGCCGATTATTCGGCTTAGCCGCCTCCGGCGCAGTAGTTTTTACCACTTTTGTCACCAGTGCTTGTAACGATGGTATTGGTAAAATAGGCATAATACCCCTTATAAGGTCAAAGTCAGTTCTAGCTAGTATGGAGCAGCCGTTGCTTTATTAGCATTATAATAAAAGCTGGGCGGCAAAAGGTTACGTGCGTCTCGGTGACAAAACCGTAACCGACATGAATTTTTATCGCTCACTTATGCTTTGTTGTTTTTAAGCGTCTTACCGTTTATAGGCTTCAATAATACTGCCTATTTATACTCATTATTTTATTTAAAGCAAAAATTCATCACGGTTAGGCTTGAAATTTACCCTCATCACCTTTATCAAGCAGCTATTGAGTCCTATTTATTAAAGCTAAGTGGACGAGCCGCAAGCGGTTTGTAAAAATGTTTGAACGGTCAATAAGTATACACTATGACCGATTTTGTTTTAAATTGAAAAGTCCTCATTAAGAGTCATTAAAAATCATAGGAGTTATCATGAGCGAGCAAGCCCCAAACCAAGAATTTGACACTCAAGACCCAAAAGCGGCGCAAAGCAACATTGACCGTGATGAGAGTGTTTTAGAAGAAACCTTAGACGAGTTTAATCCGCAGGCCAACTCAGGTGCGAATAAAACCATCGAAAACGAAATTGATATTGATGCCTTTGAGGCGCGTATCGCTGAATTGGAAGGCGAGGTTAAGCAAGCCAAAGAAAGTACCGCTCGTGCCAACGCCGAAACTTATAATGCGCAAAAACGTATGGAACAAGAAGCGGATAAAAGTAAAAAGTTCGCCCTACAAAAATTTGCCAAAGAGTTGTTAGAAGTGGTTGATAACCTAGAGCGTGCGATTGAGAATGCCGATGCTAACGATCCTGTCGCCGAAGGGGTGACCCTCACGCACAAAGCGCTGCTGGCCGTATTGAATAAAAATGGCGTAGAAGTAGTGGATCCCCAGGGCGAGAAGTTCGACGCTGACTTTCATGAAGCAGTAGGCATTGACGCCGATGCGCCAGCCGATACTGTTGGTACCGTTTTGCAGAAAGGTTATAGCTTAAACGGCCGTCTATTGCGCCCAGCGATGGTACGTGTTGGTCAGTAGTTTTGTGAGTAGTAAATTATTTATTAGTGATAGTCCTTATTAAAAGTAAGGGTATTCACAAAAACTCACATAAAAGAAAATATTTGCGCGGTCATTGACTTGAAAAAATACAAGCGCAAACCGATATAAAACAGCAAGTGACCAGTTATGGTCTGATAAGTCTAGTTTGGTATGATTAAATGAGTACCGCTGCTAGCAGCTATAAATAGTAACTTATAGAAATTGATTTATATAAACAGTAACTTAGAATAAATTGGAGCAATGAATTATGGGTAAAGTAATTGGTATTGATTTAGGTACAACCAACTCATGTGTCGCAGTGATGGAAGGCGATAAAGTCAAAATCATTGAAAACGCTGAAGGTACACGTACTACGCCATCAATCGTCGCTTATAAAGACGATGAGATTCTGGTTGGTCAGTCAGCCAAACGTCAAGCGGTAACCAACCCGAACAAAACATTATTTGCAATTAAGCGTCTAATTGGTCGTCGTTTTGACGACAAGGTCGTGCAAAAAGATATCGGCATGGTCCCTTATAAAATCGCCAAAGCGGACAATGGTGATGCTTGGGTTGAGATTAACGATAAAAAATTAGCGCCACCACAAGTTTCAGCTGAAATTTTGAAAAAAATGAAAAAAACAGCTGAAGACTATCTTGGTGAAAGCGTCACTGAAGCAGTCGTTACTGTTCCTGCCTACTTTAATGATTCACAGCGTCAAGCGACTAAAGATGCGGGTAAAATTGCCGGTCTTGATGTGAAACGTATTATCAACGAACCAACTGCCGCCGCTCTTGCCTATGGCATGGATAAAAAGCAAGGCGATCGTACCATTGCTGTCTACGACTTAGGTGGCGGTACTTTTGACGTATCAATCATTGAGATTGCTGACGTTGATGGCGAGCAGCAGTTTGAAGTATTAGCAACCAACGGTGATACATTCCTTGGCGGCGAAGACTTTGACTCAGCCCTAATTGATTACTTGGTAAGTGAGTTCAAAAAAGACCAAGACGTTAACTTAAAAGGCGACTCTTTAGCGATGCAGCGTCTCAAAGAAGCAGCAGAAAAAGCTAAAATTGAGTTATCAAGTGCCCAAAGCACTGAAGTAAACTTGCCTTATATTACTGCTGATAGCAGTGGTCCTAAGCATTTAGTAGTAACGATTAGCCGCTCAAAACTAGAGAGCCTAACCGAAGCGCTAGTTGAGCGTACTATGGGCCCTTGTAAGATTGCGATTGATGATGCTGGCCTAAAAGCTGGTGACATTGATGATGTTATCTTAGTGGGCGGTCAGACTCGTATGCCACTAGTACAGCAAAAAGTACAAGATTTCTTCGGCCAAGAGCCACGTAAAGACGTGAACCCTGACGAAGCAGTAGCTGCTGGTGCAGCGATTCAAGGCGCGGTATTGTCGGGTGACAAAACGGACGTATTGCTACTTGATGTGACGCCATTGACACTTGGTATTGAAACAATGGGCGGCGTGCTTACGCCAATTATTGAGAAAAACACCATGATTCCTACCAAGAAATCACAGGTATTCTCAACGGCAGAAGATAACCAGCCTGCAGTGACCATTCAGGTGTATCAAGGTGAGCGTAAAATCGCGAACCAAAATAAACAGCTTGGCCGTTTTGACTTGACGGATATTCCGCCAGCACCACGTGGCTTGCCACAAATCGAAGTAACTTTTGATATCAACGCTGACGGTATCATGAATATCTCAGCGACCGATAAAGGTACTGGTAAAGCGCAAAGCATTCAGATCAAAGCAGATTCTGGCTTGTCGGATGAAGAAGTCGAGCAAATGGTACAAGACGCTGAAGCCAACGCTGCTGAAGATGAGAAATTCGCAGAGCTTGCGCAAGTTCGTAACGAAGCGGACGGTCGTATCCATGCCGTACAAAAAGCGTTAAAAGATGCGGAAGACAAAGTGTCTGATGATGAAAAATCATCAGTAGAAACCGCTATCTCTGAGCTTGAAATGGCTGCGAAAGAAGACGATCATGAAGACATAAAAGCCAAGCTTGAAGCGCTAGATAATGCCTTCTTGCCCGTTAGCCAAAAGATTTATGGTGATGCCGGCGCAGGTGCTGAGGGTATGGATCCAAGCCAGTTCCAAGAAGGTGCGGATGATGCAGCTGAGGGCAACCAAGCTGACGACGACGTGGTTGATGCTGAATTCACAGAAGTGGACGAAGAAGATAAGAAGTAAGTTTTTTCTAAAAGCTCTGTTTCTAAAAGCCAGTATTAAAAATTATAATTCATAAAAAAACGCACCTTTCGAGGTGCGTTTTTTTTTAATCATGAGTGATAATTTTATATCATAAAGACATCAGCTATCAGCACTTCATAGTTTAGATTAACGCAGGGTTGACCATTGTCGCCTTGTGATACAAACTGTTGTAAGCGCGCTTTTGTTCATATAAATGGCTTGGACGTTGGCTCAATTTGGTGTTATATTTGAGCTCGTATCCGACTGGTTGAGACGCCTGTCAACTTCATGTGTTTGAGCATATCGTAAGGGCGTGTAAATTGTAGGTTAAAGCGATGGGCGGGCGGATAGCTAAACTTGCTCAAAGCCAGCGTTGTCCAATGCCAATTAACCGTCTGCAATCGTTAGATACTCTAGCTCTTGTCCGGTTAAAGCGTTAATTTGCAAAAAATAATCTGGCGTAGAGTTATTAAATAACGGCTGACCTTCCACTTGTAGCCGTAAAGATGACTGCTTTATAAAGTTTAATGGCTCATCAAACAAACCATTGCGCAGTATGGGCACTGAAAATCGAGTTGTAGTTCTTACCTAAATCTATTGTTTAAGCATCACCGATAAGTCTCTTAGCTGACGGTAACAAATGACTGTAATTACGGTTGTTCTTTAATATAACTATTCAATCTTTTCACTCTAATTGAAGTTAAAATAAGCTCAGGTGAGTAGGTATTATTACACAAACATAGAGAGAGTAACAAGATATTTCAAACCCAGCCTTTTGTAACCCTAACACTGACAAATACTTGCAAAAATTAACTGTCGTACTGTTAAATACTGACACTATAAATGAAATGGTTTGTTACTATGTATACATCGTTAGCAGATAAGGCGATCTGGCTATAATAGTCAGCATAATTAAATAACTTGTTTGCCAAAATTGATTTTAAGGAGATGACGATGAAAACTCTACAAAAAACTTTACTCGCCCTAGCAGCTGGTTCTTTACTGAGTGTAAGCGCACAAGCGGCCGTCTCTTATGGCAATGGCTACACCGGTCAGCCTTACGTTGGTGTAAAAGTTGGTAAGTTTGATTTAGATACTAACGGCGCTAGTGATCCAACAGCTTATGGTGTCTATGGTGGTTATAACTTCGATCCTAATTTCGGTGTTGAAGCTGAATATGTAGGTTCAGACGACGCTAATTACTATAATGGTGACGTCGATGCCAAAACTTACGGTGTATATGGTACTTACCGCTATTTCGTTCCAAACACTGCCTTATATGGTAAAGCGAAATTAGGTGTTGCCAGAACCAAAATTGATGGTTCTAGTAGCTATACCGATAGTATTGGCATTAGAAGAAATAATCGTGTCTCAGACAGCGATACAAGACTTGCTGGTGGCCTAGGTGTCGGCTATGCCGTAAACTCTGACTTCGGTGTCGAAGCTGAATACGATATTGTCGGTAGTGACGCTGATCTAATGACAGTTGGTGCTCATCTGAAATTCTAAGCTTATTAAACTTATAATGCTTAATTATAGTTTGATGATTTAGTCTTAGAGTATAAAAAAACGATCACTTTATGTGGTCGTTTTTTTTTACTTTTTTTAGAACAGTCGTTTTAATTATAAAATAAAATTAACAAGACAGGATTTGTTTTTAAGGCAATATTAACAACGGAATTGTGCTACATTAAAAGCTAGAATTGCAAAGGAGGGTACGGTAATGATTGAGACTATTTGGATGATTGAACCGTGGCACTGGCTGGTATTAGGTTTCTTATTAATGATTATTGAGATGCTTATTCCCACTTTTGCCAGCCTTTGGTTTGGCGCTGCGGCAGTAATTGTTGCTGCTTTATCATGGCTACTGCCCATCTCTTTATTATGGCAAGTGCTTGTTTGGTTGACTCTATCAGTACTGTTTATGTTTACTTGGTTCAAATATATCAAGCCATTGTCAGTAAACCGTACGAAGGCAGGACTGGGCGGCAGTGTGATTATCGGTGAGACGGGTATGATTGTGCTTAAGCCACAAGCCGATGCGCTCGGACGCGTGCGCTTTAGTGTCCCAATTGTAGGTGCAGATGAATGGTTTTGCCGCACGCGCGACGAAGAGGTTGAAGTGGGCGACCGTGTGATAGTAACAGAAATCATTGGTAACGAGCTTATCGTAGCGCTTACTAAACGAATAGACGCGCCTATTATTGACATAGCCGTGCCTATTATTGATGATCGTCCTGTCATTAACCGTCGTCCTGTCGCAAATAAACTTAGTCTTAATAAAGCCGATCTCGATAAAATAGATCTTAATAAATAGCTCACTGACAAATAATCTACTGAAGTATTTATTTAATAGCTCCTTAATTAATAGCTTTGTTCAGTATAGAAAACACCTACAACACCTCAGAATCACAGATATATAACATTGCCGTACCATTTATAGCGATGGTTCAAGGAGAGCATTATGAATAACATCATCAACAGTATGAATAGCATGAGTATCGTTTTATTGGTATTAGTTGCTTTAATCGCCTTTACCGTTTTTAAAGGCGTACGGATTGTACCGCAAGGCTATAAGTGGATTGTTCAGCGATTAGGGAAATACAGTCAGACACTTGAGCCTGGTCTTAACTTGATCATTCCTTTTGTTGATAGAGTTTCCTATAAAGTTACGACCAAAGATATCGTACTTGATATTCCATCACAAGAAGTGATTACTCGTGATAACGTGGTTATCGTTGCCAATGCGGTCGCTTATATCAATATTGTTCGCCCAGATAAATCCGTCTATGGTATCGAAGATTATGCGTATGGTATTCGTAATTTGGTACAGACATCCTTGCGTTCGATTATTGGTGAAATGGATTTAGACAATGCCTTGTCTAGCCGTGATGAAATAAAAGCCAAGCTTAAGCATGCCATCTCAGAGGATATTTCTGATTGGGGTATCACTCTAAAGACGGTGGAAATTCAAGATATTAATCCGTCACCGACCATGCAAATGGCGATGGAAGAGCAGGCCGCAGCTGAACGCCAACGCCGCGCTACCGTTACTCGAGCCGATGGTCAAAAGCAGGCTGCTATCTTAGAGGCCGATGGTCGCTTAGAAGCCTCACGCCGTGATGCTGAAGCGCAAGTGGTACTTGCTAAAGGGTCAGAGGAGTCCATTCGCCTCATTACTGGCGCGGTAGGAGAAGAGGAGATGCCGATTGTTTACTTGCTGGGTGAGCAGTATATTAAAGCGATTCGAGAATTGGCTGAGTCTGATAACTCGAAAATGGTGGTGATACCCGCTGATATTCTAAGTACGGTTAAAGGGATGGTCGGTGATAAATTGAAAATATAATAGGCGTTATTTAAGTATATAAAAGTTTAAATAAATGAAAATAGGCGGTTAGTATTTTGCTAGCTGTCTATTTTTTTGTCTATAAATTATAGCAAATTGACAACAAATCAGTCTTCATCTGTCTTTTTATTGGGGTATGGTTTTATAGCGCTATTTATTTAAACCATTAAAAAATATTAAATTAGGAAATAAAAATGTCAAAAAACAATAAAAAAGAAGAAGCTATGCATAAAGTAATTAACCAGAATCTGGAATTCATTCAGGGCAGTCCACTGCCTTATAGCGTGCTTGGTAATCAACATACCAATGCCGCCTATCCTGATAAAAAGCTAGAAATTCGTGGTGGCGGATTTGGCTCAGATGCGGCTGCCCATCCGACCAATGCCAATCAATTCTACGCGTTAACTGATCGCGGGCCTAATGCTGACTTTGATGGTAGCGCTGGTCCAGGTAAACGCTTTTTGCTACCTGGCTATACGCCGCGCATTGGATTGTTTGAATTACAAGCTGATGGAAAGATAACAAAGGTTAAAGAGATTCTACTTAACGATACTAATGGTAATCCTATCTCTGGACTACCCAATCCAAAAGCGTTGGGCGGTACTAATGAGGTTCCGTACGATGTGTCAGGCAAGCTCATGACGGTTAATCCTGACCTGTCTTATGATGAGAGTATTAATCCAATCAAAAATGATATCAATGGTCTTGACCCTGAAGGTCTAGCACCATTAGTAGATGGTAGCTTTTGGATCAGTGATGAGTATGGCCCGAATATTATCCATTATGATGCCGATGGGGTAGAGATTGCGCGAATTAATCCGTTTGCTAATGATAAGCGTAATAATGTCATGATCAATGGCAAACCGGTTTTATTGCCTGCGGAATTTGCTAATCGCCGAGCCAATCGCGGTATAGAAGCCTTGACTATTACTCCTGATCAAACAACGTTAGTCGGTATCATGGAGTCTTCAATGGACAACCCAGATAAATCAGGACGTGACTCGAATTTGACGCGCATGGTTACCATTAATCTAGTCAATGGTCAGATTGAACAATATTTATATCGTCTCAATAAAGCGCAACATGTAAATTCTGGTATCGTCGCTTTAAGCAATCATGAGTTTTACCTCATTGAACATGATCGCAAATTCCCTCTACAAGACAAATCTGCGCAAAAATATATTTATAAAGTTAATATTGCTCAGGCTACTAACATTGAAGCTATTGCTAGTGAGTCGGACGAAGGTAGCGCTGCTAGATATAGTATTAAACAGAATAGTCTTAAGCAAGATAAAGGTTTGGGTCTAACGATCAATGGTCAGACGCTAGAGCAATTTATTGCCGCCGATGATAGTAGTTGGCAAGCACTTGCAGAAATGAATATCAAGCCTGCCAGCAAAACCTTAGTGGTCGATGTTCTCGCTACCTTAGATTATCCGCACGATAAGCTTGAGGGCTTATGGTTACGTCGGGATGGCTCGTTGGGTTTATTAAATGATGATGACTTTGCTATCACTGACTTAGTCATGGCGGATGGTAATAACACCGTTGAGCAAAAATATCTAGACAGTGACAAAACCATAGAAGATGCCACTAGGCTATATATTGTAATGCCTAGTGAATAAGTAGGTAAAAATATTTATTTTTATTCATTCTTAACCAAAAAAGGACCTCGCATTGAGGTCTTTTTTATTGCTAGCGGAACTTTATTAAATAACTTTAGAAAAACGATTTTTATGTTTTTTCTCAAGATATTCATCGAATACCATGGCCACGTTACGGCCCAATAAGCGACCCTTAGGCAAAATGCGGATACCAGCCACATCCATATCTATCAGCTTGTCTTTTTGCATCTCACCAAGCTGTTGAATCTCATTAATGAAATAGGTAACGGCATCGATACCAAATTTTTGATTGACGTCTTTAAAGTCGATATAGTCATGACATAGTAGATTCATGATGACGTACTCACGCAAGCGATCTTTGATTGAGGTTTTGATATATTTGACCGCTGGCATGGCCATAGGATTATTGTTTGCAGCGTTAATATTGTCTTGATAAATCTGCAAGTCAGTGTGATTTTGCAAAATGTAGCTACTATTGGCATTGGTGATCTGA
The DNA here is from genome assembly GCF_904846675.1 of Psychrobacter urativorans. Lineage (GTDB taxonomy): Bacteria > Pseudomonadota > Gammaproteobacteria > Pseudomonadales > Moraxellaceae > Psychrobacter > Psychrobacter urativorans_B. Next base: position 42,411 of record NZ_CAJHBT010000019.1, on the reverse strand, counting down.
CTGATTGCAGATACTCCAAAGCCTAACAAGTCACAGTCGCCCATGATGGTATAACCTTGAAAATTACGGTGCAAATGTCCTTCGCGCTGCGCCACTGCCAGCTCATCATCAGGCTTTGCAAAATGATCGATACCGATGAATTGATAGCCTGCTTCAGTTAAGGTATTAATAGTATTACCGAGCATGGCAATTTTTTCAGCTGGATCTGGTAAATCCTCGTCTTTAATTTGGCGCTGGGCTTTAAAGCGTTCAGGCAGATGGGCATAGTTAAATACTGACAGACGATCCGGTGACATCTCTATAATACGGTGGACGGTTTTGTTCAATGTCGCAGGGGTTTGGTGCGGTAAGCCATAAATCAGGTCAATATTAATCGAATGAAAGCCTAGATCTCGGGCTTCATTTAAGATGTTGGCGATCATTTCTGCTGAGTGCACCCGATTAACGGCAATCTGTACGGCTTCATCTAAATCTTGTACGCCTAAACTAATTCGGTTAAAGCCAAGGTTACGCAAGGTTTGTAGGGTTTCGTCACCCAGCTCGCGTGGGTCGATTTCAATAGAGTAATCACCCTCATTTTCGGGTAAAAACTCAAACTGGGTTTGTAAAAACTCCCACAGCTGCACCATCTCTTCATCACGCAAGAAGGTTGGTGTGCCGCCACCTAAATGTAGCTGCTTAACCAGCGGCTTGTCTCCGCTCTCCGGTAAGGTCAGTAAGCTGCGCTTGTGCTTAATTTCAGCGATGAGATATTGCAAATAATCGCCTGAGTCACTGTTTTTTTTAGTGATAATCTTATTACAAGCGCAGTAGTAACATAGATGCCGACAGAACGGGATATGAAAATATAACGACAGGGGCGCACGTGCTTCACGATTCTCGAGGATTTTGGCCTCAAGACCATCCGGCATCGGCAAAAATTCTAAAGCGGTCGGGTAGGAGGTATAGCGCGGCCCAGAACGATTGTATTTATTAACAAGGTCTTCATCAAAGGCTGGTAGCTGTTTACTACCACTAGTACCACGAAGACTGGCATAAGGGTTGTTTACTTGTGCAACAGGGCGTGTAGTGGTCGGCTGTTCATTTGGCTGCTGTGCATTATTATATTCTGCTTGCTGTGACATGCGACATTCCTCGTTTTGACCGTGTGTAGCGTGCTAGTTATTTGCTAGCGGGTTGTTGGCTACTTTTGAGCTATATAAGCCCTGACCGTTAAAACCCACATGGCTTTATGCTATATAGTTCTATGCGTTATCTGGCTAACAGTGTTGGCTAAGTAGACAATGACCAGTATAACAAATCCTTGTCTTTAGTGTGGTGGCTGAGGCGTTCTTTTATACTGAATTAACGGTAGCAATACCATCATAAATCAAACTTGGCGCAATAGACTTTATTAATAATGAGACACGACATTTGCGCATAGATAGAGAATACTTTATTATCGATAGTTCCTTATATTAGGTAACACTCATGTCATTCGCTCAGGTCTATACCCGCTCAGTCGTCGGTTTGCACGCACCACAGGTCATTATTGAAGTACATCTGTCATCAGGCTTACCCGCTTTGACTATCGTGGGACTACCGGCCGCGGCAGTTCGTGAGAGTAAAGATAGAGTACGCTCTGCTATCTTAAACTCTGGCTTTCAGTTTCCCAATCGTCGTCTTACTATTAATTTAGCGCCTGCTGATTTACCAAAAGATGGGGCACGATTAGATCTGCCTATAGCGATTGGTATTTTGGCTGCCAGTGATCAGCTTGAACCAGAAGTGCTATCGGCATTTGAATTTATTGGAGAGTTGGCACTCAATGGTGAGCTGAGACAAGTGACTGGGAGTTTGGCAGTAGCACGGGCGATGAAAGCTGAGTCGCTAGCATCAGGAGAGTCACAAGCCCAGCGGCAATTGATCGTGCCAGCAGACAATGGCGTCGAAGCCAGCCGCGTTGAAGGGGTGACAATATTAGCCGCTCAGAATCTAAAAGCAGTCTGTACACATCTACAGTCGTTAGCAGACCCTAACGCAACGGAGGCGCGCTTGGCTATCGTACCGCTAAGCCGCATCAAACCCAATGCCAGTTATCAGGTGGACTTAGCAGATGTCAAAGGTCAGCATCATGCACGGCGAGCGTTAGAAATTGCAGCGGCAGGTGGCCATTCTTTATTATTCACAGGACCGCCCGGTTCCGGTAAGACATTAATGGCATCACGGCTACCGACTATCTTGCCGGACTTAAGCGCGGAGGAGGCGTTAGAAGTCGCCAGCACTTATTCGGTAGCAGATAGCGATTACGATTATGGCACGCGCCCCTTTCGGCAAGTTCATCACACCATATCAGCAGTCGCACTGGTTGGCGGCGGCTCCCGTCCCAAACCCGGCGAGATTACTTTGGCCAATAGAGGCGTTTTATTTTTAGATGAGCTGCCTGAGTTTGATCGTAGCGTTTTAGAGGTACTGCGTCAGCCTTTAGAAGCCAAACAAATCACTATCAGCCGTGCCAATTCACAAATGACTTTTCCGGCTAATTTTCAGCTGGTTGCGGCAATGAATCCTTGTCCGTGTGGTTATGATGGCGACGCATCAGGACGTTGTCGCTGCCGTCCAGAGCAGATTAAGCGCTATCAAGATAAACTGTCAGGCCCGCTGCTTGACCGTATTGATTTGCATATCACTGTACCCGCACTACCGATTGCTGATTTGCAAAATAGCAGCGCTGGGGAAACATCTGAGCAAGTACGTACTCGGGTAGCGGCTGCTCATAAGCGGCAGCTGGCACGGCAACAAAAAGTCAATAATGAGCTAAGCTCTAGTGACCTTGATAAGCACGCAATATTAGCAGAAGGCGAGCAGCAGTTATTACAGCTGGCGCAGCAGCGTCTTAACCTATCTGCTCGAGGCTATCACCGTGTACTGCGAGTAGCACGTACCATTGCTGATTTAGCAGACAGTAGTAATATCACTAGTGCTCATGTGTCTGAAGCGCTTAGCTATCGCAGTAAATAATGAGTCTTAAAATTTATGAATGTTCAAATGCTTAGTCAGCCTTCAACTTCTTAGAATCTAAGCACGCTTGACAAAAAATGGTACTGTTCTTTTTTAAATACGCTTTAATTTCTACCATCACGATACTTTTAGGGGCGAGCATTTCGGCAAAAATTGGTTCACCCCCGACAATCTCTTTATTACAGTTTGCACAACACAACTTACGTTTGAACATTTCTTTTCCCATGCCAATCATGAATGATAAATGCGACACAACTTGTTAGAACGAGACGTTTATTTGAGCAACCAATTAAGCAGCTCAGCAAAGTGATCAAAAGTCTGATTGGGATTACTGTCGCGGATATCTTTACCGTAGTTATAACCGTAGGATAGCCCAACAGTATCGATGCCTGCCTGCTTACCCGCCGAGATATCATTGATAGAATCGCCAATCATAATAGCTTGTGCAGGTTTAAAGTTAAGTGTTTCACAGACGTGTAGTAGGGGTGCTGGGTCAGGCTTTTTAACCGGTAGACTATCGCCGCCTAGCACCATAGAAAATAGTGGTGTCCAGCCCAAACTTTCTAAAATTTTGGGAACAAAGCGAATGGGTTTATTAGTGACTAATGCTAAGGTAAAGCCCGCATCTTTTAATTGTCTTAAACCTTGGTCGACATCAGGATAAGAGGTGGTTTTGCTAGTGTCATGCGCTTCATAAGCATTATAAAATAAGCGCTCAGCGGCTTCTATTTCTGCTATAGATAAACTGTTATCAACTTCAATGCTACCAGATAAGGCACGTTCTACCAGTGCTCGTGCGCCATTACCCACCCATTCTTTTATGGTATGAATCGGATAAGTTGGTTTGCCTAATTGTGTGAGCATAATATTGGCGACACTAGCCAAATCGGGCACGCTATCAATCAAGGTACCATCAAAATCAAAAATTAAAAGTTTTTTAGTCATTATTTATTCTCATTATTATGTGCTGTAAAAAAGGCTTATTGCCCTTATTAGTCAGTTAAGTGCTTTTATCTCTTATTACCTTAGCACAGTGGGTAAAAGTAATTGGTTTTTTGCTATATTGTTCCAGGCATATTTATTCGATATCTTTATAGCGCTGGCGATGTTCAGCTTTCATCGTTAGATAGTTTTCATTTTCGCGGCACAAATCCCATTTCTGTTTAAAGATACGTGCGGATTCGGCTTTGATAGGGTCTTCCTCTTGACGTGGTAGCTCCGCGCGACCATGGGCACCGCTTTGACCTTTTTTATTGTCAGGGACAGCGCCCTTATATTTCTTACCGCCTTTATGATTGGCATAACGCCGCGCCCGTGTATAGCCCATTTGGATAAATTTGCGTGCCATATCGGCACCGATAAAGTCATCCGCAGCTATATAATCTAAGAACATTTGATAAATAGTCTTGCTACTCTCGGTAGCGATATCAGGCGTCGCAAAGCGCCAAGAGGGAAGTATCTCAGATTTATATGGCTCAACCAATAGCACCCCTTGTTCACCGCGGCCAACACGATATAGCTCAGGCTGATCGCGTAGATTTAGGCTCTTATAATCCAAGTCGTAATCAAACTCTCGCATAGTCTTTACCCATGAACGATGGTGACTTTTAGTATAATCAGCGCCATTATATAAATAATAGCCTAAAAGTGTTATACAAGTGTAGAGTAGGGTTTTAAAGCAGTAATTTACAGACATAAAAAAACCTCAAACATAAATGCTTGAGGTTCTTAAAGTACTGCTAGAATCTAGTAACGAATGGTGGCTCGAGGCAGGTTCGAACTGCCGACACACGGATTTTCAATCCGTTGCTCTACCGACTGAGCTATCGAGCCGTCTTCGTTGAGGCGCTATTAAACTAAATATTGGCTCTGCTGTCAAGTTGTTTTTGCGTTTTATGTGATAAAAAAGCAAAGAAAGTCAGTTTTAGGCTAAAAATTCGAAATGTTACTTTCTCTTAACGGTTTTCTCTCAGTAAGTAGTAAATAGCAACTCGCTTATCTTATAACTTGTAGTAGCTCATACTCGGTCATAATACGATGGATATCAGCACCGACCGGCACAAATTGGCGCACGCCTTTTTTGACCTCAGCATCGTACACCAGCTTGATAAACTTGGCATCAATCGCGCGATTTCGATTCTCTGCATGTACGGTCAAATATTGCAGACGTTTGGCATCAGTTTGCCCATCATCGAAGCAGCCAACTGCCGCGATAGGTTTATCATTAAACATGCCAACATATAGACACTGACCACGCTTAAAGCCTTGCTCGATGATGCTTAGCACCTCTGCGCCAGCAGGTTGACTGTCATCAGTATCATAAAGGGCTTGCAGACGCTCAGCTAATTCATGCTCGCGTCCTGGTTTTTTAATCAGTGGCGCATCCAAGCTATTAATGGCAATCGCTTCTAAAGGCATAGTTGGTTCCTACGTTGGTTGATTAGCATTGATTTAAAATACTTGATTCACTATTTTAGCAGAATCGTGCAAATATGAGCGTGGTTTGCTGCTTGGGCGTGGCAGTAAATGTTAGGGTTTGCTATGATGAGGATAGATAACGCTTAGACCGTATTTTAGAAGCTTTCTTACGGTGCTTCTTACAGGCCTTCTTATAGCCTTAGAAGCTGAATTTCAAAGCCGATTTAAATTAATAGATGAAATGACTGTTTCAAGTAAAATGTACAAGCTCAAGTAAAATACGTCAGCGCCTAACCTATTTAATAACATTCCCATTTCTTAATATTTACCACTTATAGCTCTTTCACTTTATTCCAAACATCTCGGGCATGTTTTTAGCCCTATTTTATTGATTTTATATTTATAGAGGGTAGTTATGACCGCCAATTCGACAGCACAATCGCAAGATCAAAACTCTGCTAAAAATCTTTACGGCCATGCCGCACGTACCGCGACTGTTACGCGCGATACCGCTGAGACCCAAGTAACCTGTACAGTCAATCTTGACGGCACTGGTCAAGGCACTGTGGACACTGGTGTGCCATTTTTAGATCATATGATAGACCAAATCAAGCGTCACGGTTTATTCGACTTAGAGATCAAATGTACCGGTGATACGTTTATTGATGATCACCATAGTGTCGAAGATACCGGCATTACCGTTGGACAAGCCTTTGCTAAAGCGCTAGGCGACAAAAAAGGCATTCGTCGTTACGGACATTTCTACGCACCATTAGATGAAGCGTTAACCCGCGCAGTGGTTGACTTGTCTGGTCGTCCAGGATTGCACATGGATATTCCATTCACTCGCTCGCATGTGGGTACTTTTGATGTTGATTTATTCAGTGAGTTTTTCTACGGCTTTGTGAATCATTCGTGGATGACCGTGCATTTGGACAATCTAAAAGGTAAAAATAGCCATCACCAAATCGAGAGTACTTTTAAAGCCTTTGCGCGTGCGCTACGTATGGCTTGCGAATATGATGAGCGTGCGCTAAATACCTTGCCATCGACCAAAGAGGCGTTCTAGATGAGTAGAGCGACCAAAATTGCGTTATTAGATTATGGCATGGGTAATTTACACTCTGCCAGTAAAGCACTATCAGCGGTCGGTGCAGAAGTCTCCATCACCAATGACCCAAAAGTAGTCGCTGCTGCGGATAAGATTTTCTTCCCTGGTGTCGGAGCGATGCGTGCTTGCATCGCTGGCATGCACGAGGCTGGCATTGATGACGTCATACGTCATGCGGTATTTAATAAGCCAGTGATGGCCATTTGTGTGGGCATGCAGGCGTTATTTACTGAGTCTGCTGAAAATGGTGGCACGCCTTGTCTGGATATTTTAGAAGGGCAAGTAAAAGCTTTTGATCCCGAATGGATCGATGAAAATGGCGCGCCTATTAAAGTGCCACATATGGGCTGGAATACTATCAGCGGTATGGATTTCAATCATCCACTATGGCATGGCATTGAGGACAATTCGCACTTTTATTTTGTTCACAGCTATTATTGCGAGCCTGCCGATAGCAATCAAATTTCGGCAACTTGTGATTACGGTCAGCCATTTTGTGCCAGTATTTTGCAAGAGAATTTATTTGCAACCCAGTTCCATCCAGAAAAGAGCCATAGCGCAGGCTTGCAGTTATTAAAGAATTTTGTGGATTGGGATATTTAAATAAACGTGAGTTAAATGTTTAATTCAATGTCAAGGTAGGTTAGCAAATGCGTAACCTGAGCGAGGAAGGAGCAAAGCACTGCTTTGCCCTCGCGCAAGAGAGTTTGCATTGTCGCAAACTTTTTTTATTGGTATTTATATCTATAATTATAATTTAAGAGAAATAAGTGGATTTTTATATCTTTAAGACAGACATCGTGAATGCCACAGGACTAGACAAAGATGCCCTACATATGTATGTGGGCATCAGCGTTTATTTATTGAGTTTAATCCTGCTGCGTCCAATTTTTGGAAAATACAGTATCAGGTCATTCATCGCTTTAATCATGGTGACCTGCATTGCCTTATTAGGCGAGTATTTAGACAACCGCCATACTATTACAGAGCTAGGTATCTTGGGGATAGGAAAAATAGAACTAAGGGTAAGCATCCATGATCTTATCAATACGTGCCTGCTACCCTCTGTGCTCTATGTATTAACTGGCTGGACAAGAATCTTTGACTCAGTAAGTAAACCAAGCAGCTTATTAAAAAAAAGACTTTAAATTAAATTCGTATACTTTATTGTGAGTCCTAAATCTTAATTAATAATAAGAAAAACAAACTAAATTAAAAATTTGTTTGTGTGTCATTTACTACTAAAGTTCTAATAAAGGATGAGTATGAAAATTAGTAAGATAATTTTAGAGAACTTTAAAGCATTTGCTGGGCGACATGAACTTGATACTAATAAGCCAGTTGTGTTTTTAGTTGGGGAAAATAATACTGGTAAAACTACAGTATTCAAAGCAATCGATTTTTTGAGGTCGGGAGCTCCAAGAGATAAAACTATTGATGATTATAAGAATGCCAATCACAAAGATAAACATGTTTCCGTTACTATAGAAATAGAAGGCAATCTTGAACAATCGATAGAAAACTTCTCTGAAGTTAAGTATTTACCTTATGTTGTAACTGATGATGGGACGCAAAGAATAACGCTGAAACGTACTTCTGAAGAATATAGTGTTCAGCAGGGTAAAAAGTCAGTAGATATTAATATTAGAAAAATAACCGTCTACAATAGTGTTACTGATCAGTTTGAAAACCCCACTGGATTCGATAAAGCCATTAATACATTATTCGAGGTTGTATCTATATGGTCGGATATGGATGCAAGTGAATTAACAGATTTTGGTAGTACCAAAACATTGGGAAAACTACTTAAGGATGTTTGCAATAACTTTGAAACTAGCAGTAACTGGAACAATTTTTTAGATGCTCATAATGTAGCATTTACTACAGGTGAAGATTCTCTATTAAAGCAATCTCAACACCTCGTCAATGATATTCAAAAATCACTAGGTGAGTTTTATGGAGAAGCGACGGTCTCATTTGACTTTAAGCCCCCAGAACCATCATCATTTGTTAAATTGGGTGACATAATAGTTAATGATGGAATTGAGACAAATATTTCTGAAAAAGGTAGCGGAATGCAAAGAGCATTCGCATTAGCGGTTATGAAAGTTTATGCTGACTTTCTAGTTAAACACCCAAGCAATGCGGATTTGAAAAAGCCACTGTTCTTTTTCATTGATGAACCAGAAATTTCTCTCCATCCTAGAGCACAGATGACTTTAATTAAATCTATAATTACAATTTCAGAGCATCAACAGGTATTCCTTACTACTCACTCTCCATTTTTATTAAAGCATTTTGCAAGCAATGATATATGTACATATATGACTAAGAAAAATAACCAGTCGGCGCAAGCAAACCTTGTTGAATCAATGCAAACATTCTCATTTTCACCCACTCTAGCAGAAATAAATTATTTTACTTATGAGATATGCTCAACAGATTTCCATAATGAGCTTTATGGATATATTTCTGATATTACTAATAGCAATATGGCTAAAAAATTTGATCAATGGGTAGAAAGGGAACATAGCATTATACAAGATATGGTTTGGATAAAAGACAATGGTAACGGGCGCACTAACCCAATCAACCTTACTTTAATGTCCTATATAAGGCATAGTATTCATCATCCAGAGAACACTTATAACCGAGCGTATACAGAAGAAGAAATTCAGACATCTACACAGAAAATGGTTAGTATCATTAATAGCAATACATTTCAGACTTTGTTAAGTGTCTATCGTAGTAGTGCTATTGTTTAAGGATTATTGAAAACCTAAAGCTTTTATCTCAATGATAAAATAGAAGGGTAGTATTATGAGATTTGAATATATTACTTTAAATCTCATAACACTACCCTTCTATTTTTCTGTAAACCAAATGTTTTTTTAAGAAAAATATCTACCTATCATCATAAAGCTCTCTTACCACTTCCCCAATCACCTTAATACCATCAATAAGAGTCTGCTCATCAGCGGCAATACTCATGCGAATACATTCATGCGCATGTTTATAGTTATCAACATCAACACCGGGAAAGAAGTATTTGCTTGGCACAATTAACGTGCCTTTTTCTTTTAGGCGCTCATACAGCTTAACGGTAGTAATCGGCAAGTCTTTAAACCATAGCCATAAGAATATTGCGCCTTCAGGCTTATGAATCGCTAGGGGATAATCACCCAAGGCTTCTTTTAACAGACGCACCGCTGTATTCGCCTGCTGCTGATAAAACGGTTTGATAGCCTCGTCAGATAATTGCTTGATACGGTCATCTTTGACCAATGGCGTCGCAATCGCAGCACCAAAGCGCGTAGGGGCTAAGTTGACTACCGCATTCATTGAACTGACTGCTGCAATCACTTCAGGCGCAGCAACAATAATCCCTGTGCGTACACCCGGCAGGCCAATTTTAGACAAGCTAAAACATAAAATCGTATTGTCATCCCAGTTTAAATGTGCGTCTGAATAAATGATATTGGGAAACGGCATACCGTAAGCATTATCAATAATAAGCGGTACTCCATAACGTTTGGCAATTTCTGCTAAACGGCTCATTTCTTCATCGGTCAATACATTACCCGTTGGATTGGTCGGACGTGAGCAGCAAATAGCACCGATACGCCCTTCAACCAACGCTGGTAACCGTTCTAACGCCTCAAAATCTACCCGATATTTAAAGAAGCCTTCTTCGCCATTGTAAGTAACTTCATCAATATGAGGCAAAATAGCAGCAAAATGCTGACCATCGATATGTACATCACTATAGCCAATATATTCTGGTGCTAGCGGTAGCAGGATCGACTTATCCACGGATTGGTTTTGGTCATCTGTAAATGCGCCACCAAAGAGATTAAACAGATAAAAGAAAGCATTTTGGGAGCCATTGGTAAGGGCTATATTATCCGCTGTTAAATTCCAATCATAATGACGATTAAAGAAGTCTACTAACGCATCAATAAAAGCCGCATCACCTTGCGGGTTTGAGTAGTTGCCTATGCTATTAAGAGCAGTCCCTTCTAGTCCATCATTACCAAGCGCTTGATAGGTCTGTAAAAACACTTCGTTAACGGCTTCAATACGAGCAGGATTGCCACCGCCCAGCATATTAATCGGCTGGTCACTTTTTAGTGCATCGCCAAGATCGTCCATCAGCTGGGAGATGCCAGTTGGCTGAGTAAATTTTTGCCCAAATTTTGAGAAATCCATAGAGTTACCATAAAGTTATAAGAGGTTATTTGAGTGATAAAGTGGCGTTATTATAGCAAATGAGGGCTATCATGAATAAAAAAACGCCCTCTAAGTTAATAGAGGGCGTTTTAGTTTGAGGTTTCAGGGCTTATGGTTTTGGAGCTAATCCTGCTTTGCGCTTGTAATTGGCAGTCTATGGCGCACAGCACACCAAGCTATCGCTTCAATCAGGGCTGAAAAGCTCTCCAAGGCGACTATTGTTAGTTAAGCAAAGTTTTAACAAACATCATCACGTAAGGGGTTGGGATAGGTTAAAACTTATGAAACGGGCGGTAAAAAAGAGTCTACATAAAGTTTAAATACAATAAAAAAAATACCAGATATTAAAGTTATTAGAATTGCTCCATATACAAGGGTATTACTGAGTTTAGTTTCTAATTTGTTAATCTGTTTTTGTAAATCCGCAGGATAGGCATTATTATTACTAATCATATATTTATTGAGAAACTCTCCGTTGACACCTTTTAAGCCTTGATGATCGCCTTCATAAGTAGTGATACTAGTTAGCGTTGAAAACCATATTTGAAACAATGGATCACCTACTGTAAGGTTTATTGGACTTGTTCCTACGTTCAGTACAGAAAATACAAGTTTACCTTGGAAATTCGGATCTACATGAAAACCTGAAATATTAATCAAACCTTTGAATTTTACTTTGCTTTTTATTGAGATAAACGCCATTAAATCATCAGGTATCTTAAGAATTTCAGACGATTCTAGAAAATAAAATTCACCAGGCTCAATCACAATCTGATTATCTGTAGCTTGCAGTACTTTAGAATTCGTGGTTGTAGAGCAATATGATTGTCCAAGAGTAAGTTCATAATGGTTACTTTTTATACCATCTTCATTATAGTCTAAAATTATGTTTCTAGCTCTAGATTTGAGCTCGCTTTCTCCTAAAAAACTCATCAACTCTACTCTTTGTAAAAGGTTATAATTGTATGTATTATCCAATACCTACATAGTGGACTTGTTTAGCTACATATGCATATTCTGGTGGAAGAGAGTAACAAATAACAGACTAATCTACAATTGTTTAATGCTGATTTTACTAGATGAAATATTGGGTGATACTCGGTTGATAAGACATATTTTACGCATAAAATCTTAAAATAAGATATATGCAATTTAGTATACAAATTTTAGAGAGCCAAGATGAAAGGTAAGTTCATAGTATTTGAAGGTATCGACGGGTCTGGTACAAGTACACAGTCTCAACTCCTTGCAGAGTTTTTCCAAGAGAAGCAAAACAGTTGCTTTTTAACTTCAGAACCTTCTTCAGGGCCTATAGGGAACTTGATAAGACAAGGTATGAAAGGAAGAGTCACTTTTGCAAAGTCTAATAATAATCCTTTAGAACAGGATCATGTATTTGATGAGCAGATGGCTTACTTATTTGCAGCTGATCGACATGATCACTTATACAACGAAGTAGATGGAGTTTTCAAATTAGTAAATTCTGGTTCAGTAGTCATTAGTACTAGGTACTACTTCTCTTCTTATGCTTATCATTGTACTACGGAAGAAGATTTTCAGTTTGTTAAGTCCCTTAATAGTAAGTTTCCGAAGCCTGATTTAGTGATATATCTTAATAACCCTGTAGAAGAGTCTCTTAGACGTATTGCCTCTAGAGCTTTTATAGATGAATATGAGAATGAAGGAAAGCTAAAGTTAGTAAGTAAGAACTACGAGAAAATATTTAGTAACTACAAAGGAAACCTAGCTATTATTGCAGCTAATAAAGACATAGTAGAAATACACAATGAAATATTAGAAGTTGTGAATAAACTATTTTTAGATTAATCGTTATTAATACTAATAATTATAATATAACGTATATTGGGTCTGGAGTAGAGCAATGAGCTTATCACTTGAAAAGATAAAGAGTTTACAGAAAGATTTTGATATCAATCATTCTGTAGGAGAGAAAGGTTTCTATGTAGATATTGATGAGAGTAACATTCATGAATTAGAGCACTTGATTGTGTGTCTAGTAGGTGAAATAGGAGAGTTCTCAAATATTTTAAAAAAGGTTGCTAGAGGGGATTCTAGGTTGAAAGAGGTCAAAAATTTATTGGATGAAGAGCTGGTAGACACATTTATTTACTTAGTTAAAATATCTAATCAATTTAACGTCAATCTTGAAGAAGGCTACCTTAATAAGTTAGAAAAAAATAAAAAACGTTTTAGTGGTCTATAGATGGAATATTTTGTTGGTGATAACTATTCAAAAACCTATTATTCAGCTCTAAAAGCATTTAGCTCTGATAGTACCTTGACTGAATCAAGAGTTGGAGATTGCTACGATCTTTCCACAGCTATGTTTTCCATCAGATCTCTAAGTTGTGGTTTGCCTTTTGTAAAAGGTAGAGGTTTGAATATATTTTTTGCGATAATGGAAGTGGCTTGGATATATTCAGGTTCTAATGAACTTAAGCCTTTACAGACTATAATAGATAATTATGGAAAATATTCCGAGGATAATATCCATCTATATGGTGCTTATGGTTATCGTATTTTCAATAAGTTTGGTGTTAACCAAGTCGAAAAAGTTATAAAAGAGCTGTTAGACAGTCCAGAGTCAAGACGAGCGGTCATCTCTATTTATGCAGCTGGAGATTTAAATAATTTAACTTCGCTAGATATACCTTGTAATATATCTCTTTTATTTAAAATCCGCGATAACCAATTAGATATGACTGTATTGAATAGATCTAATGATGTTTACAAAGGAGTACCATACAATCTTTTTGTCTTTAGGTTAATACAATTTTATATATCCAGAGAGTTAGATATACAGGTTGGATTGCATAACCATTTTACGGATTCATTGCACCTATATAAAGAAGACTTTCCTAAAGTAGCTAACCTCTTAAAGCAAGATGAGATAGTAAAAGATAATTTGGAGCTAGATGTTAGTTTCTTTAATGAAATAATTATCGATAGTGCTAATATAGTAGGCTTAAATTGGAATAGTATAAAGAGTAAAAGACTGCGTTGGTTATTCACATCTTATAGAGAATTTAAAGAAATAAAAAATATTTCTAGTTTTGAAGGTCACAATGAATTTTTGGAGCTAAGTTGGTTCGTTGATGATTGGTTACAAACTCACCATGATATTAGCTTAGATTTATAGGGATAGAAAAATGAATTTGGAAAGCCTACATAGTATTGTATATAAAGACCCGAGTGAGATAGCTTCTTTCATAGTTGAGATGGAAGACGCACTAAGTGCCGAACAAGTTAATATAATTAGGTCTTTCTTAGCTACGGTGAATTTTTCACCTATGAAATATGAGATTCTACAAGATGAGACCAGAGGATTTTTGAGAAAATTAATAATAGGTTTAGTTTTTGGTGAGACTAACGTCTTATCTTTTAGTGAGCCTTCTATCAAACAGTCGATATTACAAAAGTTTGGGGAAGTCTGTAAGCTATTGAGTATAGATAAAAAATTCATCTATCCAATTACTAATTATGCTAATGAAATTTGTAGTTATTGGGATTGAACAAAACTTATAGCGAGTAAGGATGGTAGATAACAGCAGATTAAAAAACCCCATGACGGGGTTTTTCTTTGCAAAGTTAAAACTAAATACAGTTTTTTAACGCTTCTCACTCTAAATCATCGCTCGCACCCGTGCCATAATGCCGCGCCCAATAACCAGACGCACATAAACAATAGAGATGGCGAATAATAAAGCAATTAGCACTAGTGAGCCCATAGCGATGCTCAACCAAGGCATACTAAATTGCAAATTAAACCAGTAAGTAATCACTGCCCACGCGCCAACACTAGCAATCGTCACAGCGAATACGGCGGCACTAATACCGAGCAGACCGAATTCTAAAATATTAAGCATGTATAAATCGCGTTTTTGCATCCCTAGTAGGCGGAATGAGGCGCTCTCTTGCATGCGATCTTGCGAGGTGGATAATAGCGAGCTAATCAATACCATAATGCCGGTCAGCAACGCCAATAAGGTAAAAATATACACCAAACGGCTCATCTGTGCGACCAACTCTTGAACTTGCTGGGCAATTGCGGTGCCATCAATAGTAGTAATGGCAGGGAAACGGCGGACGAGCTTCCCTTGTATCTCAGAAATATTATCTGCTGGCACGTGAACGGTAGCAAATTGAATTTGCGGGGCAGCAGACAATACCGATGGCTCAAATAAGAAATAAAAGTAAGGACTGGGGCCACGCTCATAGCGCGAGCGAATACTAGTAATTTGACCGACAATCTCAATACCTTGAATATTAAAGCGAATCTGCTCGCCCATCTTAACGTTGAGCATAGTTGCTGCGGTATCTAAAATAGATAAAGGCGCTATTGTCTCAACTGCTTGGATTGCATGATTCTCGTTAACAATATCTTCATTAATAATAGGAGCGTAGAGCTTATTATCTTGCACTGCAGAGGTAATAAACTCTGTTTCCATCACTGTATCAGCGTAGCTTAAATTAAAGACGCGGGTCGGATCATCAAAGCCTTCAGCAGGCTCAATGTCTTGTACCGGAACATCGTTGGCAGTCACCACCCGCGCTCGAATCACTGGATAATAGCTAACAGGCTCATCGATTAAGTTATTAATGTCATCGTGTTGATCACTCTGAATATCTAGTAAGAATAAATTGGGCGCATCCTCAGGATAGGCGTTAATAAACTGCACATTAATACTATGATTAAGCGTCGTAATTAGTGTCAGTACGGCTACCGATAGCGATAAGGTGACAAAGAAAAGCACTGATTGATTGCCTTTACGGGCAAGGTTATGGATAGCAATACGCTGCATCCAGCTTATTTTACTATAAGTCGCCACGCGCGAAAGTAGCCATAACCAAGCACGTGCCAATGCCCAGAATATGGCAATAAAACCGATTAAGCCGATAAGTAATTGTGCGGCTAGCTTCAAAGACTGCACTTCATAAGCGAAGAAGCCATATAAGCCGACTAGCATCAGTCCATACCATAATAGCGGTAGCTGACGATACCAAGGCAAGCGTTGCAACTGCTGACTGGCACCTTGATTAAGTAAGGTTACAGGCTTAGTCGTCCTGAGCGTACTAAGGCCGCGTTGCGTAATGAGTAAGGTCAATACTAAGGCAATGATGACAGTCTTAGTAATGCTCAGAGGATTGATGGCAAGACCAATATCCGCTGGTAAAATTGCCGCAAGATAGGGCTGACCGATTTTGAGAAAAGCAAGACTTAAAACTACCGCTGCGATACAAGCGATTACTGCTGTACCCATTAGCAAGCGATAATAGCTGCCTTTGATTGCTCCTATAGGCTCACCTAACGCCATACGAATGGCATTATTAGATTGCTGCTTGGTCACAAATGCAGTAATGACGCCATACATTGCCACCGCAGATAACAGCAAGACTGCTATGACTAATAGCTTTAAGAACTTCAGTACATTGTCAGAGATACGTGATACCGAGGTATCCGCTGACTCGGCATCGGACAGCTCAATATCGGGATAGTTCTCTAATATTTGGTTTAGCTGCTCGCGCTGGCTAGCCATCAGCTCAGGGTCACCTGCCAGCTCGATACGGTAACTGACTCGGCTACGTTGACCCATTAAATTAGTTGCCTCGAGAGCATCTTGCTGCATTAATACGCGACCGCCAAAACCAAACGCGGTGAGTGGACGATCCGGCTCTTTAATCAGCTCATCACTAATAATAAATTGTGCGTCGCCAACGTTGATACTATCGCCAACGCTGATATCTAAACCTTTAAGAACTTCAGGAGCGACCACTACGCTATTTGAATTCAGCTGTTGCCATAATGGCGTGCCAGAGGCCAGCGCCACTTCACCATATAAGGGGTAAGCCGGCGAGACTGCTTTTACGCGGGCAAGTAAGGTTTGCTCAGCAGTGACTATCATGGCATTAAACTGATAGTCATAAACCGTTTGCGTATCAGCAATCGTTTGTACTTGGCTTAATACTTCTGCAGGCCAATCTTGGTTACTGGTCAATATCAAATCACCACCAACCAGCGCGCGCTGATTGTCATTGATATAACTATTGACCGTCTGTTGGATAGAGTCGAGGGTCAGGTAAGTGGCAAGCGACAACGTTAAGGTAATTAAAAACAGCACTGGATAAACCCAGCGTCGCCACCAACTGCGGCTTAATACCTGTGACCCTAAGCTGCGCGCAAATATTCGACCCAGTATGCCATTAGAATAATTTGACTCATTATCCATGGTGCTATTATTTGTTAGCTTATTATTCATTGAGACAAAATCCGGCCATCGTGCATAGTAATGACTCTATTAGCCATTTCGGCAAGCGCGGCATCGTGAGTCGCGACGACCAGTGCCGAACCGACTTGTTGGCGTAAGTCTAATAACAGCTGCATAACTTGGTCGGCATTCTGCTCATCTAAGTTACCGGTAGGCTCATCGGCAAACACAATCTTAGGGTGTGATACCAAGGCGCGTGCTACGGCTGTGCGCTGCTGTTCACCTCCAGATAATTGACTGGGTAAGCTGTTACGTCTGTGACTGAGGCCAACCGCTTCAATCAATTCATCAACCCGCGCCTTATTCGGACGCCGGGCAATATCGAGTGGAAAAGCAATGTTTTCTGCCACTGTTAATGTTGGCAATAAATGAAAGGATTGAAAGACAAAGCCCATCTCGCGCTGCCGGATGACTGCTAATGCGTCCTCATCAAGCGTGCTTAATGTTTGTCCGGCCAATTCAACGGAACCACTATCGGGGTGATCTAAAGCGGCCAATAGTCCCAGTAAGGTCGACTTGCCGGAGCCGGACTTGCCCATAATGACCACAAACTCGCCAGCGTTAACGTGGATATTAACGTCTTTAATAATAGACAGTGTTTGCTCACCGACTTGTACGGTTTTATTCAATTGCGAGCCGACAAGCAGCGCGTTTTTTTTAGGGGTTGGCGCTGCTGTCGACGATGCTGTCGCCGTTATTTTTGATGCCGTTTTCGATAGTGTCATTGCGAAGTCTCAACTAGTGGTGTCTCTGCTGGCATGTTTTCTGGTGCGAGTACCGCTGATTTATTTGCTAGCATCTGCTCAATCTCAGGTTTCAATATTGGTAGAATATTATCATTAACGATGATGGTATAACCTTCGCTAGTTGGATGAATAGCATCGGCTTGATTAAGATTAGCATCGGCAGCGACACCGTCTAAAAAGAAGGGGATGAGCGTTACATTCATATCTTTGGCTATTCTTGGGTACATCGCTGTAAAAGATTGTACGTAGTCATTACCTAAATTGTCATAAATCTGCATGCCGCCTAAGATGACCTGACTGCCATTATCTTGTAGATGCTTAACGGCTGTACGAATATTGGCCTCAACGGTTACTACATCAATACCGCGAATAGCATCATTCGCGCCAATGGTTAAGATCGTAATATCTGGTTTGGTTTGCGCGACCCAATCCAAGCGATTGACCAAACCGGTACTGGTTTCGCCACTTAACCCTGAGTTAATGACTTTGACATTCTTATAGCCCATTTCTTGTAGGCTCGCTTCTAGCTGCGCTGGATAATTGGCATCATTTGCAACCCCTAGACCTTCTGTCAAAGAATCGCCGAGTGCTAGTATAGTCAATGATTGACTGTTAGCCGGTTGAGTGAGTTGCTGATCAGTTTGAATCGGGCTTTCAGCGGTTGTTTGAGTATTCACAACCGCTTCATCAGTGACAGTATCCGTTTCAGATGCTTTTTGGCAGCCATTAATTGCTAACACCAGCATTAATAAAGCGGTCAGTAAGACGACTGTCACGCTATAACGTTTACTGAAACCTAATGATACGTCTAACATAATTATCTTGTCCTGTATGCAATCGGTTTAGTGTAGCAAATAAAAAGGCGTGTTAAACATTCAACAGTGTTTAATTGTGAATGCCTAACCCGCCTAATATTTTTATCGTACTATTTTTGCAGTCTATATTAGACTGCAAAGCGTACTTGTTACTTATTAACGAGAGCTATTAAATCTTTTTACCATCAACCATCACCGGACGACCGACTAACCAAGCCACACCAACGTTGATAATCATTAACACTAGAATCAACAGTAGCGGCAAGTCCCAGTTACCAGTCGCTTCATGTAGCCAGCCTGTACCCAATGGGCCAAAGAAAGCAATGATATAACCGACCGCTTGCGCCATACCGGACAGCTCACTGGCTTGATTGGTGGTATATGTACGCAGGGAAAACAATATCATACTCAAGGTAAACATCGCCGAGCAACCAGCACCCATAATACCTGACCATAACCATGCTAGGTCAGTGGACAAGTAGCTGATTCCCAAGACACCAATAACGTTCAGAACCGCGGCAAATACTGCCAAGGCTTGAATAGGGCGACCACGATTGACCAGCCACGTTAAGCTTAAAATTGCCACTGGTGCCATAAACTGAAACATCGAACCCATCTGTCCGGCTTTTACTGCAGTTAGTCCTTTACTTACCCATATAGACGGTAAAAAGCTGGCAACGGTATAAAATAATAACGACTGTAAGCCCATAAAAATAGCAATCTGCCACGCAAAAGCAGTACGCCACACGGAAATATCGGAAGAACCGGGCGACGCGAGGACAGGGGCTTGATCACTAGATGAGCCTAAACGCAGGCGTAAAAATACCCAAATAATAATCGCAAAAATACCTAAAAATGACCAACCACCAAGTGCCCACTGCCATCCTACCCATTCAGATAGCGGCAATACCACGCCGGCGACTATTCCTGCGGTCACCGTCATCGTCAGACTGAACAGACCCGTAACCAGTGGAATATGTTTAGGCGTGCGCTGCTTAATCACTGGAGCGGCTAAGGTATTCGCAAAACCTATGGCTAAGGTCAGCATGAGCGTACCGCTCAAAAATCCAATCCAAGTTGGAATAGCGGCACGAACGACCATACCTGCGGTCAGCAGCACAATCATGGCAATTAAGGTATTTTCAATCCCAAAACGCTTACCAATTGTTGGTGAAATCAGCGCGCCAACGGCAAAGGTTAGCATCGGTACTGCGCCCAGCCAACCGATTTGAGTCTCGGAGATATTAAGGGCAGCCTGTACGACGGGTGCAATAGAGCCGAGCGCTACAATAGGCGCACGCATATTGGTACCCAGCAAAATCATGGCGCAGAGCACCAACCAAAAAGTAAACTTTGAAGAGGGCGGGTTAAACACTTTCAGCTTATCCGTGGAGGGCTTGGATTGTAAATTAGAAGGGGTAGACATAGCAACACAACAATCAAAATAAGAAAAAGGACACGTCATTTCCGAGCGCCGGTGAACCGCCATTCGCAAAATAACACCCAAAAAATTGCACCGAGATGATGACTGACAGCTCGGTCAGAATTGTATAAAATTTTGCAGAAAGCAAATCATATAGGGTTGAACAAAATGTTGGAATACATCTATTTAATAAAGACAGCTGGTAAAAAACAGTGAATGAAAATATTTAATAAAGACGGCTTCTATAATAAGGTATCACAGGAAGCGATTGAAGCTTATCTAGATTAACTGGGTCTTGAATAGGATTTAACGCTATTATAAGAGCAGATGCAGAGGACTACTATCAACGTATGGTAACTAAAAGCCATTATTACAAGCTATACAAGGTTACAAGACGTTATTGATAAGCGTTTTTAACACTCTTTGAGTAACCTTACAAATAAATGAGCCGCTAAAGAATAAGCGGCTCAAGAATTATGCGGATTATAACTGTGGTTATAATGCAGGTCTACCTAATTGAGCTGACTTGGCGGCATTCATTTGC
The DNA here is from genome assembly GCF_904846675.1 of Psychrobacter urativorans. Classification (GTDB taxonomy): domain Bacteria; phylum Pseudomonadota; class Gammaproteobacteria; order Pseudomonadales; family Moraxellaceae; genus Psychrobacter; species Psychrobacter urativorans_B. The sequence continues at coordinate 21,837 of NZ_CAJHBT010000019.1, read as the reverse complement.
TGATCTGTGGTCATAGAGTCGCACTTGTTAGGATCATCGCCACAGTATGAGCATTTTTCATTGCCCATTAATTTGGCAACGCCGCCACAAGACCCTCTGAGGGGCTGTTTTTTGAACATATAACCAATACCCATAAAGATAAAAAATAATACGAATACGGTAAAGGTGATAGCAAGCATTGGTAGTAGTTGGCTAAGCATGGGGTAACCTCGGCTTATTATGAATGGCCTGCCACGGCTGGCAGTCATTGAGTGTATAGCTTTATTTTACCATATATAGCTAGCATAAATAATGCGTATGCACATCAGGGAGACACAGTTGGCCATAAATAGCTACATAACATGGATAGCAATGTATGCGCCAGCGCCTGCTAAGTAACCAATAAGAGCCAGTCCACTGATATGCTTGAGATACCACATAAATGATATCTTCTCCATTCCCATAGCAGCAACCCCAGCAGCTGAACCAATTATTAAGCAGCTACCACCAGTTCCCGCACAGTAGGCCAAAAAGTGCCAAAATGCACCATCTTGTAAAAACTGACTTTGACGCGCCAACTCACTACCAGTTAACCCGGCCATGGCGGAATCGTTAAGTAGTGGATACATTTTCATAGCACCGGCTACCAGAGGTACGTTATCTACTAGTGCTGACATAAGACCGATTAAAACGTTAATGGTATATAAGCTACTAAAGGTGTTATCAAGCCAAGTTGCTATATTGGTTAAGTGACCGGCAGTAGCTAGCCCAGCTACTGCCAACAAAATACCTAAAAAGAATAGAATACTAGACATATCAACACGGGTAAGCACGCCAACGACGGTCATACGTTGTTTGATATCCCAATCATCATTACGATGCACAAGCTCAGTAAATACCCAAAGTACACCTACCCCAAATAAGATACCCATATAAGGCGGTAAGTGGGTTAAGGTCTTAAACACTGGCACAAATGCGAGCGCCCCTAAACCTAATGCCAGTACACTAATGCGCGTTTTACTGGTAACTGTGTCAAGAGGATCTACTATCGCGCTGTCATTTGCCTCAGTTGTAGGCACGCTAAATGTGTACGAATTTGACGTATCCATTACCATCGCAGAAGCTTGCTCGTTGACATAGTTGCCAAGGTAATTACTATTAGATGACTGGATTGGTGCTTTAATCGGTTTTGGACGGTGTACTTCTTTGCCTTTGAACATAAATGTCAATACTATCAGCGGCAAAATGGCAGTAACTAAGCTTGGTAAGATTAAATCAACAATGATGTTACTGGCTGTAATTTGGTTACCAATCCAAAGCATAGTGGTGGTCACATCACCAATTGGTGACCAGGCACCGCCGGCGTTGGCACATACTACAACTGTACCTACAAACCACCAACGCAGTTCTTTATCTGCCACCAACTTACGCAGTAAAGAGATCATAACGATGACAGTAGTAAGGTTATCTAACAGCGCGGAAAAGAAGAATGTGAGTGTGCCAATCGTCCATAAAAGCTTGACTGCACTAGTAGTGTGAATACGGTTGGTAATAGCAGAAAAACCATCATGCGCATCGATTAATTCAACGATTACCATAGCACCCATCAAGAAAAACAAAATTTCAGCGATTTCTGCTAGGTGATGCCTAAGTTCGGTGTTTATCAATGTAGTAGCGTCAAGACCGTTGACGAGTTGGCCTGCAAGCAAAGTATCTGAACCAATAACAAGCAGTGTCCAAACAATAATCGCAGTGAGCAGAGCAGAAGCTGCTTTATCGACATGCAGGTTATGCTCTAAAGCAATAGCAATATAGCCCAAAACAAAGAATACCGCCATTAATGAATAAATCATCTCATATCCTTAGTGTAAGAACACTTTGATATCACTTTGATAAAAAGCTATATAATAACTTATTTACAATAATTATAACTAATAGTAAGGTTAGAGTAATAACACCTCATAAAATATCATACAACCCTACATAATTAATATTAACTATGTAGGGTTGTTAAATATAATTATTTGATACCTTTCTATTTAAATTATTCAAAATTTACATCTTCGCTCAAAAAATATACTGACACCTAATTGGCTTGCCCAGAACGTAAAGTTTCCATAGCAGGCGTTTGTACCACTTGCCAATCATCGATATTATCAGTGGCTGCATCTGCTTTAACACCATCAGCCAGTATTATAAATAGCGCGGCTATATTTTGTTTTTCAGCCGTCTTCAATGCTTTGGCATAAGGCATGGCTGTTAATGCCGTTGCCCATGCATCGGCATGCGCCACTGATTCGGCAACGACAGTCACCGAAGGCGCACCACCTACGATAGGCTCACCGGTGGTAGGATCAATAGTATGGCTATAATGCTTACCTGCGAACATGACTGAGTTGCGATAGTTGCCAGATGTCGCTAAAGCCATTTTATTGCCGTTAATTATAGGCTGACGAATAGCTGCAATCGTTTGGCGCTCACTAACGGTACTGCCTTCGATCGGGGCATCAATGGCGATTTGCCATGGTTGCTGCTGACTACTAACGCCTGATGTTGCCACCTCACCACCAATCTCAACCATATAATTGCGAATCTGATAGCTGTTTTTGAGGACATCGGCTATCACATCGACGCCATAGCCTTTAGCCACAGCCGAAAAATCAAGGGCGATACCGTCTTTGGTTTTATAAATGCTTTGGTCTTTTTGTATCACGCCCTCAAAATCTACCAAGGCGCGAGCTTGTGCAATTTCAGCAGCGTTTGGTGGGCTCTGCAAACGCTCAACAGTCATAGTGCTGCCAAAGCCCCAAGTCTCAATAAGTGGCATGACGGTAGGATCAAATGCGCCGCCTGATTGCTTATAAACTTGCCGTGAGACTTCCATTACATGGCTAAAATCGGCATCAATTGTAATCGGCGTGTCTTTAGCTAAGCGATTAAATTTTGATATAGTAGCGTCATCTTGATAGGTCGACATACTGTCATTAATCTGTTGTAAGCGTTCATCGATTGCCGATTGAATGGCCACTTCATCCGCACCTTCGGGCAACTGATAGCTAATATGGTAGCTGGTACCCATAGTCTCGCCGCTCAAATAATTATAATCAGGCGTTTGCTGGCAGGCGGTGAGGCTCAAAAGAGTGGCAACACCAATTGCACCAAAAATGGTTTTATTAGTGATTGTGCTACTAGGAGAGTTATAGTGTGAGAACTGCGCTAAATTTGTCATAAGGGTATTTGATATAAAGTAGGAGATAGAGTAAGGGATGAATGTCATTGCAAATAAATTTTACCCATCTTACACCCCTTAACCCTAATAAACACAATAAGCGAGACGCAAATTGATTGTTTTAATTATTTAACTTGGCTATTTAACTTTAGACTTACGGATCAGTTTATAAAGCTTTGGAGGCGATAAGCGATTAACCATCATCGCAAGCTTTTCTTTTTTACCTGCGGCAATAACATATTCTTCACCTTTTATTAATGCTTTGGTGACGTGCTTAGCAAATGCTGTAGCGGTTAGTCCTTTATTGGTAGCGTCATCCATAGTACCTTGCGCCGTACCATCCCAAGTTAAAGCGTTGATAGATACATTGGTTTGGATAAACCCTGGAAATACAGTTGCCACCTCTATCCCTTGATCGTGTAATTCAGCTCGCAGACTGTTTGCCCACATGTGGATAGCAGCTTTGGCAGCGCCATATGCCCCGCGATATTGTGTACCGAGTAGGCCGGCTATACTTGATACCATCACCACTTTGCCGCGCCCTTGAGCGATCATATCGGGCAATACTAATCTTGTCAGACGCGTTTGCGCAAAGTAGTCTATCTCCATTAATTGACGCTCAACCTCCTCGGTGGTTTCTATGATTAACGAGCGTTGACTGATGCCAGCATTATTAATAAGCCAATCGATTTTTCCTGCTTGCGCTTTCGCAGCTTGATAAGCTTTTTTTGCTTGATCGGCATCACTGATATCAAACGGTACTACAATATGTTTATGCGACTTTTTACACCGTTTCTTGACGGCTTCTAGTTTTTCACTATTACGACCACTCAAAATAATTCTTGCACCTCGTTTGGCAAGCTCAACTGATAGGGCTTCTCCAAGGCCACTGGATGCACCTGTTATCCAAATGGTTAGGTCTTTAAATTTTGTTTTCATAAGAGTCCTTTCTTATCTGGTTAAAGGTTTGTATGTATTTAAGCCGGTTTATTCGTTATAAGGGGAGATCTTTTCTAAGAGCTTTGCTGCGTTTTTCTTTAATAATAATACAGGGTTGCTATTAAATTTCGCCCATAAAAAAGAGCCTCAGTTGAGACTCTTAATTTAACATATATTATCAAGCTAATCGTGTTCGCTTGACCGCCAGAGTCACCAAGCGACTTAACCGCCAAAGTCATCAAGCATGATGTTTTCGTCTTCCACACCTAAACTATGTAACATATCGATTACCGCCGCGTTCATCATCGGTGGCCCGCACATGTAATATTCACAATCTTCTGGGTTTGGATGGTCTTTTAGATACTCTTCTAACAAGACGTTATGAATAAAGCCGGTAGGGCCATCCCAATTATCTTCTGGAAGCGGATCTGACAAGGCCACATGCCACTCAAAGTTATCGAACTCTTCTTCTAGTTGATCATAGTCTTCAACGTAGAACATCTCACGAATAGAGCGCGCACCATACCAGAAGGTGATTTTACGATCTGTATGTAGACGCTTGAGCTGGTCGAAGATATGTGAGCGCATAGGCGCCATACCGGCGCCACCACCAACAAAGATCATCTCAGCTTCAGTCTTTTTGGCGAAGAATTCACCATAAGGGCCAGATACTGTTACTTTATCACCCGGTTTTAAACTAAATGTCCATGAAGACATTTTACCAGGTGGAATACCATCAGGACCACGCGGCGGCGGAGAAGCAACACGGATGTTGAACTTAATTAAGCCTTTTTCGTCAGGATAGTTGGCCATTGAGTAAGCACGAATAACGGGTTCATCAACTTTTGAGACATACTTGAAGATGCCAAATTTATCCCAATCTTCTTGATATTCTTCATCGATATCGAAGTCTTTATAATGTACCTCATGCGGCGGTGCTTCTAACTGCACATAACCACCAGCGCGGAAGTTAACTTCTTCACCTTCTGGAATTTTGAGTACCAGTTCTTTAATAAAGGTCGCAACGTTATCATTAGAGATAACTTCACATTCCCATTTTTGTACATCAAAGAATTCGGGATCAATCTCAATTTCCATGTCTTGCTTGACAGCTACCTGACAGGCGAGACGCATATGATTGCGAATCTCACCTTGGGTAAAATAGCCTTCTTCGGTGGGCAAAATAGAACCACCACCTTCAATAACACGGCAGCGACATTGAGCACACGTACCACCACCACCACAAGCTGAAGATAAAAATATACCTTCACTGGCAAGGGTTTGTAGTAGCTTACCGCCTGCTGCTGTCACCACATCATTGTCGGGATTATCATTAATGTGAATAGTCACATCGCCTGAACTGACCAGTCTTGAGCGCGCCATCAAAATAATGGCAACCAAGCCCATGATGATCAAGGTAAACATAGCAACGCCACCAATCGCCGTAGCATAATCCATGATATGTATCCTTAATCTATGGGGTAGGGGTGCAGGGATACGTCATTGCGTTTTGTCCCGAGCCCCTACCGAATAAATGAATTAAATAGGTCAAATAACTAATTATGGTTTTAAGCGCAAGTGTTTAAATAAATAGCCCTTAAATAGAAAAGCATTTAAGTAAACAAGCGCTTAAATCGTCATACCACCGAATGACATAAAGCCTAGTGCCATGAGGCCAACCGTAATAAAGGTAATACCAAGACCCTGCAGCGGTGCTGGAATGTCTGAGTATTTAAGCTTTTCACGGATACCGGCTAATACTGTAATGGCAAGCGCCCAACCAAACCCAGCACCAGCGCCATATACCACCGATTCACTAAAGTTATAGTCACGCTCAACCATAAATAGTACGCCACCTAAGATGGCACAGTTAACGGTGATCAGTGGCAAGAACACCCCAAGAGCGTTGTACAGACTCGGGACAAACTTGTCGAGAAACATCTCTAAAATCTGAACGACGGCAGCAATGAGACCGATGTAACTGAGCAGGCCTAAAAAGCTTAAGTCGATATCAGGAAAACCTGCCCACGCCAGCGCGCCATCTTTAAGAATAAACTGGAACAATAGATTGTTCAGCGGCACGGTGAGCGCCATAACAAAGACCACTGCAACCCCAAGACCAATAGCAGTAGACACTTTTTTCGATACCGCCAAAAAGGTACACATGCCTAAAAAATAGGCCAGCGCCATATTCTCGATAAAGACTGAGGTTATAAATAAACTAAGATAATGTCCCATTAGTGACCGCCTCCATGTGCCATACCTTTAGATTGCGGCTTCATTACGAACTCAGCATCTTCAACCTGTTCTGGTTTCCAAATACGAATAATGACGATAAACAACGCAATAATAAAGAACGCTGAAGGTGGTAATAATAATAAGCCATTAGGTACATACCAGCCGCCATCAGTAGCTGGTTGTAATATCGTCATACCAAACCAGCTACCTGAGCCCAATATTTCACGGATAGTGGCCACAAATAATAGTACAGCAGAGTAGCCCATACCATTACCAATACCATCTAAAAAGCTTGGCACCGGTGGATTGCTCATCGCAAAGGCTTCTGCACGGCCCATAACGATACAGTTGGTGATAATCAAACCAACGAAGACCGACAGGCCTTTACTGACATCATAAGCCACCGCTTTTAATATCTGATCAACTACAATAACCAAGGAGGCAATAATAGTCATCTGTACAATAATACGGATACTTGATGGAATCTGTTTACGGATAATCGAGATAAAGAAGCTCGAAAATGCCGTCACCAAGGTCAATGCCACACTCATAACCAACGCATTAGCTACGGTAGTAGTGACCGCCAATGCGGAACAAATACCTAATATTTGCAAGCCAATTGGATTGTTATCAAAAATAGGTGAAACTAAAATACTTTTTGTATCAGCCACGTTAAGCCTCCTTGCCGTGCGCTGCTGGTGCTATTGATGCCAGCTCGGTTACGGAATGCGTCTCTTTCTGAGTTGGGTTTTGGCCTAGCTTTTTATATGAGATTTGCTGTGCTTGCACGTCAGTATTTTCAATCGTCTGACCGGTTTCTTCACGCACATGATCTAAATAAGGCTTATACCCTTGCTCACCCAACCAAAACTGAATCATGTTACTGACGCCTCGGCTGGTCAAAGTCGCACCACTAATACCATCGATCCAGTTGTCTTTTGGGTTACCAGCTTTGGTCACGCCAGTAGCAACGTCGCCGTTCTCATCATAAGAGTGGATACCTTTCCACATCGCACGCCATTTTGGCTCTTCGATGCGAGCGCCGAGGCCTGGGGTTTCTTTATGCTCATAAAAGCTGATGCCTTTGATGGTGTTCATATCGCTCTCAAGCGTTAAGAAAGCATAGATAGTGCCCCACAGACCATACCCTTGAATCGGTAGCACCACCATTTCAGGCTGACCGGCATCATCATTTTTTACATAGACTTTGGCATATTTAGGCTTACGACCAATACTGGCAGGGTCATTACTGCCCAAGTCTTCGCTTAACGCCTTATTCTTAGTGGCCTGACTGGTATCATAAGTATTACGATCTGCAATGCCAACGGCCTTTAGGGCGTCATCATCTAAGTAATTACCTTTGTTTAAGTCAACGATTTCAACATCGAAGTCTTTAAAACGCTCAGCGACATCTTCATTGGTATCAGTTTCCGCATCAAACATACCAGCGGCGACCAATATATTCTTATTGCGATCCAAACGAGCATTCTCGAGTTGCGCCGGCTTGAGACCGACGGCTGCTGCTGAAACCAATACTGAACACACCAAACATAGCGTTAACGCCACGCTGATGGTTTTCATATTATTACTTTTGGGCTTGGACATAACGAACCCTCCGTGCAGTTTGGCGTTTGATATTTGCTTGGGTAACAAAGTAGTCAAACAAAGGGGCAAATAAGTTGGCAAAAAGAATAGCGAGCATGATGCCTTCTGGGAAAGCTGGGTTGATTACCCGAATTAATACAGTCATAAAGCCAATCAAAATACCATAAGCCCAGCGACCTTTATTGGTATGCGCGGCTGATACTGGATCAGTTGCCATAAACACCACACCAAACGCAAAACCGCCGATGACTAAGTGCCAGTAGAACGGCAGGCTCATCATCAGGTTGTCCTCAGAGCCAATCATATTAAAGACAAGTGACGTGGCAATCAGTCCAATCACGCAGCCTAACATAATGCGCCAGGAAGCAATACGCGTCCACAGTAGAACAGCGGCACCGAATAGAATGGCAAGGGTCGACACCTCACCAATACTACCTTGAATATTACCTAAGAAGGCATCGCTCCAAGTAATGGCTTGGCCATAAACGTCAACGAATTTGTCCGGAGTCACCCCAAGCGCTGCTAGACCAAGAGGCGTGGCCCCTGAGAAGCCATCGACTGCGGTCCATACGGAGTCGCCTGACATATAAGCAGGATACGCAAAGTATAAGAATGCGCGACCCGATAGGGCTGGGTTAAGGAAGTTTTTACCCGTACCACCAAATACTTCTTTAGCGACGACCACCCCGAAGATAATACCTAAGGCCACTTGCCATAGTGGAATATCGGGTGGCAAAATCAGTGCATACAATACAGAGGTTACAAAGAAACCTTCGTTAACCTCATGTCCACGAACCACAGCAAATATAATCTCACAGAAAATACCCACCGCAAAAGTGACCAGATATATTGGCAAGAACTGCATCGCCCCATATACAAAGCTTGCCCAAATGCTATCGGGATTGTAGCCGGCCATGCTAGTGATAATAGTACGCCAGCCTTCAGGCTGCAGACCAAGCTGAGCGACTGCTGTTAATGCCTGATGACCGACGTTATACATACCAAAGAACATTGCTGGGAACGTACACATCCATACCGTAATCATAATACGCTTAAGGTCAATACCGTCGCGCACGTGTGATGAGGTAAACGTCGTTGAACTTGGTTGACGTAAAAAGGTGTCAAACATCTCAAAAAGAGCATAGTACTTTTCGTGCTTGCCACCTTTGGTAAAGGACGGCTCCATACGATCGAACATATTGTGTAAAAATTTCATCGTGGTTAGCCCTCCAGCTCAATGCGCGTTAAGTTATCACGCAAAATATCACTGTATTCATATTTACCAGGAGAAACGAAGGTGCATAACGCCACATCTTCTTCGTCCAATTCAAGGACACCTAAATCAACTGCAGTGATAATGTCTTCGATGATCAGCGCGCGCATTAGCTGAGTCGGCAGATAGTCTTGTGGCATAACCTCTTCATAGACCCCGATTGGCACCATCGCACGCGGTGAGCCATTAGTAGTCGTAGTGAAGCTATACTTCTTTTTGCCAAAAAACTGCGAGATATAAATCGGCAATTTAGAAAAGCGGTTTTTACCGGGAGTTAAAAAGTGGAATGCAGGACGTTCATAGCCTTCCGCTAAAACACTGATTTGATCATGAAAGCGGCCAAGGTACGAAACGTTGGCGAACAGCTTACGACCAGATAGTACTGAGCCTGAAATAATGCGGTTATCACCCTCAATCAGCTGACCTTTGGTCAATGCGGTAATATCAGCACCGCGTTCGGTGGCGATAAGATGCGGATTTTTAACCGCAGGGCCAGCTAGGCTGAGCAGACGACGAGTATACAAACGACCAGTGGTAAATAATTTACCGATAGCAATCACATCTTGATAGCCAATGGTCCAGACGCTGACGCCGCGAGCAATAGGGTGCAAAAAGTGAATATGTGTGCCTGCTAGGCCTGCCGGATGCTTACCCTTAAAGCTATGATACTCAGTGACATTATTAGTAGCCGTTTTCGGTACTGGCGTCAGCTGGGCATCACCATGATGGCTAACAAAGGTCTTTGGACTCAATGTCGATAATACTGCTAAGCCATCATTGAAAGCTTGTAGTTGCTCGTTAATTAGCAGCATCGGATCAAATGCTAGTGGATTAGTATCCATAGCAGTGACAAAGATGGCATGCGGACGAGCACCGATATCAGGGGAGCGGCTAAAGGGACGCGTGCGAAATGCCGTCCATTCACCAGAGGCAAGCAGTTGGGTTTCAACGATATCAGAGTCTAAGTCAGCGAGTTGCTGGGAGTCATAACTCTGAAAATCGACTTCTTCACCGTTGGGGTCAACCTGAATCACAAGACTTTCAAACACACGACGCTCACCGCGTTTGATAGCGATGACCTTGCCAGCAGCAGGAGCAGTGTAGATGACGCCTACATGTTTTTTATCTTCAAAAACGGGCTGACCTTTGGCTACGATGTCGCCTTCTTTGACGTTCATAGTAGGCTTCATGCCCACATAATCGTAGCCGATGAGTGCCACCTGTGCGGGTCTGTGCTCAAATATCTCGCGGGAGGGTTCACCGGTGATGGGCAAATCCAAACCTTTCTTAATGGTAATCATAAGCGAAAACTTAGTCCATAGTCTAAAACGATACCAGACGTCCTGTTTGGCACAACGACAATAATAGTCATAAACGATGCTAAAAGTGTTTAATCATTGATTCCTTACGATAGGAAAGTGACTAATAACACTAAGTACAAAGCTTGAGCATTACTGCTGATAAGAGTATTAACGCTGACCTTAGACTCCTTAACAACACGTTAATGTCTTATTCAAATTACCAAAAAAGCGACCGGCTACCAAGATGCACAATAAAGCGCTCAGTACCAGATAAACGCTTAAAGCCAGTTGCCAAAAGCGATTACTCCAGATATAGAGCGATTTTTATCATACGTTTTATAGAAATCTTAAAACTTGTAATAGCTGTTTGCTATCATTCGATGACAAATGGGTCAAAAGACACCCTAGTACAGTAATTAGCCTTTAGCTGTGCTGACCAGTCTGCTTATTATCTAGGAGTAGATGACCTATTGATGCCCTGTAAAAGGTATCTAACCTGTGTTTAATGACCTATGATAGCGTCTTAAACGGTATTTATTGATGAATTCGTTCAACAAAATAACGGCCAATATAATGACAAGTTATGTATCATTTTATTGGGTTGTTTTGGGATGTATATCAGCTGCCATACATCGATCAGCCATTTATGACGAGTGTACAACGTCCACATGGTAATCAGAGAGTAAGCTGTTTTCACATAGAAACAAATACAAATTTACCTAGGATTATACGCTAAATTAACCTAAAATTGCCAGTTAGTAATTGAATTTATCTCATATTGATGCTGAAGGTAACTTCTAAAACTAGGCATCAGCGACGTATAATCTTAGATAAACGCCTACAAATATTTTTATTTATACTTCTATTTATGGTGGTTTTAAAAACACGCTTAAATGGCACTGGTTGTACCGTTTATTTCTAATTTTAAATTTGGTTTTTCTGTTTTATTTCTAACATTATTTATATATTTTATAAGGAGTGCTATATGTGTGCTGCGCCTGTGATTATTCCGGCTATTGATCTCAAAGATGGCAAGTGTGTGCGCCTAAAACAAGGGCGAATGGAGGATGATACGGTATTCTCTGACGACCCAGTAGCGGTGGCTGCGCGTTGGGTAAAAGAAGGGGCGCGTCGCTTACATTTAGTCGATTTGAACGGTGCCTTTGATGGTGTACCAGTACATAAGCGCGTGGTACATGATATTGCCGAAGCTTTCCCGCAGCTGCCCATTCAGCTTGGTGGCGGCGTACGTAATATGCATAGTATTGAGCAATATATTACGGCTGGTCTGACTTATATTATTATCGGTACCAAAGCCGTTGAAGATCCAGAGTTTGTTGCTGAAGCTTGCCGCGAATTCCCTGGTAATATCATCGTTGGTATTGATGCCAAAGATGGCATGGTTGCTACTCATGGTTGGGCAAATGTCACTGATACTAAGGCCACAGAGCTTGCCAAACGCTTTGCTGATGTTGGCGTATCCTCGATTGTCTATACCGATATCAATCGTGATGGCATGATGCAAGGTGTCAATGTTGAGCAAACAGTTAATTTAGCGCGCGAAGGTGGACTGCCCGTTATTGCTTCTGGCGGCGTTACTGATATGCAAGATATTAAAATTTTAAAGCCTTATGGTGATTGTCTTGAAGGCATCATCACTGGTCGTGCTATCTATGAAGGCACGCTAGATTTGGGTGAGGCACAGAGCTATTTGGACCGTAAATAAACAGCTTACCTAGCGTATCATCTTAATAGCGCTTAATAAAGGATACTTATGGCCGCTTATTTTGACCTTTTACTTTTGTATAGACGACTATCCAAACAGCTATATAGAGCACTACTTGTGTGGGGTCAAATACTGCTGTTAAACGTTATTTCTGGCGTGCCAGCCCATGCTGTTCCCGATGCCGCTAGTGCCGCATTGGCAGATACTACAACAGCATTAGGGTTACCGAATGCGGCGGCAACTACCACGGGTAAAGATGCCCCTGCGGACGATGCTTCTGCTGATATTAGCGCTGCAGCTGATGCATCAGAAGCCCCTGCAGATGGGGATACTATATCTAGTGCGCCCGCCCCCATTGCCCCCATTGTTCCACCCTCAGTTATCAGTGGTGAGAGCACTAATAATGCGCAAATTGAAACCACACCGACTCCGAAAAAAGACAACGATATCCGTCAGCGTATTAGTGGTATTTTTTCTGAAATTGAAGGCTTGCAAGCGATTAACGTCAGCGTGACCCAGGGAGTAGTGAGCTTAACTGGCGAAACTCCGAATGAGAAAAAGGCCCAGCAAGCCATTGATTTGACCAATCGCCTAACGGATGTGGTCACAGTAGAAGATAAGATTAACCGAACACTTGATGTGCAAGACAATGTTACAACGGTTTATCAGGGGCTAAAAACCCAAGGAAAAACGCTAATCAAAGCTTTGCCATTATTATTGATCGGTATTGTGGTTTTTGGTGTGGTGGTATGGTTCGGCAGTTGGTTGTCTAATCGACAAAAGATGTGGCAACGTTTGACCCCGAATCCATTCGTAGCTGAGCTATTATCGCAAACGGTCAAAGTTATCTTTATTGTCTTTGGTTTAATATTAGCATTAAGTCTAGTCGGTGCGGAGACCATCTTAGGCACGCTACTTGGCGGTGCAGGGGTCATCGGTATTGCCGTCGGTTTTGCCGTCAAAGATACGATCGAGAATTATATTGCCTCACTGATGCTCAGTATCCGCCAACCGTTTCGCGCTCGAGACCAAATCGCCATCAACGGTCAAGAGGGCATTGTGGTGAGATTAACCTCAAGAGCAACAATTTTGATGACTTTTGATGGCAATCAGCTACGTATTCCTAATGCTGAAGTCTTTAAAAGTACCATCTTAAATTATACTAAAAATCCTGAACGTCGCTTCACTTTCGAGCTAGGCGTTGATGCTAATGATGATCCACTTGCAGCCATCAAGGTCGGGATTGATGCGATATGTACGTTAGACTTTGTATTGGACACTCCCAAAACCATCGCCATTATCACAGAAGTTGGTGACTCCAACATCCTTCTTGAATTTCAAGTCTGGGTTAACCAGTCAGAGACTGACTTCGCCAAAGCGCGCAGTATTGCTATTCGTGAGACTAAGCATGCTTTAGAGAACGAAGGCTTTAGCTTACCCGAACCTATTTATCGCCTGCGCTTTAATCATAAGTTAGAAAAAGTGCTTGGGCATATGCAAAACGGTAACCTTGCAAGTAAAAGCAGTGCTGAAATTACTAGAGAACCGATGATGCCTGCAGAGGAAGGAGAGGCCGACCTGAATGAAATTACAGTGGATGATAAAGATAAGAAAATTGCTAAGGCGCGGGCTAAACACATCTTACAAGGGCCTAATGCCGACGACGTACTCGATGCCCGTCCGGATGAAAAGCTAATGGAGAAGGTGGAACAAGAAATTGCTGAAAGTTCAGACGAGACCGATTTATTAGATAAAAACAGCCCGCAAGAATAGTAATGCTATAAAATATAAATTAGTTCTTCTATAAAATAGACATGAAAAATGCAGTATAACTTATATCTATTAAATGTATTTTTAAATATACGAGACATTATTCATGCAATTGAAACATCTGATTATCTTCGCATTGGCAGGTATGGTCTTATTACTGGGCTTTAAAATGATTAATGGCAATCGCTACGAGAGTAGGCAAGCAGCAGCACTGAATAATGAAATATCAGCTGATAGCCCTATCGATAATGCTAACTCTGCCAACCTTACTGATACTACAAGCAGCTCAACCAATATTAATAGCAAACCATTAGGCGAGCAACCGAAAACCATACTTGATAAGGTGAACACTCAGATGGACCAAACGCAGCAAAAGGATAAAGCGCGTTTAGAACAAATAGACAGCGGGCAGTAGTCGCATATAACCGTTAAATCCACAGTAATAAAAAAGGCTAACAATAATGTTAGCCTTTTTTATTACTTCTTAATATTTATCTCAAATTAGCTTTTTTTGCTATTGCCGTTACTACCATTTCCACTACTACGGCGACGTTTTTTCTTAGTTGGGCTAGCTTCAGTTCGGTTCATCTCACTAGATTGCAGCTTAGACTGCAAGTCAAAGTCAATTTGTAGCAGATCCATGTTGACCCCAGCGACTTTTACGCGTACCGAATCGCCAAGCCCAAATAACGTACCTTTATCTTTGCCAACAAGCTGCTGTTGTCTTTCGTCATAGACGAAGAAGTCATCGCCAACGTTAGAGATATGCACCAGACCGTCAATATATAGGTCTTTTAAGGTCACAAATAGACCGAAATTAGTCACAGTCGTGACCACACCATCGAACTCTTCGCCGACATGATCTTTCATATAATGACACTTGAGCCATGACTCTACAAAGCGTGATGCTTTTTCAGCACGGCGCTCAGTGTCTGACGTTTGCGTTCCTGCCCCTTCAAGTGAGAAGTCCATTACTGGTTGTTTGCTATTAGTAACTTTAGCTTTAATGGCACGATGCAGCATTAAGTCAGGATAGCGACGAATCGGCGAGGTAAAGTGACTGTATTCGTCATAAGCCAAACCAAAGTGACCGATATTATCAGGCGAATAATTCGCCTGCATCATTGAACGCAATAACATACTATGTACGCTAATCGCATCAGGGCGGTCTTTAGTGGCTTCAATGATACGCTGATAATCTTCTTGCGTTGGATTCTCTTCAGGGAAGCTTAAGCCAAAGTTCTTCGCATATTCATGAATACGCATCGACTTTTCGCCATCAGGCTTATCATGGTTACGGTATAAAACAGGCAGCTCGTTTTTTAGTGCAAAGTTTGCGGCACAAGTATTAGCGAGTAACATGCATTCTTCGATAAGCTTATGCGCGTCTCCACGTGTGCGCGGTAAGATAGCCGCGATACCACCTTTTTCGTTGAATTCGATATAAGTCTCAACGGTCTCAAATTCCATAGCATGACGTTCTTCACGTTTTTTGAGTAGTAGCTCGTACAGCTGATGCATCGTATCAACAGATTTTTTGACCGCTTTATTACCAGTCAATGACTTAGGTAGGCTGTCATCTTTTGGATTGGCGAAATAGTCGTTCACTTGGTCATAAGTTAGACGCGCTTGTGAATTCATAACCGCTGGATAAAACTCATAACCAGTGACTTTACCGGCGCGTGATACTTTAATATCCGCGACCATGCACAAACGATCAACGTCAGGGTTTAATGAACACAGACCATTTGATAATACTTCAGGTAGCATCGGAATCACCCGATGTGGGAAGTATACTGATGTACCGCGCTCATAAGCTTCTTGATCGAGCGCAGAGTTTGGCGTCACATAATAGCTAACATCAGCAATAGCAACCAATACGCGATAGTTACCACCACTACGCTTTTCAGCGAATACCGCATCATCAAAGTCACGTGCATCTGCACCATCAATAGTAACTAGCGGCAATTCACGTAAATCTGTACGACCTTTTAAATCTTTATTAGTCGGTTCTTGGTAGTCATTGGCTTGTTTAAGAGCCGCTTCACTAAACTCGAAAGGAATATCGTAGTTGAGTAGCGTCGTCTCAATGATAAGCTCGCGATCGTTATCGCCTGTGAGGACTTCAGCAATTTTACCGGTAGCAAATTCGTGCTGATTAGGCCAATCAATGACATCGACTTTCACTGGATTGCCAAGCTTAGCATCTAGGGCTTGTACGTTTTCATCAGTGACTGAAATTGGTTGATGGTTGTTTGGGCTACCAAGCTCCACGCAATAACCGTCTTCGTCTTGAGCCAGCGTACCGATAAACTGGTTTTGATGACGCTCAGTCACATCAACGATACGCCCTTCAGTACGTCCACGGTTATCCGTCGAAGTACCAATAGCATCAACTTTGTCGCCATTGAATACCCAGCGCATTTGCTTTTCATGTAAAAACAAATCTGGCATATCTCTAAGCAATACAAAACCGAAGCCTTTAGGATGGGCGGATACTGTGCCGCTGACGACATCATGCTGGGTCACTGTGCGATAGCGATAAGGACGGCCATCGCGGTTAACTTGTCCATCACGAACCATAGCTTTGAGGCGATTGCCTAAAGCATCAAATTGATCAGGATCATCAATATTAAAAGCTTTTGCCAACTGCTGATGCGTGACTTCACCCTGAGCAGTAATCGTGCTTAATATCAGCTCACGACTAGGGATAGGATTGTCATATTTTTGGGCTTCAGCCGAAGCGTTTGGATCATTCCAACTCATAAAGTACCGTATCTATTTTTAAGATTATTAATAAAGACTATCTTAACACGAACGACGCTGCAATATCTTGCGTCAATTACCTTATGTGTTATCGATAATCTGTCGCTTCTAAGTAAGTAAAGGCATTAAATATCGATATCGACCGTACCAGACTTATCTGTTATCTTTTTACTATCCAGCTCTTTCGAGACTTCAAGCACGGTAGTCTGGTTCGATTTATCTAAGTATTTTTGTGCTTTATCTACTTCAGTGGTCAAGGTATTGACCGTTTGTTTCATACTTTCTAAGGCTTCAATCTTATAATTACTGATCATATCCATGGTGTCATAGACATTATTAAAAGCGTTTTGTAGTTTATCAAGCTCAATAGTGCTGCTAGTCGCTTGTTCATGAATCTCAAGAGATTGGCGTTTAAGCATCTCAGAGGTAGATTCGATCAAGCTACTGGTGGTTTTATTTAAGGCTGTGATTTGATCTAGTACCAGCTTTTGATTGGTCATCGCTTGAGCAACAACTACGGCTGTACGCAAGGCAGACACTGTAGTAGTAGTGGCGCGATCCACCCCTTTAATGAGCTCTAAGTTATTTTTACGAATGGTATCGAGTGCTAAATAACCTTGCACGTTAACTGCCAGCTGCGTTAAAAAGTCGGTATTCTTTTGGCGCACATAGAACAGCATCTCTTCTTTAATAATACGCGCTTTTTCAGGGTCAGTTGCCTCAACGGAATGAACTTTTTGTTCCAGTTGCTCATCGATTTTTTTACCAACATAAATATATTGACGAATCGACTGCATCAGCTCCCACATATTGACTTTTTCTTGCTCAATCGTGGCATTGTCTTTGAGGAGTTCATCTTTACCATTATATAGGCTGGTTACCACCGCATTGATATGCGACTGTGCAGACTCATATTGGCGGAAATAATCTTGCACTTTATTACCAAATGGAATCAGACCAAACAATTTACGCGAATGGGTCAGCTCTTTTTTACTGGGGTCTAAGTCCTCGACAATACCGCGCAGCTCAGTAAGTGATTTGGCAATGGGCGAGTTGTCGAACAGGCTATCATTGAGACTTTTGGCCGGTAGCTCTAGCATGCGATTGGATATTTGTGCCGATTCACGGATTTCTTTGTTACCCAAGTTATGAATAGACTGTATATTTTGCTGAAAGTCTGAGCTGTGCACTGAGTTATTGATAACGTTGTCAACGAAAGCGTCAACTTTGGCATCAAGCTCTGGAACTTGGCTGTCATCTAACGTGACCATCTGATCCGCTTCACTTTTTTGTACTTCTTTTACAGCAGCAGGCGGTGTCAGTGAAATACCTGGGATATTGGCGTTTTTTGGTGGGGACAACTCTTGCATGAAATTTCCTATAACTAAAATATTAAATGTCTTACTTCATATATTTATATTTCTTATTAAGTAAGTTCGTTATAAGGCTAAGTAGCGTTGATTAAAGTATAACCAGCTAAAAGCACTAAATTAAAAGACTATAAATTAAATAATAATGGAGAGGTGTTTACCAGTTATTAAGATTAACGTGTTCTTAGGTGCTAAAGAAGGTTGGTTTTGTAAAGTAGTGCCGATTACAGGACGTGCAATATTAAACAGTTAATGGCAAAAAACCATCGATATCCCGCAGCATATTGATGGTCAAAAAATACAAATACGTTTTTATGAGAGCTAAATAAAGCCTAGCCATCTGCCTATTTTTTCTTAGTAGGACCTAGTAGCATACCCATCTGGCGACCTTCCATTTTTGGGTATTGTTCGACGTTTGAGATATCGGCAGTGTCTTCAATGATACGTTCAAGCTGTTTACGACCGATATCTTGATGGGCCATCTCGCGACCACGAAAGCGAATACTGATTTTAACTTTGTCTTGGTCTTCTAAGAAGCTAACGACTTTTTTCAGTTTAACCTGATAGTCAGCTTCTTCAGTGCTAGGGCGCAGTTTCATCTCTTTGAGCTGAGTCTGCTTTTGGTTCTTTTTAGCTTCTTTAGCCTTTTGCTTTTGATCATAGAGGAAATGCTTATAATCCATGATCTTACATACAGGCGGCTTGGCTTCAGGAACCAGTTCGACCAAATCTAGACTGTCTTCACGTGCCGCTTTCATCGCGGTATTAATATCGACTACGCCCATTTGTTCGCCGTCTTCTTTGACCAGACGGACTTCTTTGGCACTGATATCTTCGTTGATGTTCAAACGGTTTGACTGTTTAATAGGTATTACTCCTGATCTGTTTTTTGATTCTGTCGGCCTTTTTCGGCGACAGCTGTCTGTACTAATGTGATAAATTCAGAAATGCTCATCACGCCTAGGTTTTCACCTTCGCGAGTTCGGACATTGACACTGCCTGATTCGACTTCCTTATCCCCTAATACTAGCATATAGGGGATACGTTCTAATGTTTTCTCTCGTATCTTAAATCCAATCTTTTCGTTACGCAAGTCACTAATGGCGCGCAAGCCTGCTTTTTTCAACTCACTAACGACATTTTCACAGGTTTTGGACTGTTTATCAGTGATATTCATCACCACCACTTGTTGCGGCGCAAGCCATACTGGCATCCAACCGGCATAGTGTTCGATGAGCATACCGATAAAGCGCTCGAACGAACCTAAAATGGCGCGGTGCAACATAATCGGGACTTCACGCTCGCCTTGTTCGTTGACGAATTCTGCATCGAGACGTTCAGGCATATTAGGATCGACCTGAATAGTACCGCACTGCCAGACGCGACCCAGGCAGTCTTTGAGACTAAATTCAATTTTAGGACCATAAAATGCGCCCTCGCCAGGTAGGTATTCCCAGTCTAGCCCTGAACTATCAAGGGCGTCAGCAAGCGCTTTTTCCGCAAAATCCCAAGCCTCTTCACTACCCACGCGCTTTTCGGGACGGGTAGACAGCTTCATAATGATGTCTTTAAAACCAAAATCATCATAGACATCAAGAGTAAGCTTGATAAAATCGGCCACTTCTTGTTGAATTTGCGCTTGCGTGCAAAAGATATGCGCATCATCTTGGGTAAAACCACGTACGCGCATCAAACCATGCAATGAGCCTGATGGTTCGTTACGGTGACACGAGCCAAATTCGGCCATCCGTAGTGGCAATTCCCGGTAAGACTTCAAGCCTTGGTTAAATACTTGCACGTGACAAGGGCAGTTCATCGGCTTTATGGCATAATCACGATTTTCGCTAGAAGTGGTGAACATATTGGTCGCATAGTTACCCCAGTGACCTGAACGCTCCCACAAGCTACGATCGACAATTTGTGGTGTTTTGATTTCTTCATAGCCATTATCATTTTGTACTTTGCGCATATATTGCTCAAGTACTTGATAAATCGTCCAACCATTGGGATGCCAAAACACCATACCTGGCGCTTGTTCTTGCATATGGAATAAATTTAGCGCCTTACCGATTTTACGGTGATCGCGCTTTTCAGCTTCTTCAATACGCTGAATATAAGCTTTTAATTGTTTCTTATCAGCCCACGCCGTACCATAAATACGCTGTAACTGCTCGTTTTTGGCATCGCCGCGCCAATAAGCACCGCTCATTTTGGTCAGTTTAAATACCTTCAGAAATCGTGTATTCGGTACATGCGGACCACGGCACATATCGACATATTCTTGATGGTAATATAACCCAAAAGCATCTTCGCCCGGCATATCATTGATCAGTTTCAGCTTATAATCTTCCCCGCGTGATTTGAAGATATCAATCACTTCATCGCGTGGTGTCATTTTCTTAATAACATCATAATCCTGTTTGATCAGCTCCATCATGCGCTTTTCAATTTTTTCCATGTGCTCAGGTGTGAATGGGGTTTCACTATAGATATCATAATAAAAGCCTTCATCAATGACCGGACCGATGACCATTTTTACATCAGGATAAAGCTGCTTAACAGCATGACCTAATAAATGCGCACAAGAGTGACGAATGATATCAACGCCATCATTATCTTTTGCAGTAACGATTTCGACTTTAGCATCGGCAATAATAGGATCGTTGGCATCAACTAAATGTCCGTCTACGCGCCCAGCAATCGTTGCCTTGGCAAGTCCTGGCCCAATACTTTGCGCCACTTCCATAACAGTCGTGTTGCCTTCGAAGTTTTTTACGCTACCATCGGGTAAAGTAATCGCCACCATAATCTATTCACCTGTTTTGAGTCTGTTGGCAGTGATGATTGCAACCATCAATCATATGACCGCAAGACTACATAAATTATAACCACTCATCGTGGTATGTTGAGAGCTAATAGTATGACTTTTTAAACGTGCATAATTGAGATGGATGATTATTCATCTTAATTATGAATAATTACCAAAGTATCAAACATAGCGGCCCGCCCTTTAAATACAGTTAACTGGCAGCGCCGTTAAGTCGTGCTATAAAAGCAGCTATTATAGCAAAAACTGTCTATAAACACTAGATAGCAAGGGATAAGCATCGTCCAATCTGTAAGCTATGAGTAGCAAAAGTCAAAACGTACTACTACAAGACGTACTACTAATAAGGTACTAATCATATGATAGGTGAGTTAATAGTGCGATAAAACCTATCATATATAGGAAGGTTTGTAATGAATAACGATTATACCGGTGACAAGCGCATACTTGTCATCTACATTAGATAAGTATTGATAACTGAGTCATTAGATGTAGCAGTGGATTAAGATAAATAGTGAATTAATTAAAGCCGACAATCAAGCGCTGATAGTTATTTTTCTGATAATGGTCTCTAAGTAAGCTTATATAGGGTCATTGGCAACTAAATGCAAGTATCTTAAATAAGTTCTTGACACCCATCCTAAAACCTATATAATACGCCTCTCACCAAGGGAAGCTAGGGATAGGTTAACAAACTTATAAACCAGATAACTTGATGACACGAATTAGAACAAAGAGTTGACAGACTATTTCATTATGATATACTAGTCAGCTCGCTAATTAAGAAAGGCATATTTGCTGAGTACTGATTAGA
>NZ_CAJHBT010000018.1 GCF_904846675.1 Psychrobacter urativorans | reverse complement strand
CTCGGGAGTGTAGTTTCGTGTTTTCATTGTCGTATTCTCTCAGATTGTTGAGTCTCCGACAATACCGGGGCGGTTCAGAGTGATTCATAGGTCAGCTTATCTTTTCGAGGCTGAAGTTCATCTAAAATCTGGCAAATCGTTCTTACTACCTCAATATTCTGCTTCTCATTGTGCCCACCTATATTATAGGTCTCTCCAATAGTACCTTGGGTCACGACTTTATAAAGTGCTCTAGCGTGATCTTCGACATAGAGCCAATCCCGTATTTGGTTACCTTTACCATAGACTGGCAATTCCTTACCCTCTAAAGCATTGAGAATCACTAAAGGAATAAGTTTTTCAGGAAAGTGATAAGGGCCATAATTGTTTGAACAATTAGTGATAATAACTGGTAACTTGTAAGTTCGATACCAGGCGCGTACTAAGTGGTCTGAGCTGGCTTTTGATGCAGAGTAGGGAGAGCTTGGCGCATAAGGGGTGGATTCAGTAAATAAATCAGTAGTATTGTCCATATCCCCGTAAACCTCATCAGTTGAAATATGATGAAATCTAAACTGTGATCGTGCATTATCATCAAGACTTTGCCAGTAATGACGAGCAACCTCTAATAAAGTATATGTACCGACGATATTGGTATTGATGAATTCAGCTGGGCCATCAATTGAACGATCTACGTGAGACTCTGCAGCCAAATGCATAATTAAGTCTGGTTGGAAGCTGTAGAAAGCTCTCTCTAAGTCTTTAGCGTTACAAATATCTATTTGCCTAAAAGTATATCTGGGATTTTGATCGATATCAGCAAGTGACTCTAGGTTACCGGCATAGGTTAGCTTGTCAATATTAAAAACTTGATCCTTAGTGTTTTGTATAATGTGGCGTATAACGGCGGATCCTATGAATCCAGCACCACCGGCTACTAAAACTTTCATTGCCAAACCTGTTTATTTTGGTGGAATAGTGTGAAATAGTAATGATCTAACCTGCAAATCATTCTCAAAAAGAATATTACTCATCGTATCGAAAAAACGAAGGCTTGGGTAAAGAAAAAATATAGAGCAGCGCTTGGATTAGATTACTGTATTGTTATACATGTCCAATTAACATTGGGAACACCAGTAATAGTAACGATCGTCAAGCAGTAGTCAGTAAAATGCTACCTATTTAGGATACAATGAATAAACCTATAGATAATATCTTATCTATAGGTTTATTCAAAAAATAGTTGTTATCAGGAAATAATACCTCTAAATATCTGAATGCTATAGCATACATATTTTCAGATCATGAAAATAGTGAATACGCTAAGGCAGATAAAACGATTACAACAGTGCCGCCTATTGCTCTATTACGCCAGCGTATTTTTTGCCGTTTAAGCTTAGTTTGACTACGGCTGGCTTGATATTGCTCAATATAAACGTCACCATCATAGTCTTTATCGAAGATTTTTATATAACCGGGCTTGAGTGGTTCAACAGTCAAAGTGTCGCTAAGCTTATCCATAGCGGCATCAAGACTGTCTTGATCGACCTGTATGCGCTTGCCATTCACTTGCTCAATAATCCATTGGTTAACAAGGTTAACAGTATTAACGGTATTCTTAAAGAACATCGTACTTGCCAGATAGTCATGAGACATCTCTGCCATACCTTTGGTCTTATAAAATGCAACATCAGCAGTGATATGATTAAAATAATCTAATGGTTTTTTTACGAGGGCATCTGCGTCTAAATATAGGATGTTTTTGTCTGGAAACTGTTGTAAACACTCCAAAATAAAATGCGGCTTGATACGAGTATTTGCTTCCCAGTATCCCGCATCTTTGACCTGTTTAAAGTAATAGTTTAAGTTAAAATCATCAAGAGATTGTTTTAAAGATAAAGCCTGATTGCGATAGCTGTCGGTATAAAAACAACACACAATAAAGCTATCTGTGGCGCTCATGTTGGTAAAAGATAAAGGCTGCGCAGATGTCGTCATGGGTCACTCTATAAAAAATTGAATAGGAATAAGTTTTTCGAGAAACTCTAGAGGATATCAATCCACCATTTGGACTTATCATCTCTATGTAGTGCTCGCAAAGTAGAAAAAGCACTATTATTGGTTTGCAGTTTATCAAAAACAAATAGTAACATAGTAGCTGCCAGTTTATCAGCGTCATAGAAATTTTCGTAGCGGCTACGCATATGTTTTAGCGTATCATCGGTACCAATACGAAAATAGGTGAGACCTTCATATAAAGGAAGATCGCTGCGATAGAGCGCGTCAACTTTATCGGCAACCAGTGGCAGGGGTTCAGAATTAGGATTCTGTTGTAAAAACTGCTCGGTTTCATAGACCTTTAAGGTATTTATTAAGGTAGTGACATTCATCAAAATAGCGGCTCTGGTCGTATCAGTTGTGTGATCGATAAAAGTATCACAAGCAGAGATGACCCAACGTAACGATAAATTGTTCAATAAATAATCCGTTTCTGTTATCCATAACCTTTCAAATTCAGCAAAGGTTTCCTCAGGTTTGTAATTGCGACGAAGCAGTACAATAATTGTCGCATGATAAAAGCACAGCTCTGATTGGCCAATGAATTGATGCTTTAAGTTGTTTAAATGACCTTCTAAATCTTTGGTTCGAGGTTTGGGGGACAACGCCATAGAATCACACATTGTTATGGTGATAATTGACGCCTTCATCTCATCGGTACTTTTGTCATTAAAGGTCTTAACAACCTTACCTGCATTCAGTGTCTTTTCACTTTTGAACAGTGAAACGAGTTTACGCTGCCATCCTGAAGGTGCTGTCATCTCATTCGAGCCCTGCTAACGAATATAATAATATTGAATTGCTTGATAGGGATAGTTTGACAAATATTACGTCATTAATCCACTCATCCCTAGTATTTATCTTGAAAAACCTAAGCTATAATTAACCAATTAATTATCTGATTGATAAACCTGTTTAGTATACCAACTATAGCATCATATTAAGAAAATATATTAAGGCATCTATGAGCAAACCCATTATTCTACTAATATTAAAAGCGTTAGAAGGGCGCGGTGCCGAACGTATGGTAACAACATTGGCGCGTGCTTACGTAGAGATGGACTATTGCGTTCATGTGCTCTGCCTAGAAGATACGCAGGAGATGCCCCTAGATCCTCGTGTTCAACATCATGTTGTGCCCTACAATCAGCTACTTTTTGAGGAAGAGTCTGAGCCAGCAGCAGCATATAAGACAGTTGCGAAGCGCATAGACAATTATGTGCTTGAAAATATAGGAGTGCCGGATTTAATACTGGTTAATATTTACAAACTCAATTGGATTATGGCTTATAGTCAGCTACCAAGTATTGTGAATGTGTTGCATACGGCGCTATCCAAGCAATTCCAAGATAAGTTGGCAACCGAACCGGCACAAATCATTGCGCATTTAAAAACGATTTATAGTGCTCATCCTTGTAGCTGTGTCAGCGATGGTGCGCGTCAGGATTTGCTGGCACTTATAGGCAATCTGAATAGAACGACGACGCTTTATAATCCATGTGATGTCAATGAAATTAAAAAAGCAGCCGCGCAGCCGTTGGCTATCGAGCAGTTTGGTTTGACGGTTAAGGAATATATGATTCACGTCGGGTCATTCGATACGATGAAAAACCATCAAGATTTGTTGCAAGCATATGCTAAAACAGAGCGAAAGCAACCTTTGGTATTGGTGGGTAAAGGCAAACTTGAAAATGAGATTAAACAGTTGGCTATTCAACTTGATATCGACAACTGTGTTAAGTTTTTGGGGTTTCAGGCCAATCCTTATCCATTAATTGCCGACGCAGCTTTGCTGGTACTTACCTCTAAGTTTGAAGGGTTTGGCTATGTTATAGTCGAGGCGCAAGCGTTGGAGGTGGCAGTGATTAGTACGGATTGTCCGTTTGGCCCAAGAGAGTTATTACCTGAGAAAAACTTGGTTCCTGTAGGCGATATCGAGGCGTTAGCAACACTAATGAATCAGGCCATAACCAATCTAGATAACTATAAAGTAGCATTCAACCAGCAGCTGTTGCCTCACCATATCGCTCGTCAATATCTAGAGTTCGGTCAGGTTACAGAGTGAGAGAGACTCATATTTGTATTTAGGTTTAAGCCTAAAGAATAGTATTAATCAAGACTATCGAATAACGCTTTAGAAACAGGAGAGTGATTGATAATGGGGACGCCATGTTCTTTATAGACTTTACCTAACAAGTTAAATGATGGCACGATACGGTCACTGATGGCTTTATCAAGTTTGCTTGGGGCGCTATTGTCTTCGTTTTCATAAAACCGTGGTTGATTGCTGTTGAGCAAATCGATTCCATAAAGATGAATGGCCGAGGCATGGCGTGAGAATGCTAGCTGCGTCGCCACATAAGCGACGGTTCCCGCTTCTACGAAGCCATAAGTTATATTAAGAGAGACGCCGATAGCAGCAGAGTTAAGGCTATCGTCAATAATAAAATTGGGATGATTGGTGAAGTAAGTTAAAGGTTTTTTATTATTGAGCAGCTTCTTTCTAAACGCCAACTTACTAAATAATAGCTTATTTGATTTAACGCCCCACGGTCTGTCTACGGGGTATAATACGCGCATGGCATCATGGTAAGTGCGCATGATATCAGGATGAGTTACGGCCATTGCTTCGAACACGGCTAAGGTCGCGTACAAGGGCTGGCCAGTATAATATTTTTGTAAAATTTCAGGTTGATGGTTGATAAAGCGGGCATCACTAATCACATAACCTACGACATCGGTAAAGTTATGTTCCTGAATGAGACTGATACTACCGTTGACAAAAATAGTGGGCGTATCTTGCAGGCCTGAGAAGGCTATATTAGCTATAGAAGGGCCGGAGGCGATAATATTTACCGCTTGCTGATGTAGGTTTTGCTTTGACTCATCGGCATTAAAAGCCTTGATAGTGATAAGTTGGTTACCAATGTCAAACTCAACAGTAGGAGGTAGTCTCGAATTTAACGACATATTGTTTTCCGATAGTTGCTTTTAGCCGCTGCTTTCAACTGCTATTTTTAATTTAACTGTCTTGTTAAATTATATTTCCTAAATCATTAAGATGCTGATAGATTGAGACATGTGGACAATTCATTGCCAATACGGTGTGAGCCATGGACTGGGCTTTACATGGCGATACCATTTACCGCCACTACCAGCGATAGCATCAGGTGGATTAATCTCACCGTGAAAAATGATAATTTTGGCGCCATCAGGCAGTTTTGGCGCACGTATAATGTTAAAGGGAATGGGCGCGATACATTGGTATTTAAAGCTAACGCACCACGTTTTATCCCAATATTCTAAATGATGATGCTCACGTAAATAGTTGGATAAGTAAGCCTGCTCGTGGCGTACTTGCTGGCGAATAGTATCAAAGTTACGCTCAAAGTTAGCCAGTAAGTCAGGGTAGGTGTGCATGCCGATGTTAAAGCGATATACCGAACTGTTGCCAATCATCCGCCACGGTTTTTTCCAGTCACGAATGATGACCACGCTATCTTTATGCTCAGCCTCATAAGTAAAGAAACTGTCAATATTATCAACGATGACGATATCAATATCTAAAAATAGTGCCACGCCTTTGAGATCATAGAGCTCAGGCTGAAAGGTGGTGAGCTTTTTCCAACCGCGTTCGGGCAGACCTGAAGGTAGATTCAGCTCAGGTATTGGGTAGCACTGTACTGCAGGATCAATACCGGTACTGTCGTCAGTTAAACAAACCATTTGAAAGTCTAAGGTCAAATGGCGATTGACCATGTTGTATAGGCGGTTGACGTATTCAGAACCATACTTATCACCCCATTTCATACAGATAATATAGCGGCGCTCAGATGCTTTGTCATTAGCATCTTCGTGCTTATACGTTGTCGATGAGGTGGTGGTTGCGTCAATTGCCATGATGTACTCGTATTGATAGGGAGTGATTGAGATGAACAGAAGGCTAAAAAATATCTACCAACTTTAGCATAATTTATATGTTCGAACGTTTAAACACTGGTATCTTCATAGCGGTGCATTGTTATCATGATCATGTGCGTCATTTGTTTTGTTCGCTGTTGCTTGCGTCGTTATCCATAGGGGAATAGGCATCAGAGCGCGAGGTATGGGTGGCACGGACAAAATCTGTTAGTGCGCTTTCAGGGGCATTATAAGGATTGCCTAAGATGGGGATTTGTTTAAAGCGCCGATAGCCCCACATATAATGACTGCAGTTTTCTTTTATCATCATCTCCATCGCTTGGTTTAGAGCATAGGTAGAGATAGAGGCATTGCGATCATAAAGGTCAGGGTCATCGAGCTTATAACAATAAATATCAAAACCGCGACCATCAATACGGCGGATGCAAGATACACCGACTAGGGCGCACTTGGTTTTGCTAGCAAGTTTTGATGCAAGGGTACTGGTTAAGGTTTCAACACCGAAAAATGGCACCACCTCACCGCCTGAAGGATCAGGGACGTGGTCAGGTAAAACGATGCTAAAGCCGCCTTGTTTCAGGGTTTTAAATATGGCTTTGACGCCGCTACCGTCGGTTGGGACTAGGGTTGCGTTGAGGCGCGAGCGTCCTTGCAGTACAAAGCTATTGGTGAGTTCACCCTTAACGGGCTTGTACATAATAGTTGGCGCGCCAAATTGATTGAGCCAAGCGTTCATCATCTCCCACGTACCCAAATGTGGCACGATGGCGAGCATACCATTGGGACTGGCCAGTCCCTCTAGCAATATGTCTTGATTATGGATATCGCGAATTTGCGCAATACTCCATTTTGGTGCCATTGCCCAACTTTTAATGGACTCAACACTGCTGAGGCATTGGTTGCGAACAATATCTTTAATTAAAGTTTGTTGTTGATGACCAGATAAGTCCGGTGCGACCAGCGTCATATTAATCTTAATAGTACGCACAATACTTAAGTCCGGCAGCAACATCATGATCCAAGCAACAAAACGTGCCAACATCTGTAGGACAGATAGTGGCACGTATTTAAACACTTGATACGGATTCATGATCACTCACATTGTAGTAGATTATATGATGGAAAATAACAGAGCAACCTTTTACCCGCTAAAAAGTTGCACCGTAATATCAAGCATTGTCGCTGAAAATTAGACTGTAAAAAGTATTTGCGCATAATCCAACTATTTACTGAGCAGGTTTGCTAGCATCGGGCTGAGCTTTTTCACGCAGTCGGATACCGAGTTCGCGTAGCTGTTTGTTATCTACTTCAGCAGGCGCTTTAGTCAGCGGATCTTCAGCCGTTTTGGTTTTTGGGAAAGCGATTACATCACGGATAGAGCTTGCACCTACCATTAACATAATCAGTCGATCCAAACCAAAGGCTAAACCACCATGCGGCGGCGCACCGAATTTTAGCGCGTCAAGTAAGAAGCTGAATTTGTCTTCGGCTTCTTGCTCATCGATACCTAAGGCTTCAAATACGGCTTGCTGCATCTCAAGAGTATTGATACGTAAGCTACCGCCACCGATTTCAGTACCGTTTAATACCATATCATAAGCGATAGATAGGGCAGTCGCTGGGCTGTCTTTTAGCTCAGATACTGAGCCTTTAGGCTTAGTGAATGGATGGTGCATTGAGGTCCATTTACCATCGTCAGTCTCTTCAAACATTGGGAAGTCAGTGACCCAAAGTGGTGCCCACTCGCAAGTGGTCATCTCAAGATCCAAACCAATCTTCTGACGTAGTGCGCCCATTGCATCATTCACGACACTGGCTTTATCCGCGCCGAAGAAGATGATATCGCCGTCTTCAGCACCAGTGCGGTCAATTAAGCTAGCCAGCACGTCATCGGTCATATTTTTGATAATTGGTGATTGCAAACCAGATTCTTTATCGACACCGTTATTGATATTGCTGGCATCGTTGACTTTGATATAAGCCAAACCACGCGCACCATAAATACTAACAAACTTAGTGTATTCATCGATGTTTTTACGGCTTAATGAACTACCGTTAGGAATACGCAGTGCAGCAACGCGGCCTTTAGGATCGTTAGCAGGGCCTGCGAATACTTTAAAATCAACGCTTTGCATAAGGTCTGCAACATCGACTAATTTTAATGGAATACGTAAGTCAGGCTTGTCTGAAGCATAGTCACGCATTGCTTCGGCGTAAGTCATACGCGGAAACTTATCGAACTCAACGTCCATCATAGTTTTAAATACATGCTTAATAAGACCTTCGTTGACATTCATGATTTCTTCTTCATTCAGAAAAGAAGTCTCAATATCCACTTGGGTAAATTCAGGCTGACGATCCGCACGTAAATCTTCATCACGGAAGCATTTGGCAATTTGATAATAACGGTCAAAACCTGAAATCATCAATAATTGTTTAAACAGCTGTGGTGACTGCGGTAGGGCAAAAAAGTTACCTGGACGTGTGCGTGAAGGGACTAGATAGTCACGAGCGCCTTCAGGAGTCGCGCGAGTCAAGATAGGGGTCTCAACATCCAAGAAGCCATGATCGTCTAGATAACGGCGAATCGCTGAAGTGGCTTTGGCACGGAATACCATGCGATCTTGCATTTGCGGACGACGCATATCAAGGTAGCGATATTTTAGGCGTAAGTCTTCTGATACCGTCATATTCTCATCATTCAATGGGAATGGCGGGGTTTCAGACTTGGCCAATACTTCAATCTCTTTGCCTAGTAGCTCGATTTGACCACTGGTCATACTA
The DNA here is from genome assembly GCF_904846675.1 of Psychrobacter urativorans. Taxonomy (GTDB): domain Bacteria; phylum Pseudomonadota; class Gammaproteobacteria; order Pseudomonadales; family Moraxellaceae; genus Psychrobacter; species Psychrobacter urativorans_B. The sequence continues at coordinate 46,969 of NZ_CAJHBT010000018.1, read as the reverse complement.
GCGTTTTCAGTACCTTCATAACGGCGACGAACGCGACCCGTAATTTTAAGCACATACTCAGGACGTACCGCATCGGCAGTAGCAAAGGCTTCTGGGGTATCTGGATCGACAACCACTTGCAAAATACCAGCGCGGTCACGCATGTCTAAGAAAATCACGCCGCCATGATCGCGGCGACGATGTACCCAGCCGACGATACTAATGGTTTGCTCTAACAGGTTTTCGGTTACCGCGCCGCAATATTCATCGCGGTATTGGCTGTGCGTTGTCATTTCATGTTGCGTCATAATACTGTCCGTCATAATAATGGTTATCCAGTTGTCAGCCCAATTCAAAATTCGAATTATAATAATTTAAAGCATAATAATGCAGCCACTACTATTTGATTTCAACCAATGCTAACCCGTCACCATAAAATTAATAGTAATTAAACCTGCCCCTACCATAATGACGATCAGCGCCAATCGGCAAGCAAAGTTGATAATTTAAAAGCTGGCCTTAAGTAGGGTGGCTATTTTAATATCGCTATTTTAAAGTCAATAAACGTTATTTATAGACCATTAAAGCTATCATTAAAAAATAGCATACACAGCGCGATTAAGACCCATGGTCATCACGTTGACTGCAGAAAATTTGGTATAAACGCATATTATGCCTAAACTGCCTTTGTTATACAACTATACCGACACAATCAAGAGACAGGAATACGCTATAATCGGACTATTTATTCAATAATGTTAGCAATTGTTTAAATATTATCTTCGTGCTTGAAAACCCACTACTTTGCGCACATATCAAGCTACCCTGTATAAAAATCATTAACAAAAATACGGTCACTATTTTAATTATTAAAGGAATTATCTTTATGCTATTTCATCCAGCCAAAAATCCTGTTGAACTTAAAGTCATGCATCTTAATAAGACCCAAGCGCAGCGCCGTCAAGACTTAGTAGAGGCAACCCAAGGTAAGGCAGCACTCAAGCAATTCAAAAAACGGACGGCTAAAGAGAATAAGAAAGCACTAAAGAAAAAGGCTAAGGGAAAACATGACAGCCATCAAGTTTTTGTGCTCGACTTCGATGGTGATATTAAAGCCACAGCGGTCAAGCATTTGCGTGAAGAGATTAGCACTCTAATAAGTACTGCCAATGAAGGCGATGAAGTGGTCGTACGTCTTGAATCAGGTGGCGGCTTGGTACATGGTTATGGACTAGCAGCCGCACAGTTAGTACGTCTGAAAGATGCTGGACTGAAATTGACGGTATGTGTGGATAAAGTGGCCGCCAGCGGTGGTTATATGATGGCTTGTGTTGCTGATAATGTCATTGCAGCTCCTTTTGCCATAATTGGTTCAATCGGGGTGGTATCACAATTGCCTAACTTCCATAAATGGCTAAAAAATCACGATGTCGATTATGAGCAGTTCACGGCTGGCGACTATAAGCGCACAGTAACCATATTTGGCGAAAATGATGCCGAAGACCGTGCTAAGTATCAAGAAGAGCTGGAACAAACCCATCAGCTATTTAAACACTTCGTCAATCGCTATCGCGCCATGCTGGATTTGGATAAAGTTGCGACTGGCGAGCATTGGTATGGTGAAGATGCCGTGCATCTCAACTTAGTAGATAGCTTGCAAACGTCTGACAGCTATATTCTAGAGCTGATGGACGATAATGAAGTCTATGTGCTGCATTCACGCCAAAAGCCAACCTTGGCAGAAAAACTAGGTCTGTCGCAAGCGGCTGAAGCGGCGTTAAGCATCGCCGCTGATAAACTCCCAGAAACCTTGATGCGCTTTGATTATAACAGTCGTTTAAATATTTTAAAATAAGGGTGGTTGATACTAAATAGCTTCTAATATTAATTAACAATTATTCATATATCTTTTAATTATCTTAAAGGCGTGCCCTTGTCGGTCGCGCCTTTTTGCTGTTTGTTGATTGGGGTTATGCTATAAATAGTCAGAGTCAGTTTTATCTCAAAACTAAAACTAAAACTAAAACTAAAAGTGTCCAACAAGGAAGAGGAGTATAACTATGTCTACAGCATCTACATTAATGTTTACCGCCACCGAACACGGTCAGTTTATGCACGAGCAGATCAAGGACTTTATTGAAACCCATATTGAGCCAATAGAAGCGCAATTTTGGCAAGACTGTCATGAGCAAAACCCCGATGGCAATTGGCTGAATTGGAAGTGGCCAGAAGCGTATGAGACGTTGCGAGAACAAGCACGCACTGCAGGGCTTTGGAATATGTTTTTGCCGGATGATGAATTAGGTGCTGGGCTGTCAGTCACAGATTACGCGCCTATTGCTGAGCTGACTGGACGCAGTTTACTTGCGCCGTATGTTTTTAACTGCAATGCCCCCGATAGCGGTAATATGGAACTATTGTGGCGTTATGGTAGTTCTCAGCAGCAAGACCAATGGTTGACGCCGCTATTAGCAGGCTCAACGCGCTCAGTATTTTGTATGACTGAGCCGGATGTCGCCTCCAGCGATGCTACTAATATGCAGGCAACTGCTGTGGTCGAGGGTGATGAGATTGTCCTTAATGGCAGCAAATGGTGGTCATCTGGTCTTGGCGATCCGGCTGTTAATTTGCTGATTGTGATGGCCTATACGCCTGATGACAGCAAAGACCGCCATCATCAACACTCTATGGTATTGGTTCCGGCAAAAACAGCAGGGGTCAATATTGAGCGGATGCTAAAAGTATTTGGGGATTATGATGCGCCGCATGGTCATGGCGAAGTTAGCTTTACCGATGTACGTGTGCCTGTCAGCAGCTTTATTGGCGGGCCGGGGATGGGCTTTGAGATTGCGCAAGGTCGCCTAGGACCAGGACGTATTCATCACTGTATGCGCTGTGTTGGCGCGGCGGAGAAGTCATTAGAGCTGGCGATTCATCGCGGTATGAAGCGTACGGCCTTTGGCAAGCCCTTATTAGAGCTAGGCGGTAATTTAGAACGTATCGCAGAAGCGCGTATTAAAATTGACCAAGCGCGTCTACTGACTTTATATGCGGCACAAAAAATGGACAGCCAAGGAACAAAAGCGGCATTAACTGAAATCTCAGCTATTAAAGTGGTTGCGCCCACCGTACTTCAAGAAGTGGTCGATATGGCGATTCAGATTTATGGCGGGATGGGCGTTTGCCAAGATACGTTACTACCAAGCTTCTTTGCGCAGGCAAGAGCGCTACGTTTAGCCGATGGTCCTGATGAGGTGCACAAAACGATGATTGCCAAACTAGAGTTAAAACGTCATGGCTTTCGCCGTCCTTCTAAGCCTTAATTGATTAATGATTAAAATAGCCTAAGTAAATAACTAAATACTTGTAAAACAATAAAATATTTTATGCCCACATGATAAGGAACATCAAATGGCAACTAATAATGCTAATGTGACTGTTAAGAGTGATAAGCAGAGCGGTGATAATAAAACCACGACAAATGCTAAAGTCTTAGATAAAGGCGGCGCTGTCCGTGACGGCGAAGAACTCGATGCGCAAGCGGTGAGTAAATGGTTACGTGCGCAAGATATTGATGTCAAAGGCGCGCCTATCGTCACTCAGTTTTCAGGCGGCGCATCTAATTGGACCTATCGCCTGCAATATGAGAACCAAGATCTAATCTTACGCCGTCCACCGAAAGGCACTAAAGCTAAATCTGCCCATGATATGGTACGTGAATATACCGTTCAGCAGGCGTTGGCTGATGATTATCCGTATGTACCAAAGATGATCGGGTTATGTACTGATGAGGCAGTCATCGGCGCCGATTTCTATATTATGGAGCGCATGGAAGGCATTATCCCGCGTGCTAATTTACCTAAAGAGATTGAGCTTGATCCTGCGCAAACGCGTGATTTATGTACCAATGTCATTGATGCTTTGATTGAGCTACATCAAGTAGACTATAGCGACAACCCTGAACTGGTCGCGTTAGGTCGCGGTGACGGTTACTGCGAGCGGCAGGTCAGTGGTTGGGATAAGCGTTACGTCAAGGCCAAAACGCCTAATGTGCCCAGCTTTGCATTGGTGCGTCAATGGCTTGGCAAGCATACACCAGCCGATAGTAGAACCTGCGTGATTCATAATGATTGGCGCTTTGATAATGTCATTCTAGATGCCGATGATCCTACCAAAGTTATTGGCGTTCTCGACTGGGAAATGGCAACAATTGGCGATCCTTTAATGGATTTAGGCAGTGCGCTGGCCTACTGGATTGAAGCCGATGATAATATCATCATGCAACAATCACGCCGGCAGCCGACGCATCTAGAAGGTATGATGACCCGTGATGAAGTGGTTGATTATTACCTTGAAAAGACGGGTTTGCAGATTGATAACTGGACATTTTATGAAGTGTTTGGCTTATTCCGCTTAGCGGGTATTGTGCAGCAGATTTATTATCGCTACTATCATAAGCAGACTACCAATCCTGCCTTTAAAAACTTTTGGATTATTGTGCACGTTTTACACGCTAAATGTCTTAAGCTGATTGCTAAATATGAAGGCGATGCGCTGTTTACGACTCATGTACAGCCGCACTTACAAGATATGGGCATTGATGCCGCCACTATTGATAAGCTACCGAGCCCTGTACAAGCAGTTATTGAAGGCATTTTGCCAACAGGTTATTTTGAGGATAGCGCTAAGGAAGCTGAAGATCAAACTTCTAAACCGTCTAAAGATTGAACTATTTAAAGGCTAGACTGTTTAAAGGAATAGCGTTTTGAAGAAAGCCATCTAAACAAAAAAATAGGTAATACCGTTATGACCACCATCCTTTTGGCACGCCATGGCCAAGCATCATTTGGACAAGAGAACTACGATCAGCTCTCAGAGCTAGGCAGTATACAGGCGCGTCTGCTCGGTAAGCACTATGCAAATACACAGCGCCGCATTGATGCTATTTTTACTGGTAGCTTATCGCGTCAGCGTGACTCTGCACGCTATTTTTGGGAAACTTATCACCCATCAATAGTCGCTAGTGGCGAAGTACCCATACTTGATATTGAAACGCCGGATAGCTATGTGCTACCTATATTTGATGAGTTTAATCATAAAGATGTGTTTATGAAGTCTGACCCTATCTTTACCAGCCAAGCCGCTGTAGCCGCAGAGCTTGCCAAAGCGGATGCGCCAAAAATACGTTTGGCAGAATTGTTTGATCGAGCCATGCAGCGCTGGCATGGCGGTGACTATGATGATGACTATGTTGAGAGCTGGCCGCAGTTTAATGTCCGTGCGCAGCAAGCGCTTGAACAAATACGTACACAAATCACCCATCTCAATCATTTAGGAGACGATAGTACTGTATTGGTATTCACCTCAGGGGGTGTGATTGCCGCTATTACCGCCAAATTACTACAACAAGGTAGTCAAACTGCCTATCAGCTCAATAAAAGTCTAGTCAATACTGGCGTCACTGCGATTACGGTGCCCGATCAAATACCGCGCTTATTGTCCTTAAACGAATATAGCCATTTATTTGGGGATGGTAAACGTTTTATCAGTTGGCGCTAAGATTAAGAGGGATATTATCGGTAGTAGGGTTATTTTTGATACATAATCACCATTCATATCCTAAGTAATAACTACTATAATACGTTAATTTCAATCTTATATTTTTCGCCTTTTATACTGGTATTGAGACATCCAAAGGACTGCCCATGCAACATAAGTTAATAAACCTAGTGACAAGAACGGCCAAGCAAAGTAAGGATCAGGCGCTCAGTGCCATTCAGCCGTCACGTTATCTTAAAGGCTTAAATAAGCAGCAAGTGGGCCGTAACAAAACGGTTTTAATTACTGGAGCCAGCTCAGGTTTGGGTGAAGGAATGGCGCGACTCTTTGCTAAATTAGGCTATAATCTAGCAATTTGTGCCCGTCGTAGCGACCGTTTAGAGCAATTAAAAGCCGAGCTAATAGACCGTTATCCTGAGATTCATATTGAGTGTCGCGTATTGGATGTCAGTAACTATAATGCCATATTTGAAGTGTTTGATGCTTTTGCTGCCGACTTTGGACAGATTCATCGAGTCGTGGTTAACGCTGGGGTGGGAGAGAGCCGCCGTATCGGTAAAGGTCGTTTTGAGACCAATCGCCGTACTGCGGAGATTAACTTTATCTCCGCTTTGGCGCAGTGTGAAGCGGCTATGAGTATCTTCCGTGCCCAAAATAATGGGCACTTAGTGGTGATATCGAGCATGTCAGCAATGCGTGGACTACCAGCGCATATGACTACTTATGGCGCGAGTAAGGCCGGCTTGGCGCATTTAGCCGAAGGCATCCGTGCTGATATGTTGCTGACTAATCTGCCCATTAAAGTATCTACCATTTATCCCGGTTATATTCGTACTGAAATCAATACCAATGCCAAGCCGCTACCATTTCAAGTTGATGCGGAAACCGGTACTAAAGCGATGGTTGCCGCGATTGAGTCCGGTGCTGAAGAGGCGTGTGTGCCAAGCCTACCTTGGTCAATAGTGGGGCAAGCGATGAAGCATTTACCTTTAAATATGGTTAATAAAATGAGCTAATCGTAATTTATACGTTTAAATAATAAAAAGCGCTATGCATTTAATACATGGCGCTTTTTTAATGGTTCTTGTATGAGTTAAAATAAAGATTCAAGCAATCAAAGTTGAGGATGAGGATGGTCAGCCAAGTGTTTTTCACGTAGCTGTTGGCGCAATACTTTACCAACATTGGTTTTTGGTAGGGTATCGACAAATTCAATATGACGCGGACATTTATAACCGGTGAGGTTGTCCAGCGCAAACTCTTTAATTACCTCTTTAGTAACATGACTATCGGCACGCACCACATATATCTTTACTGACTCACCTTGGTTTTCATCAGGAATACCAATCACTGCACAGTCAATAACACCGTCACAGTCTAGCATTACTGATTCAATCTCATTCGGAAAGACGTTAAAGCCTGAGACCAAAATCATGTCTTTTTTACGGTCGAGCAAGGTGATGTAGCCTCGTTCATCCATACTAATAATATCGCCGGTACGGAAGTAACCGTCTTTAGTAAAGCAGACGAGGTTATTATGATTTAAATAACCAGCGGTAACGTTAGGGCCTTTCATACACATCTCGCCCGCTTGGTTTAGACCGACGCGCTCATCATTATCATCAATGACGATGATATCGACACTCGGTACAGGAATGCCAATGGTGCCATTAAATTTGCGGTCAGTGACCACGTTTGCTGTGCCTGCTGCCACGCCTTCAGTCATGCCCCAACCTTCAATCATCGGACAATCGGTAACGTCAAGCCAGCGCGCAGCAGTTTGTTCCGTTGCTGCCATACCACCTGCCTGCGTAATACGCAGAGCGCTAAAATCAAGCTGCTTGAAGTTAGGCTGGTCCAGCAATCCTTTAAACAAGGTATTAACGGCAGGGAAAATATGAAACGGTTGTTTGGATAAAGTTTTGACAAATCCGGGCATATCACGCGGATTGGGCACTAATATAAAGGTGTAGCCCGAGCGCATACCGAGTAGGCTGAGCATAAAGGCAAAAATATGATACAGCGGTAAAGCCATCACCATATTGATATAGACATCATTAATCTCTGATGTGATAGGGCGGTACCAAGCTTCAGATTGCATGGCGGCAGCGACAATATTGCGCTGAGACAAAATCGCACCTTTTGACAATCCCGTAGTACCACCGGTATATTGCAAAATGGCTCGTTGATCTAATGTCGTTTTGGGATCTTTAAACGGTAAATTCTTGCCTTTTTTGAGAACGTCAGGGAACTTGGTTACTTCATGTTTGGGGTCATTGAGTTTATATTTAGGAACCAGACGCTTAACTTGACGAACCACAGTATTGACCAAAACCCCTTTTAGTCCCATCATATCGCCCATTTTTGACAGTACGATACGCTTGATGGGCGTCTCATCGACCACTTGTTCAAGCGCTTGAGCAAAATTATCGACAATAAAAATAACCTTAGCACCAGAGTCGTTTAATTGATGTCGTAGTTCACGACCCGTATATAGCGGGTTAATGGGGGTACAGACATAGCCGGCACGCAAGATACCAATCATAATAGGTAGATACTGAGGCACATTGGGCATCATCAGCGCCACAATGCTACCTTTAGGCAGTCCTTGTGCTTGCAACCATGCGGCGACTGCGAGCGATGCGGTATCGACATCGCCATAAGTATGCGTAACGCCCATACAAATGCTAATAGGATGCATGCGAAAGCGCTCAAAACAATCCTCATACAACGCCACCAAGCTCTCGTAACGGTCAGGATTGATAGTCTTGGGTACACTCAGCGGATATTGTTCAAGCCAAGGTTTGTTCAATGTCATGATTAGCATCCTCAAAATATAATAGCAGTATGGCAACAAATACCGACAATATAGTAACATAACGGTAATGATAATTAATATCAATAATCAGGAACTTAATAGTATCTAAAAATAGATAGACAAATATAATTTAAGAGGGGTGAAGTAAATGATGAATAATAGTCAGACAGGTAAAATAAGCTGTTGGTAGCGATTAAAAAATCGACGATAAATAAGCAAAGCGCTTGAGGTACAGCCAAGGGTACTGCTCACGCATATCAAAAACATAGTGACAATTTGATAGCGTACGGCTTGGGTAGGTTCGGCGCCGGCGAGAATTTGACCCGTCATCATCCCCGGCAAACTGACGATACCGACCACCATCATAGAATTAAGCGTTGGCGTCATACCATTAATAATAGCCGCGCGAATGGGTGCATGGACTGCCTCATATGGCGTCGCTGATAGTGATAACATCATCTCAATACGCGCCTGCTGCTCATGAAAGGCATTAATAAGCTGATTACTAGTTAAGGAGATAGCAGTCAATGAGTTGCCCAATATTAGTCCTAGTATCGGAATAATAAACTGCGGGGTGTACCATGGCTGCACCCGTAAAATCAACCCAATGGCAATGATAGTAACCAGCACGGCTGAAGCGCTCACAGCAATAAAGGTATCCGTTAATAAACCTTTATAAGCACGTTTGACACGGTTTTTGGCAGCGCCAGCAGCAATCAAGGTCATGATAGTCAAGATAACAAGTACCTCGTACCAGTGTTCACGTGCAAATATCCATGCCAGTATCAGCCCAATAAAGCTTAGCTGTATTACGGTACGAACCGCCGCCATCAATAGCGTAGTTGTCAGCCGTAAGCGCAGTCGCCACGATATCAATATCACCAATAATATTAGGCTGCTGGCAAGCGCCACATCGCCGTAGGTCAGTAATATTTGCAGATTATCAGCGCTGATATCAGTAGGCATGGCGGTATAAACATCAGTCATTCAATATTCCTGCCTGCATATCCCAGTGCTTATCGGCTAACGGCATGATGGCTTGAGTGTCATGCGTAACCCACAGCATGGTGCGTCGTGGTTCAGCCTGTAACCAACTCATTAGCAATTGTATAAGGTTATTAGCGGTTTCGGCATCGAGTGCGGCAGTAGGTTCGTCTAACAACAATACTTGTGGTTGCAGCTGTAATAGCCTCAAGGTATTCACCAATTGCCGTTCGCCGCCTGATAGGTGGGCAGCAGACTGCTGCAAAAATGCCTTGCTACGCTGTAAAAAATCTAACTGCTGGATGTGCCAGTCGATGTTAAAGTAGCCGTGCCGATGCGCTTGCAAGCTATAAGGCAGTTGCAAGTTATCAAGGACACTGCCTTCTAATAGCTGCGGATGCTGCGCCAGTAGTGCCACTTGCGTACGCCACTTAATAGCAAGCGTATCATGAATATTAAGGCGATCATTGTGAGCATTGTGAAGCCAAATATCGCCTGTAGTCAGCGGCGATAATCCTGCTAATACTCGCAATAACACTGATTTGCCGCTACCGGAAGGCCCCGTTAGCACGGTCAGCTGTCCTTGGGAGAGTTGACCACTGGCAGCATTTATTAGGACTTGTTCATCAGTCACGTGACTATTATTAGTTCGATTAGTAGTTCTCTGAGTAAGCTTATGAATAAAGCCATTAGACGCACTTTTAGACGTGTTATCGGTAGCATTGTTAGTATGCATGGCTAGTGGGCGCTTGTTATGCACTCGCACATCGTCAAATACTAATAGCGCGCTATTATTGTTAGAGTCAGAAATCAGCAAGGCTTATTGCTCAGTTGTCTGCTGTGAGATAGCCTGTTGAATGCTATCATGGAGCTGCTTCGGTACCCGAATCGGGCGAATAGGGATGGCACTTGGCACGGTAATAGGTTTATTTGATTTATTATCTGCGTGCTCTGGTACTGAGCTAGGTTTGGTTTGATTTTGTACACAGGCAATGACAATTTTGCTACTACTTAACAAGGTGTCAGCTGGCTTGTCATTTACATTGACGTTTTCAGGAAAATGGCGATGAATACTTTGATAAAATATAATACTGGCAGGTTTCAATTCCACTTTATCAATACGTACACTTATCTCTTCATCTAAGAAAATCGCTTTTTGATATTTTAACTCTGCTTGACTGACCACAAAATGCTGAATTTGACCCTCATCTGTTTGTAAGAAATAAGTGTTCAGACCTAGCGTTGTAAACCAATCACGGCGGCAGTTTTCAAAAAATATCAAATGATTGGCGTGATAGACTATACCGCCGGCGTCTGTATGATTAATATAGACGTGATAATCGACTGCAAATAAGGGCTTCATAGCTGTATTTGCAGGGGCAGTATTTTTTGTGCTGGTTGTAGTAGTGATGATTGTAGACATAAGATAACTCGATAAAATGCTTAAGCATTATAATAATAAGGGTTATATAGTTTCGACTATAAAATAATGATTACATTAGTAGTATAGCTTGCCGATAAACTATAGCAAAATAAACGAACCAGTTTATTAGAAAACCAATTATAAATTCATGAAAATAGGATAACGCATGACCCGCTTTGTTTGTTTTAATATCAATGGTATCCGCGCCCGTCAACATCAGTTAGAGGCAGTACGTGACATAATCGATCCCGATGTGATGGGTCTGCAAGAAACTAAGGTGCATGACGAGCAGTTTCCGCTCGAAAATGTTGAAAGCCTGGGCTATCACGTCGAATATTTTGGCCAAAAGGCGCATTATGGCGTAGCGCTATTATCGAAAGTTGCGCCTATCTTTGTGCAAAAAGGCTTCCCTGATGAAGACGATGAGGCACAAAAGCGCTTTATTCATGCGCGTTATGAGTTGCAAGGTCGTGAGATTGATGTGCTCAATGGCTACTTTCCGCAAGGTGAAAGCCAAGACCATCCGACTAAATTTCCGATGAAGCGTGCTTATTATGCTGATTTGATGCTCTATATTGACACACTAAAAGCTGAAGGCCGCTCACTGATTATAATGGGTGATATGAACGTTGCGCCAGAAGATATCGATATCGGTATCGGTGAGGCCAATGCTAAGCGCTGGCTTAAAAATAGAAAGACTTCGTTCTTGCCTGAGGAGCGCGAATGGTATGAGGCGTTGATGTCACGCGAGCTTACCGATACTTATCGCTTGCATTATCCTACGAGCACTGAGCTATATAGCTGGTTTGATTACCGCAGTCGTGGCTTTAATGATGAGCCCAAGCGCGGTATGCGTATTGACCACATCTTATGCACTCCAGACTTAAAAGATAAATGTACGGACGCTGGCATTAGTTATGAGCTACGAGCGATGGAAAAACCATCAGATCATGCGCCGATTTGGTCTACATTTGACTTAAAATAACGGTCATTGGACAAACGTAATGTTAATAGTTATTGATGATTTTAATAAAAACCAAACAATAAGGATTTTTATATGGCTGTCGGAAATATTGCAATACCTGAAACTATTTATGCTATTGATGGCATCACACTTAGCGCCACCGCTGCAGGCGTGCGCTATAAAGACCGTGACGATTTAGTCATTATGGAAATTCCTGATAGCGCTGCTACAGCGGTTGTCACTACCAAAAATACATTTTGTGCCGCGCCCGTACGTGTCTTGCGTGAGCATTTTGCAAAAACCAGCCCGCGCTATTTAATTACCAATACTGGCAATGCTAATGCAGGTACCGGTGCTGATGGCAAACGCCGTGCTGAAGATATTTGTGCGGCATTAGCGATTAAAGCTGGCGTAGATACTAACGCGGTATTACCGTTCTCCACCGGTGTTATCGGCGAGCCACTCAATAGTGAGGCAATAATAGCAGGATTGGACGCAGCGTTGGCCAATCTAGCCGCTGATAATTGGTTAGCAGCGGCTAATGGTATTCGTACCACGGATACTATTCCTAAGCTTGCTAGCCAAAAAGTTGATATTGCTGAAGCTGTTTCTAATAATAGTACCAGTTACCATATTACCGGTATCTCAAAAGGTTCAGGGATGATTCGTCCCAATATGGCGACTATGTTGGGCTATGTCGCAACTGACGCCAATATTGCTGCTGACTTATTACAAAAGATGCTGAGTGCTATTAATGAGCTGTCCTTTAATCGTATTACTGTCGATGGTGATACCTCAACCAATGATTGCTGCGTATTGATAGCCACCGGTAAAGCCAGCACGCAAATTATTGATAGCCCTGAGCATCCCCATTATCAGCCATTATTTGAAGCTTTGACAGAAGTGTTTGTGCGCTTGGCACAGTTAATCGTGCGTGATGGAGAGGGCGCGACGAAATTTATGATAATAAAAGTAACCGGCGGAAAAACCAGTAGCGAGTGCTGCGATGTGGCTTATGCGGTTGCGCATTCACCTTTGGTTAAAACTGCGTTTTTTGCCAGTGATGCCAATTGGGGTCGGATTTTAGCGGCGGTTGGTTATGCTGGTATCGAAGATTTAGATACTGAGCAAGTGGATGTGTCGCTAAATGAAGTCATGATTTGCCAAAACGGTACTGTCGCTAGCGACTACACTGAAGCGGCCGGTAATGAAGTCATGAGCCGTCCGGAGATTACCATTCATATAGATTTAGCCCGTGGTACGGCAAGTGATACCGTTTATACCTGTGACTTGTCTTATGACTATATCAAAATTAATGCTGATTATCGTAGCTAATGCCTTTATTTGAAAAGTTATCATTATTGATGACTGCCGTTGCATAAGATCAGTTGCAAATACTGACGTTAACTTACAAAGCAGTCATAGAGCATAAGGTTTTATGCGGCTTATACTGAGTGCAGTACAACAATAAGTGGCGCTGTGTGGATACAGCGTCATTGTTAATGCCCAAATGTCAGTGCTCATGTACTTCTGATTATGTACTTCTGAACATACATCTATAACGTTAACGTCATTAACCTAGACGGTTTAAACAAGACAGTTGCGACAAGGCATTAATGATTTATTGGATAAGGCATTAACGATTTAATAGTAATTAACTGAGGAAAAACCAATGAAAAAATTAGCAATGGCAGCATTAGCGACAACTTTTGCATTAGCAGGTTGTTCTACAATGAATTTAGCCGACGAACGCGCTATGGTTGTTGAAGGTCAGACGGTCAACGTTAAAGTTGTAAACATTCCAAGCTTTAAAGTAGAGATTGCACCGCGTAAAGCTGTCTGTACCGTTATGAACACCGCAGGTGCTAGAGTTGAATCTGAATGCTTACAGTATCGTCAAACCTATCAGAAGAACTTCAATACATTAAACGGTAATATTCAAGGCTTTACTTACGAGCCAAACTATCGTTATATATTAGATGTGCGCCAAGAAGCCATTGCTGATACTGCATCAGGTGTGGTGAAGCCAGCTTGGTCTCTAAACGAAATCATCTCAAAGACTGCTGAATAAGGTCTAAAGTCTGTTTATCAAATATTGATGAATAAGTAGTAAATATTCACACAAAAAAGCCTCTAATTCGTTAGAGGCTTTTTTGTGTGAACTGATTTGTGTGAACCGATTACTAAATAGGCTATATTAGCACTGACTATATTTAACGCTAACGCCTTGGCTGGCAGTAGGTATGCGGTTATCAGCATAAATAGCAAGTCCGCCACGCGACGTTTCTTTATAACTGTCTAACATATCAGCGCCCGTTTGTTTCATGGTTTCAACAACTTTATCAAAAGGCACAAAGTGCTGCCCATCACCACGGCAGGCGAGACGCGCCGCATTAACAGCTTTTACCGCGCCCATGGCATTGCGCTCAATACAAGGCACTTGTACCAAGCCGCCAACAGGATCGCACGTAAGACCTAAGTTGTGCTCAATACCTATCTCAGCAGCATTGAGACATTTGGCAGGATCGCCGCCTAAGATTTCGGCTAGTGCAGAGGCTGCCATCGCGCAGGCAGAGCCAACTTCTCCTTGGCAACCGACTTCCGCACCAGAAATTGAAGCGTTTTGTTTGATTAAGCTACCGATAGCGGTGGCATTCAACAAAAACTTACGCGCCCCCTCAATGCTATAACCTGATAAAAAGTCGCGATAATAATGCATGACTGCAGGAATAATGCCAGCTGCGCCGTTGGTTGGGGCTGTCACCACGTTACCGCCATTGGCATTTTCCTCATTGACGGCTAGCGCATATAAGTTAATCCAATCCATTGCCACGAGCTTATCTTCTTTGCTACTAGGCTGATCTTTTTCAGCGCACAGCTGTAAATGTAAGGCTTGCGCACGACGCTTGACATCCAAACCGCCTGGCAATATGCCACTGTTTTGACAGCCGCGTGTCACGCAATCTTGCATTGACTCCCAAATAGCATCCAAGTAGGCAAAGACTTCTTCTTTATTACGGTAATGCAGTTCGTTCGCCAATACCAAGTCGCTGATACTCAGACCATACTCACGGCACTGTTCAAGCAGCTCTGAAGCACTATTGAAAGGGTAGGGAATGACATCAATAGTCGGGGTAGCATGATCCTCATCTGGATTGTTGGCATCTTCATCATTGATGACAAAACCGCCGCCTACTGAGTAATATGTTTGCTGATAGCGGCTACCGTCTCCTAATAGTGCACTAATAGTCATCGCATTGGGATGGTAGGGCAGAACGGTATCCCCATACCAGTGAATATTGCGTTCTGCATCGAAGGCAACACTATGTTTGCCTGATATATTCAGTTGCTTATCAGCAAAAATGGGTGAGAGGTATTGACTGGTAAGCCTAGTATCAATCGTGCTTGGCTGGTGGCCAAGTAATCCTAACAAGATGGCAGTATCAGTAGCGTGTCCTTTACCAGTCGCTGCTAGCGAGCCATATAGCTCAATCTCTAGACCAGTGACCTCAGTCAATTCCGTTTGCTGGAGTAGTGAGGCTAAGAATAAATTAGCTGCCACCATCGGGCCTACGGTATGAGAGCTTGATGGACCAATCCCGATTTTAAATAAATCAAATACACTAATCATAATAATACACCGAAAAAAAGTAAAATAGAGTGAATGCGACTTTTAGCTTATATGCATAGCTGATAGCATATCCTATAGTGCCTGCATAGGAAAAAGACCAGAATCCGCAGAGGGAATATGGTAGACAACAATAGGGAATAAGTAACGTTAGACAGTAAGCCTAGAGCATCAGCTATGAAAAATTTTAAACGTGGTGGTACGGATGACGGGTGAATAATAGCTGTTGTTTATTATTAATTTCCGTTATGATGCTTGGCATCAACGCTCGTGTAACATCCTGTAAGTTGGTTGTCGCTGTAGAATACATTAAGGTGCGAGCAACCGAAGCGGTGCATTTAGTAGAACATATCCGGCCTCATACATCTAGCAGAATATAACAATTTTATAAAAATAACCGCTCTTTTAACAATAAGCCTCCACGATGGCAAGCTGTTAGCATAACAAAGGTTGCAAGTGTAAGTTTAGAGTAGCGGCCGGTCATGATGCGATACGCTAAATAGGATGATACGAACGTTATAATGCTTCTATTTACCCTATATCCATTTCTAGTTATCATTTTCTAGCTATTGTGATCTTATTTTTTAAGACTTCATTAGTTTAGATTAATCAGGAACAGCGCGCATGACATCTGCCTCAGAGCACTCCTCTCAATCAAAGCAATCTTCTAAGTCAACCGAAGACTCTTCAGTGCCAGACGCTACTGGCAGCAATGCAGCAGTGATGAGCTTACCGCACAATCCCGACTTCGAAAATGGTCGTTGGTTCCCAACATGGCGACCCTTCCAAGGGGACTTGGATCGCAATCCTGTCGGGATCAATGAATATCTGCCGCCTACAAAAAGCGTTCTGCTTGGCGTCCAGCATACTTTTGCGATGTTTGGTTCGACGGTACTGGCTCCGTTATTAATGGGGTTTGACCCTAATTTAGCGATTTTGATGTCCGGTATTTGTACCATCATGTTCTTCATGATTACCGGTGGGCGTATGCCCAGCTATTTGGGCTCAAGTTTTGCGTTTATTGGTCCTGTTATTGCCGTTACTGCTTATGCTGGCGTAGGCTTTAATAGTAATCTCAATGTCGCTTTAGGTGGCATTATGGTGTGCGGCATCATTTATGCCTTGGTCGGTTTATTGGTTATCAAGACTGGCACGGGCTGGATTGAGCGTTTGATGCCGCCTATCGTTACGGGTGCGATTGTGATGATTATCGGTCTTAATTTGGCACCGGTGACCATTCAAGGGGTATCCGCCAATCAGTTCGATGCTTGGATGGCGGCGCTGACAGTATTACTTATCAGTGGGGTGGCGGTATTCACTCGCGGTATGCTTAGGCGCTTGCTGTTACTGGTCGGCTTGATATTATCCTATGTCGCCTACTTTGTTATGACTAATGTGCTAGGTTTTGGCATGCCTATCGACTTTAGTGGAATTCAAACAGCCTCTTGGTTTGGGCTGCCCGGTATCCATGCGCCGCGTTTTGAGATGAGCGCCATTATTTTAATTGCGCCTGTTGCTTTTATTTTGATTGCCGAAAACTTAGGGCATTTTAAAGCGGTAGAAGGCATGACCAAATTGCGTGTGACGCCTTATATGGGTCGAGCCTTCTTTGCTGATGGTTTGGCGACCACTTTTTCAGCCGGTTTTGGCGGTACAGGGGTGACCACGTATGCTGAGAATATCGGTGTCATGGCGGTAACAAAGGTCTATAGTACGACTATTTTTGTGATGGCGGGTATTGTGGCGGTCTTGCTCGGCTTATCACCAAAGTTTGGGGCGATTATTCAAACCATCCCACCGGCGTTATTGGGTGGTGCGTCCATCGTGGTGTTAGGCTTGATTGCAATTGCTGGCGCGAAAATCTGGATTGATAGTCATATCGACTTTAGCAAAAATAGCAATTTGATTATTGCAGCGGTTACCGTGATTATGGGCACGGGTAATTTTAGCTTGCATTTAGGAGGCTTTGATTTGGGCGGTATTGGTACGGCGACCTTAACGGCTATCGTGCTTAATACGCTATTTAACTGGCAAAAAAATAATTATCAAAAATAAGCAGTAGCTTACCTATTATAAAAATATGATATCGTTAATTAAGTTCATATTATAAATAGATTAAATATATTAGGGTGAATGTTATATGAAACGAAATATAAAGATGGTTTTATTTTCAGGTTTATTTGTAGTAATAGCAACTTTATTATCTGAGTTTTTAATACCTAAATCAAGCTCACTCACAACACCTATTATAGCTGCTCTATCAGTCTTAATTGTTTGGCCTTTAGCAAAGAAGCTATTTCCAAATAAATCATAAACGTGAATTTACTATAGTCTCATTATTAACTTTACTTATACCTACGCTTATAAAACCGTGCAAAAAACCGATAGCGTCGCAGGTCGCGCGGTTTGGGCTTTAGTGACCCCAAATAAATAGCGAATAAAGTCAGCAGGGCGCCGCTCCATTGTAAGGTGTTGATAGGTTTATCTAGCCAGCTATAATCAATCACTAATGCAGCAATCGGCTCGGTCAATAGCAACAGACCGGTCAACGCTAAGGACAGCTTGGGAATAGAGTAAGCAATTAGCCCCCAAGCTATACACTGCATCACTGCACCATAAACCAATATCCAACCAACCTCAGACCAAGTGTTGGGCAATATATGACCCATGTCAAAGACCAACATTGGTACAATCATCGCTAAGACACCGCCAATACTGATCAGCTGCATGAGCACAAATATCGGTGTCGGTTCGGTATCGTGAGTCTTACGGATAAAGGTCATTGATGCCGCCAGCATTGCCCCTGATACGATACCCGTTATAAAGCCCCATGTCGCATTGGTATTCTGCGCAAACTCAGGGCTACCAATCATCGCCACCCCGAGCATTGCTAAAAACAAACTTCCCAGCTGCAAAATTGACTGACGTTCACTAAAGTATAAAAACCCAATCGCAGCCAAAAAGAAAATCTGTAAGCTGTTAAGTAGGGTGGAGATACCAGGACCGACAGCATAAATACTCTCGTGCCAAAGCGCCAAGTCCAAGCCTAAAAATACCCCTGATAATAAACCAAATACGATGGCGCGTCTTGAGCGTGGTAAGCGTTGGCCCATGAATTTAGCCAGTAGCGTAAATACCACCCCCGAGATAGCAAGCCGCCAAAATGACATCGCCCAGCCGCCAATATCGACATGGGCAACAATCAGGCTGCCTAAGCCAAAAATAATACAACCGATGATTAGGCCGATGGATGCAGAACGTGAAGAGGCGACAGCCATAATTTGTCCTTGTCATTGCCCAACAAGCAATTTAAAAAAGCCTCAATTGTAAAGGTTTTAGAGTCAAACATAAATGCTATCAGCCAATGTTTAATGGAACAAATTGCTGACAAGGTTTATATATTACCGTCACACTCTTACAGGAATAGTATTGGCGTTAATGTCTCTATTTGTTAGCCTAACCACTTAAAATAGCGAGTAATATTACCGTTATTTCATACCTTATACGCCTGATATAAATTCTTAACTTAGGTTTTATTATGTCTCAAAGCCCAATAGGCTCAGCGTCAAAATCATCAAATAAACTATTATCAGTTAATCCATCACGTCTGATTATTGGTACGAGTGTTGTATTAAGTATGCTTTTTACCATGCCAACTGCACAAGCTGCTAGCTGTCAGCTGCCCAAAAGTTATTATAAAAATGTCACTTGTACTGCTAATAGCGGTTATTTTTTAGCATCGAAAGATTTTGGTGCACCTGTGGCGCTGATTGATAGCAGGGGTAAACCTGTCGTCGATTTATCACGCTATCAAAAGGTCGATGCCAATAAGATCGCTGGCGGTCTATTCCCTGTTCTACGCAATAGCCGAGTCGGTTATGTCAATATGCAAGGTCGTGAAGTTATTCCCACTGTCTATGATATGCTGAGTGGTGGACAAGGCTGGGCGCGACCGGTATCTGAGGGGCGAATTGTGGTCAAAAAAGCAGGTAAGTATGGCGTTATTAGTACTAGCAATCAAACTATCGTACCTTTCTCAGCGGCGATTAGTGATATCGATAATTATCGAGGGGGCGTGGCGCGCGTGCGTAAAAATAAGGCGATCAGCTTGCTGGACAAAAATGGCAATCTCATCACCAATCCTAACTCTAAAGGCACTAATCACAATGACAGCGCTCAAGCGTCTGCTACTAACAAAAAACTTGATAAGCCTGCATCTAGAGACAAGATATCCACATTAGCGCCGCCAAAACCTTCAGCTGGCTTTAACACATTGCAGCCCCATCAACAAGATGGTAAGTGGGGATTTGTGGACGAGAAAAATGTGATCATGATTACCTATTCATTTGATGAGGTTCGACCATTTTCTGAAGGATTGGCTGGTGTGCGTGTTGATGATAAGTGGGGTTTTTTGAATTTAGGCGGCGAGCTGGTCATACCTTTTGGCTTTGATGATAACGGTATTATAGCCAGTGATAGCGATAAAGATGCGCCATCGTTTGTATTTAAAAACGGTAAAGCTTGGGTGGGTAGCCTTAAGAATGGCGCAAAAATGTGTATTGATAAAGAAGGAGCGTATGTTAGCTGTAGATAAAATGATAATTAAGAGATAGTTATTATTAAAATGTCAGTGCAAGAAAAGGAGTTAAAGCATAGATTATTTATGTTTTAACTTCTTTTCTAAAACTATTTAATCTAATAAATGGTTGCGAATTAGATCGACTAGATACGGCTGATAATACGCTGGAATATCATGCGCCATGCCTTCGATTAAATAAAATGTCGCATTAGGAATGGTCTTGGCAACTACCCGTCCTTGTGAGGTGGGCAGTAGCCCATCGGCACTACCATGAATGACGATGGTCGGCGCTTTGACTTGCTTGCTAAAGCGACTGATAGAGCCTGACGATAAGATAGCATTGAGCTGCTGCACGGCACCGAGTGGATGAAAGTTGCGCTGATAACGTAGCTTGGCAATTTCACGGACGGTACGCACGTTGACATGCCCCGGCGTACCAACAGTTTTCATAAACCAGACACTATGGCGCACAATATCACGCTCAGAATGGCTCTCAGGGCGATTGATTAGAGTGTATAGCTGCCTAGCTTTTGGCGGTCTCAAAAACGCGCGATTGGTGGTAGTAAACATCAACACCATCCGCTTTACCAAACTTGGGTAGCGGGCAGCGACGATCTGGGCAATCATACCGCCCATAGAGGCCCCAAGCAGGTGGGTGCTACTCAGATGTAACGCCTTAATGAGACGCACGGTATCTTCAGCCATATCCGTCAGATTATAGGCAACCTGTTGGCTTTTATTAGACAGCCCCGTTTGTAGGCGCAGCATCATCTTCAGCTGACTGACGCGCGGTAGACCTTCAATCTGCACTTTGGACGACAGACCGATATCCCGATTATCAAAGCGAATCACAAAAAATCCGGCATCAATCAGGCGCTTGATAAAACCATCAGGCCAAAATACCATTTGTGAGCCAAGCCCCATTACCATCAATAATGGTGGATTATCAGGATTACCGCCAGCTTCAACGCATAAATTAATCCCATCGCCAATATCAAACATGGCTTGATAAAGATGGTCGCTAAGATCGGAGGCTCGCCAATCATGCACACCGAATTTTTGCCATGCCGGCGTCGGATAGCTGACGGCATTTTCAGATGCGTCGGTACCATTAGGATAACTTGAGTTCGTCATAAGCGCTCCTACTTAAAGTTCTACCATCTCAAAATCTAACTTACCTACGCCGCACTCAGGGCATGTCCAGTCGTCAGGGATGTCATCCCATTTAGTACCAGGGGCGATACCTTCTTCAGGGCAGCCAAGCTCTTCATCATAGATCCAACCACAGACGATACATTCATAACGGTTCATATATAATCCTATCAATTATTATCACTTTTACAGTCTGTCAATTTATAGTCAGTAAAGACCACAAAAACGCACGTAGTGTAGCATATAACCGCAATTTTCGTGATTAAGTTTACACTTGTATATTGAGATAAATAAGCAGTTATCAAGTCACTATTTATGATTTATTCTGTTTAAGTCATTGGCTTCTTGCTCGCTCAACCGCACGCACAAAGCCAATTATGTTATGATAACCGGCGTTAACTTTCCTATTTTAGACATTGTTTGTCGCTGTCATATTACTATTCAAGCCATTTAAGTTAAGGGTTATTATGAGTGCTACTGCCTCTACCACACAAGCCAATACATCATCTGTCGCTGCCAATGTGTTAAACACCGATCATCCATTTTGGCAAGTTATTCGTACCGTTCCTAACTTTCCGAAAGTGGGCGTTGATTTTTATGATATCACGCCTTTATTGCGCAGTCATATTAATGAAGTCGTTGATGCGCTGCTTGCGGTATTGCCTGCTGGATTGCTAGATGAGGTAGATTGCTTAGGAGCCGTTGAGGCACGTGGCTTTGTGTTTGCAAGTTTAATAGCAGGGCGTTTGGGTAAAGGCATGATTTTACTGCGTAAACCGGGTAAGCTGCCACCACCAGTTGCGAATAAGGCTTATGCGCTAGAATACGGAAAAGATACCCTTGAGATGCAAAATAATTTGCCACCTGAGCGTGTACTCTTGGTCGATGATATCTTAGCAACGGGCGGCACACTGACCACCGCTTATGAGTTGTGCCAGTCTGCCGCGCATACGGTAGTGGGCGCGCTAGTATTATTAGATTTGGTTGATTTGCATGGTGAGTTTCCGGTGCCGGTTTATACGGTACTGAAAGCTTAGAAAGTTGCTTTTTTTATGGGAAAATTAAACGAATTGATGATATCTTATAAAAAAGTATTGAACCTACAATCTGTATATTATTCATAAGCAAGCACAAGTTTAAAAAATCAATAATTTAGGTTGCTTTGTCATAGTTACTGTGTAGAATTTAAAAAAAGTCTATCTTAGGAGTGAGTTGTTATTATGAATATTTTATTTAAATCCGCCACCTTAACCCTAGCAATAGGATTAATCTCTGCTTGTACCTCGTACGTTCCAGAAGCGTCGTGGTATAAAGATGGGGTAAGTAAACAATCAGCTACAGACCAGTTGGGCTATTGTAGAACAGATGTGAATGCTGAAAATCTTCCAGAAGAGCAAGCAGAGAGGGTGATTGCTTATTGTATGAAGTCTGAAGGTTATTCCTACAAAACAGACTCTGAAAGAAAACAGTATGAAAAAACAAAATCTGAATTAAATCAAAATATTGTTTTCCTCGATAATTAATTCGTTAAAGGTATTTTGTTAAAAGTAGATTATAAAAAAAGGCATCCTCTTAAATTGAGTATGCCTTTTTTATTGTTGTAATTATTACTTTTAGGCTAAGCCCAATATTGAGCTTAGCCGTAAAAACACCTTACTCAATTCAGCTCTAATTGCGCATTGCCGCCAACGTCTGAGCAAGCTCATCGCGCGCCCCAATAAAGCCATCAATACCTTTGGGTAATAAATCTTGGGTTACTTTATCTTGCTGATAGGCTTGGCTAAATTCTTCATGAGTTAAGCTGACGCGCTTCATACTGTCCATTTCCATTGACATGCTCGGAGACATCTGGCGAGTAACGGTGGTATCCATCGCTGCTAACTCGTCAATAAGATTGGGAGCAATAGTCAATAAATCACAGCCTGCCAGCGCTAAAATCTGCTCGGTTGAGCGAAAGCTTGCGCCCATGACCTGTGTTTTATAACCGTGCTGTTTATAGTATTGGTAAATGAGTTTGACCGATTGCACGCCCATGTCATCAGATGCGGGGACGTTTTGGCGACTTTGTTGGTGCTTTTGCCAGTCTAAGATACGACCAACAAAAGGCGATATCAAAGTCACACCGGCATCGGCACAGGCAACTGCTTGATGCTGACCAAATAATAAGGTTAAATTACAATGAATGCCTTGGGTTTCAAGGTAGCGCGCCGCTTCAATGCCTTGCCATGTTGCCGCCATTTTAATCAGCACCCGTTCTGGGTCAACGCCTGCACTTGCATAAGCGTCCATAAATTCCAAAGCTTTATCAATCGTCGCTTGAGTATCGTAGGACAAGCGCGCATCGACCTCAGTTGATACCCGTCCTTCGATTAAGTCTAGAATATCGCAGCCTATCTGAATCGTTAGCGCGTCAATGACCGCATCTACGTTACCTTGATGATTGTTCATTGTATCTGAGAGCGTGGCTTGATTGTCAGGATGAATGAGCGCTTTGGTAATTAGGCTGGGATTGGTGGTCGCATCGATAGGTTTTAGGCGCGCAATGGCGGCCAGGTCGCCGGTATCAGCGACAATGGTAGTCATAGTGCGAAGCTGTTGTAATGCGCTCATCTTATATCCTTTTATAGTCAATTAACGTTTTTCTAAGAGGCTCGTAAATAGCCTTAAACTGTAACATAGTTTCGCATCTGGGTTGGCGCATAGTTTTACTGTACCTGAGCATTTATAGGGTTTACTCCAAGGTTTAGGACATTTCGCATATTTACAGCCATTTACAGATGGGCACTTTGCCTAGTTTTTGCTATAGTAGATGCGGTTAGCCATTTGACCATTAGCTTTGCGCAATTATCTTGGATTCAAATTCTTTACATAGCTGTTTTCGAGTAGTTTTATTTAAATGGCTATTTTTGTCTCATTTAAATAAAAATTCAGTTTGATAGATGTACAATATAAGTAGCTTATGGCGATAAATGGCGCTGTATTATACTAATAATAGGCCAAACAGCCCTATCATTTAACGTTATCACAGTGATACATAACAGATTTAAACAAGGATAAGCGGTTATGAGTGAGCAGTCACCAGAGCAACTAGCAGCCAATTTAAACCAAGCGAACACTGATAGCAGCGAGTCTACTACTGATCAAGAGTTTTTAAATCGCCTACGCCAAAATATTGATGCAGTAGACTGTGAGATTCATACGCTGATTAATAATCGTGCCAAGCTCGCGCAACAAGTAGCGATTGTTAAGAAAGACCATGCCGCCAGTAGCAATGCCGATGCTAGCGTCCGCAATCCTATTTTTTATCGCCCTGAACGTGAAGCGCAAGTATTAAAAGCAGTCATGGCCCGTAATACTGGCCCTATCGCTGATGAAAAAATGGCGAGACTGTTCCGTGAAATCATGTCGGTATGTTTGGATTTAGAAGCGCCGCAGCGCATTGCCTTTTTGGGGCCTTTGGGCACCTTTACGCATGCCGCTGCATTAAAGCATTTTGGTAAAGCTGCTGATACTTTGCCGCTAACGACTATCACTGATGTGTTCCGTGAAGTAGAAGCGGGTACTGCGATGTATGGTGTGGTGCCAGTAGAAAACTCTTCTGAAGGCGTAGTTAATCATACTCTTGACGGATTTTTATCTTCAACACTGAAAATTATTGGTGAAGTTGAGCTGCCTATTCATCAAAACTTTTTAGTGGCTGAGCATACCAAGCTTGACGGTCTTAGCCGTATCTATTCGCACCAACAGTCATTAGCACAGTGCCGTCATTGGCTCGATGTGAATTTCCCTAATATTGAGCGTGTCGCCGTATCAAGTAATGGTGAAGCCGCCCGTCGCCTCAAAAACGAATGGCACTCAGCGGCTATCGCTGGGGATGTGGCGGCTGCAGAATATGATTTGCATAAGCTCTATTCAAACATCGAAGACAATCCTAGTAACACCACACGTTTCTTGATTATTGGTCACGAGTCGATTGCACCATCAGGTCAAGATAAAACCTCTATTGTGGTTTCTGCTCATGATAAAGCCGGCGCGCTTATTGAGATATTAAAGCCGTTATCTAAGCATGGCGTATCCATGACCAGTATTGAGACTCGTCCTGAACGTCCTAATAAGTGGGCGTATGTTTTCTTCATTGATATGGATGGTCATATCCAAGATCCAAATGTCAGCGCTGCTATTGCTGATATCCGTCCTTTAGTTAAAGATGTGCGGATATTAGGCTCATACCCAAAAGCGGTACTATAGTTAGAGTAAATCAATCTTAGTAATGATAAATACCAATAATAGATGAGCAATTACATCTAAGGATAAACCATGCAGTCCACTGAATCGACGCAAACGACAGATTTGAACTCACCACAGCCAACGGTTGCTTATGACAGCATCTTAGATTTAGCACCGTATCAAACGGGCAAGCCAGTTGAAGAGCTAACCCGTGAATATGGCGTATCTGACGTGGTAAAGCTGGCGAGTAATGAGAATCCGATAGGCTGCTCACCTTCTGTGACTTTGGCAATTACTGAGCAGTTGGGGCAGTTGGCGCGTTATCCAGATGGCAATGGTTATTATCTTAAGCAAGGCATTGCTGATTTTACAGGTATAAAGTTAGACTGTATCACCCTCGGTAATGGTTCTAACGATTTGCTTGATATCTTGGCACGTACGTTTGTGGGTGCTGATGACGCGATAGTCTATAGCCAATATGCGTTTGTGGTTTATTCAATGCTGGCGAAGATGCAAGGGGCGACTGGTATTGAAGTGCCAGCGCAGTATTTTGGTCATGACCTTGATGCCATGCGTCAGGCAGTCGCAGACAATGCCAATACTAAGATTGTCTTTATTGCCAATCCTAATAATCCAACGGGCACTCAGCTTGAGCGCTCAGAATTGCGTCAGTTTGTTGCCAGTCTGCCAAGCTCAGTATTGGTGGTATTAGATGAAGCTTATACTGAATATAGCCCAGAAAGTAATAATCGGGCGCTATTAGATGAGTTTGATAATGTGGTCATTGTGCGCACTTTCTCTAAAGCGTACGGACTGGCAGGACTGCGTATTGGTTATGCACTCAGCTCAGCGTCAGTAGCTGGTTTGTTGAATCGTGTTCGCCAGCCATTTAATGTCAGCCGTATTGGATTGGCCGCCGCCGCCGCCGCTCTTGCTGACCAAGACTTTATCGAAACTGTCCGCCAAACCAATCAAGAGCAAATGCGCTGGTTAGAAAAGCAATTTGACGCGTTAGGACTTGGTTTTATTAAGTCATATGCCAACTTCATTATGGTTGAAATTGATGATGAAGATACAGCGACTATTAATCAGGCGCTGCTTGAGCAAGGCGTTATTGTGCGTCCACTTGTAGGCTATGGCTTGTCCGATTGGTTGCGGATAACGGTTGGCGTAGCTGAAGACAATATGCGCCTGATTGATACACTGCGCTCTATATTGACTAATGATTAAACTGCTACTCATATTAGGTAAGTCACTCAAGAGTCAGCAGCAAAATCAGTTCAGTCAAACAATAAATCAGAATGCCACCTAATTAGAAAACTATGCAAGAATTGAATCAAGTGACAATTAGGCAAGCACAATCAGATCCAGCCTTAACCAAGATGCAACCGCTATTCCAGCAGGTCTGTATTATTGGTTTAGGGCTGATTGGCGCCAGCTTGGCGCAAGCGATTAAAGACAATAACTTAAGCAGGCGTTTGGTGGCAGTCGATGGATATGTCCCAAGTATAGAGGCGGGCATTGAGCAAGGCTTGCTTGATGCGGGCGGCTCAATTCTTAGTGATGTGGTTAGCGGCAGTGATCTAATCGTCATTGCTGTCCCTGTGCAAGCAGTAGAGGCGGTATTTGCTGACATCGAAGCTGTCATGGATAGCGGTCAGCTTGCAAAAGATTGCATTATCACCGATGTTTGTAGTACCAAAGGTAATATCATTGCCGCCGCCAAAGCCATGTTTAGCACTTTGCCTGTCGGTCTAGTGCCAGCGCATCCGATTGCTGGTGCTGAAAATTCAGGCTATCATGCTCGCCGCGCCGAATTGTTTGTCAATCACAGTGTCATCATTTGTGAGCTGCCAACCACCAGTCCTGCTGCCATTAATAAGCTGCGGCAGTTATGGGAAGCTGTTGGCGCGACAGTAATGGCGATGGAGGCTGATCATCATGATTCGATATTGGCGCATACCAGTCATTTGCCGCACTTGCTCGCTTTTAACTTGGTTGAGCAATTGGCGAGTCACGATGATAATTTAGATATGTTTCGCTATGCTGCTGGCGGGTTTCGGGATTTTACCCGTATCGCTGCCAGTGATCCAAAAATGTGGCATGATATATTTTTTACCAACCAAAGCGCGATTGTGAGCGCCCTTGATGAGTACGGTATCTATTTACAGACGATGCGTCAGCTCATTATTGATAAAGATTCTACCGCCCTGATGGGACTTTTGGGCCGCGCGCAAGCCGCACGGCGACATTTTGGCCATATGTTAGCCAGCACTCCTTATACGGATATTTCTGCCATGTCAGCTTCTTATATTATTTCGCCTAGCACTACCGTTGCTGGCACTATCGCCATTCCGGGTGACAAGTCTATATCTCACCGTAGCATCATGCTTGGTAGTATTGCTGAAGGTATTACCCATGTCACTGGATTTTTAGAAGGGGAAGATGCTTTAGCAACCCTGCAAGCCTTTCGTGATATGGGCGTGACTATTGAAGGGCCTGATAAAGGCAAGTTGACTATTCATGGTGTTGGTATGAATGGGCTAAAACCGAGCAAAACGCCGCTATATATGGGCAACTCAGGCACTAGTATGCGTCTGTTATCCGGTATTTTAGCTGCGCAAGCATTCGATAGTGTTTTAACCGGTGATACCAGTCTCAATAAACGTCCGATGGAACGTGTTGCCGCGCCATTGCGTCAGATGGGTGCAGTCATTCAAAGTACTGGTACTAGCGGTACTTCACCTTTAAGTATTACGGGTCGTGATAATGTTGGCAAATCGCTACAAGGTATCCATTATGATATGCCAGTAGCGTCAGCACAGATTAAATCTTGTCTTTTATTAGCGGGATTATGGGCCGAGGGTACAACGACAGTCACTCAGCCGGAAGTGAGCCGCGACCATACGGAGCGTATGCTATCGGCCTTTGGCTATGAAGTAAAAGTAGATGGCAACCGTATTAGTGTTGAAGGTGGCGGTAAATTAACCGGCGGTGTTATTGCTGTGCCTGCCGATATCTCATCGGCGGCATTCTTTATGGTCGCTGCTGCTATTAGCCAAGATAGCGAGCTGACTTTAACCCAAGTAGGTATTAACCCGACGCGTACGGGTATTATCGATATCTTGAAGCTTATGAATGCTGATATCACTTCGAGTAATGAGACCCATGTTGGCGGTGAGCCTGTTGCTGATATCACTATCCGCAGCTCTAATCTAGTGGGTATTGAGATACCAGAGTCCTTAGTGCCGCTAGCGATTGATGAGTTCCCAGTGCTATTTATTGCTGCTAGCTGTGCAAAAGGCCGTACTGTCTTAACAGGTGCCAAAGAGCTGCGCGTAAAAGAGTCTGACCGCATCGCAGTGATGGCAGAAGGTTTGCAAACTCTTGGTGTTGATTGTACCGTCACTGATGATGGTCTTATCATTGAAGGAAAAAGTATTGAGGGTGACGGTGGCGATTTAAATACCAGTCAAATAAATAACCGCCAGCCGGTATTTGGGGGCGGTCATATCGTGTCGCATCATGATCACCGTATAGCGATGAGCTTTGCCATTTCCAGTCTACGTGCATCGAAGAAAATTACCATCGAAGGTATAGAAACCGTGAATACCAGCTTCCCAGGTTTTGCTGAACTTGCCAATCATATCGGTATGGCTATTGAAATTGATGCTGGTACGAATGAAGCTTAAAGTACAGCTATAAAACTGATAGTCTTAGTTTAAGAAATGTTTTAAGCGTATTAGTTTAAAAGTGAAAGTATCAGTTTAATATCTTCAATTTAGAAGTGACTGTTTTAATATCTTTAATTGAAAGTAACTGTTTAAAGCTATTAAGTGGTAATTAGTTTAATCAGCTGCCATCTTGAAAATCATTGTTTAGCAATGCGTCAGTATCGATAGGATGCCGATGCATTGCTTTTCTATTTTAATAATAGGGCGTATCATTATTTACCTCAATTTAAGTCTTATGATTGAATTGATGACACACTTTATTTAATTTCTAATCACTACTGTAGTGAACCTGACGTCTTTGCCACTTATTATTAATTCATTATTAAAAATAAGTAGGGGCGCACTTTGCTCTAAAAGAGTTGTTTTGTCTTATGACTACCCAAAACGTCGTTA
This sequence comes from Psychrobacter urativorans, assembly GCF_904846675.1. Classification (GTDB taxonomy): domain Bacteria; phylum Pseudomonadota; class Gammaproteobacteria; order Pseudomonadales; family Moraxellaceae; genus Psychrobacter; species Psychrobacter urativorans_B. Next base: position 17,529 of record NZ_CAJHBT010000018.1, on the reverse strand, counting down.
AAAAATCAGTAACCCCTATCCAAACCACTAGGCGCGGTATTTTAACGGCGCTCGTTGCTTTTTCCATCTGGGGCATCTTTCCATTATATTTTAAACAATTAGCCGCCTACGATGCCACCGAGATCATTGGTCATCGTATCATTTGGACGTTTGCATGTTTGCTGGTGGTGCTGGTCGTTACGAAACGCTGGCAATGGATTGAGACCCTCAAGCAAAATCCAAGATGGATAGCATTTAGCTTTATATCAGGTTTGATTATCGCCACCAACTGGCTCACTTATGTCTGGGCAGTTAATCATGACCGTATCCTTGAGGCCAGTTTAGGATATTTCATCGGGCCATTGGTCGGGGTGGCGTTATCGATGATATTATTCAAAGAGCGCTTGCGCATGCTGCAATGGGTGGCGATTGGATTTGCGCTATTATCGGTGGTCATTCAAGTGGTTATGATTGGTAGCTTGCCGTGGATATCATTGATATTGGCATTTAGTTTTAGCACTTATGGTACCATTCAACGACAAACGCCACTGACCGCCGTTGATGCCATGTTTGTAGAAACCACGATGCTCGTGCCTATTTGTCTATGGTGGTTTTGGCAGTCGGATGTAGTGAGTAGCCAGTTAAGTTTTTGGTTTACGCCCTCTATTTGGTTGTTGATGATTGCAGGCCCAATTACCTTGATACCGCTACTATTATTTAATAAGTCTACTAAACTGGTTGCCTTTAGTATTTTAAGCTTTATGAACTATCTGACGCCGACCTTTATTTTTTTCCTAGCAGTATTTTATTATAACGAACCATTTGATTTACATCGCTTAGCGGTATTTGGTTTGATTTGGTTTGGTCTGTTATTATTCAGTATTGATTTATGGCGAAATCGTCCTAGTAAACAGCTAAAAGCAGCACGCTTGCGTGGTGATGCCTGATAGTAAATCCATGAGATTAAACTAATAACTCACATTAAAAAACAGTCAACAAGGATGAGAATATGTTTCATACCCAATCTGATATGGTATTTGTAAAAGCTCTAAAGGTCGAGGCAGTCATTGGGGTTTACGAATGGGAGCGCACCATTACCCAACCGTTATTGATTGATATTGCGCTTGAGACTGACATTAGTGAAGCTGCAGCGTCAGACGATGTGAATGACGCATTAAATTATAAAGCCGTCTGCGATGATGTCAGCGCATGGTGCAAAGAGATTAAAGCAAAGCTCCTTGAGCATTTAGCGGAGCAAATTACTGATAAGCTACTAGCGAATTATGCTTGTCAAACAGTGACCTTGAGTGTTGCTAAACCGACGGCTATAAAACAAGCAGATGCGGTCGGGGTACAAATTACTCGCCATGCTAAAGCAGCTGAAAATAAAAGCTCTGAAAATGAGTCTGTCGGTAACAAGCCAGTTGATAACCAGACTGCTGACAGAAAATCTGATGATGCATAAGACGATGCAAAAGTTACCATTAGAATTGGACGCTGCAAAGTTAAAAGAAATTGCGCCTGAACGGTTGCAAGGCCAATCAGTAGCGGCCGTATTATTAGCGTTGGGAAGTAATTATCAAGCTAAGTATTACTTCCCACGTGTTCATAAAAGCTTAGCTGCACTTGGTGAAATACAGATCACTACTGCTTTTCAAAATCCAGACTTTACTGCGACCTTAGAGCACCCAAAACCTGACTATACCAATCAATGTGTTTATTTATCTTTGACTGACAGTACGACGCTGCAGCAGCTACAAAAAATCTTTAAATCGTTTGAAGGCGATTGCAATAGGCAGCGTCCAATTGAGCCGGCGACCATAAGACAAGTCACGATGGATATTGATATTTTGTTGATAAAGCTAGATAGTAAGAATAACAACTGCAGTGACGAATGGATGATTATGGCGGATCGTTATCCTTTTAAAGCGCATGAGAGTGCAGGCATAGTAGAATTAGTTGAGTCTAGTTTATAGTAGCGCAGGCTTGGAAAAATAGTTAACCTGCTCATATTCATAGTATTGATATTGTTCTTTTGACTGAGCTGTGTCTTTAAAGTGCGGCGTTCAATGGCAACGAGGTCGAACCCTGAAACTGAGTTGAAGCTATAGGTGCAAATCCTAGCCGTTTGCCTGACGGTATAAAATGCCATTGTAGAAACACCATTTAAATTTCTAAAAAGAGCTGTGTATGTACGAAAATGTATTAGACTTTTGTTTTAAAGAGGTAGGCAGTCAAAAATGGTTCGAGAAGGATTTGGGGCTCGATCAACTTCTTAGAGAGCGCTTTAACAATGTATTTAAGCAAGCCGCAGCGGGAGAGTTTTATGCTTGGCGCACCAATCCCCAAGGCCGCTTAGCTGAAATCATTATATTAGACCAATTTTCACGCAATATTTACCGTAATACTCCAAACGCTTTTTCTCAAGATGCAATGGCGCTAACCTTAGCCCAAGAAGCGGTGGCAGCTGGTATATTACAAAAGTTAAAAATTTTAGATGAACGCCGATTTCTTCTGATGCCTTATATGCACAGCGAATCAAAGTTAATTCATCAACAAGCTGAACAATTATTTAAATAACATACCAACGAAGAGGTATACAGGTCTGAGATCAAACATAAAGTCATCGTGGATCGCTTTGGCCGTTACCCACACCGTAATGAAATTTTAAGACGGGCTTCTACTGTCGAAGAAATAGAGTTTTTAAAGCAACCGAATTCATCGTTTTAAGCAATACCTCGGTATGTAAATACCGAATTAAATCCCGTCTTTATTTAGTTTAATTCTATTAGCTTAGGTTTAATCGTTATTAATTAGTTATTAGCAGACAATACTATTTAATAAGCTGGTTAAGTTCTATGGTTTTTAAGAAATTACAAAAGTGTTTGAAGAGTCGGTAAGCGGCCTCGCCATCAAACCGGTTCTGAGAGTAGGTTGATAATACCAAAGAAGAGGCTGATAGCTGATACCAACCTTTTTTTAAGCTCACCCTAGGGATAATAGTCTAATCAGGCTTATGAGCTTCTTACTCTTTGTATGAGAGAGTTTGATATTATTAAGTCAGTCTTCTTACTATAGGTACAAAACTTACTAATAAATATAAAAGACCCAGAGTGACAGGCTATTATGTCTCTATATGCTTATTTCTGTTCAGCGCCTGCCTCGTTCATATCACCCTGACCGATTACATCCAAATCTTCTAAACATAACTTGTCATACTCTTTTTTGCAAAAATCAGGGTCAAGCTTGCACATAGCTTCTTGCAACTGATCAAGACGTTTCTCAGATTGTTGGATATGTTCCAGCATTTTAGCAAAGGCTTCAGCGACTGGATCTTGTGAAGTCTGATCAATACCATAAGCTTGAAAGGCCGTAGCCCGTGCTGAGCTTTGGCCGCTAGTATTCGACGAGTCTTTAGATCTGTCAGGTTTGATGTTTTGTGTGTTGTCTTGATTTTGCGGATTATTAGCTGCAGCATTTGCTAAATTTTCATGCTGTTTAGCATCGTCGACTTTCCTGACAATTGGATTGCCTTTTTCATCGTGGTGGTCTGAAATCATGCGAGCAGCGCTACCGATCATAGTTGCGCCTGCCGGTACAGGCTTGACGACTACTGCATTCGAGCCAATTTTAGCATTTTTACCGACGGTGAATGGTCCTAATACTTTGGCCCCCGCGCCAACAATCACACCATCTTCTAAGGTTGGATGGCGCTTACCATTATTCCATGAGACGCCGCCGAGGGTGACACCATGATATAAGGTGACATCATTACCAATCACAGCGGTCTCACCGATGACCACGCCGACACCATGATCAATAAAAAAACGCTTACCAATCTTGGCAGCCGGGTGAATTTCAATACCAGTAATAATACGTGAGCCGTAAGAGATAGTACGCGCGGCGAATTTCTGCTCGTTTTGCCACAGACAGTGAGCGCCGCGATGTAAAATAAGCGCGTGAATGCCTGGGTAGGTGAGTAGGACTTCCATGCTATTGCGCGCAGCAGGATCACGGGTGAATACCGCATCAATATCTTCTTTTAAGTCTTTTTTGATGCGGGTAAGCGATTTGAACAAGGCAGTTGGCGATGACATAAAGCGTCCTATCGTATTTTTGATTACAGTTTTTTAGTTATAGCAGCTTTGCATCATAAAATATAGCTATGAGTTATAAATAAAAAAAGATTGGAAATTAATATTAGCTTTTCATCTAAAGGCAGTCGTTTCTGCTCACAATACTGCCACATAGATTCCGCCTTCACTGCAACGTCTAGCTGTCACTGGTAGTATATTTTAGCAGCTCGACAACCTGTTCAGGCGTTTGCGCCCATGCCATTGCCGCCGCGTCAACTTCTTTCAGCGGATGAATGATATCATCAGCGTGCAGCGTGATATACGGCTTGCCCAGGGCAGAGCAATAGCCGGCATCGAATGCCGCGTTCCACTGCTTGTATTTATCACCAAAACGAATGATAGCTATATCGCATTTTTGTATCAGGTTTTTGGTACGAATCGAATTAACCTTCGACGACTTATGGTCACGCCAGAATGCATTCTTGTCTTTACCCAGCACATCACCGGCCGCGTCGCTGGCTTCGTGTTCAGTCACTGCTGATGTGAACTCAATAGGAAGGTCATATTCTTTAGCGCCTTGCATAATTTTCTGCCGCCAGTCGCTGTGGATCTCTCCGGATAAATAGACTGTCCAATTCATAGTTAACTCCGTTTTAGTATTAAATTATGTAAGTTTTAGTCTTTTAGAAGTTTAGCTACCAAGGCACTTAGCAGTTGATACTCTTTTTGATCAAGCTGAATACGGGAGCCTAAACGAGATAGCCGCGAGGGTAGTGATCTTAAATGATCGCTATCAGCAAGTCCACGTGCAATCATAAGTTCAGTTGTGCACTGAGTAAGCTGCTGCAATTGCTGTTGGGTAATTGCAGGCTCATCCCATTGTTGGCGTATATAAGTATGTAGCATTAGCTGTTCTGAGTTAGCGTCTATCTCATGTGTTTCAACATTAGAAGGAGTATCAGTCACGCCATTAGTAACATGACCTTGTATATAAGTAAAGATAAAGCTAGCAACTACTTGTACCGCTGAAGCGACATTGAGCACCGGATAATCAGGATTGGCATCGATTTGGATATGATAGTCTGCATAAGCCAATTCCTCATTGGTCAGACCACGATCTTCACGACCAAATAATATGGCAATATTAATCGGGCTGCCATTGTCATTAAGTATTTGTGTATCAGATGCTGCCTGCTGATTGATAACTGACTGACCATCAAAACCGTTCTGATTATCAATAAAATCTAACATGATTTTCGCCGCTTGGGTTGGTGTTACCACCGGACGCGGCAAATGACGGCTGCGGCTACTGGCAGCAAACACCAGCTGACAGTCCGCAATAGCTGCCTCTAATGTAGGCACAATTTGCGCTGCTGCTAAAATTTCACTGCCGCCGGCGGCATGTGAGATACTAGTCTCATCTATAGGATGTTTTGGGTCAACCACTGTCAGTCGCGACAAGCCCATGGTGTGCATTGCGCGTGCCGTTGAGCCAATATTGGCAGGCAAAGTAGTATTGACCATCACTATTTGTAGGTATGATAAATAATCACTGACGGTAAGTGCGTCACGAGCTGTGCTTGAGGACTTGGGCAATTCTGATTGCTCTGATGATTTTGATGATAAAAAATCGCTATTCATTATTGCCCCAAGCGTTGGTTGATTTCTTGTTCGACGTGCTGTAACGCCAAGGCTGTTTGCTCAATAATGTCAGCTTGTTGACTGATGTTACGTTCGCGGCAGGCTTCTTGTAATTGCCCGCTAAGGATTACTAGTTGGGTGGCGCCCAAGTTAGCACTGGCGCCCTTTAGTGCATGCGCCGCCTCAAAGCCATTGGCATTATCATCGGTTTTTTGTGCGCTATGCAATAAGCTAATACGTTGCTTGCTATCAGTAATAAAGGTTTGTACCAAGTCAGAAAAATCTTCTTCAAGCAGGTCACGCATCTCTTCAAACTGCTCACCGTTAATGACTTCCTTATCAGTACCGCTATCAATATTGTTATTCAGATTATGATTATTCAAATAGGTTTCGGTCATGATTCAATATCCAATAAGTTGAAAAATAGGGCAAGTATACTAAGGATAAAGGTATTGGCTATAATGCAAATGCTAGCTGTAATGAAAGTGTAAGTTGTCCTCGCTGATCATATTTTTCAATTGTTGCAGGTTATCATCATTGGGATAGACCCGCCAGTGCTCGGACAGTGCTACGTTAGCAATACCAAACTCTTCATAAACGCTAAGACCTAGCGGCGTACAATTGTCATTAATTGAAGCGTCTGTATTACTAAGCGTTTGATCATCATAACTTTGGTTCAAATTTTGATTTTGCGTCATTAAATCGTTACCATCTTCATCATATAAACTACCGCCGCCATTATTCATAGCAGCGTTATCATAATAGTCATGAGCGCCGTTATTACTTTGTTCATCCTGATCATTATCATAAGACAGACGTGGTGCTGGGATGATATTGGCTTGCGCAGATTTTAACAAAGGTTGTAGGCGCGTTAATAGAGTGATGTCACTACCGTGAACTTTAATGCTAATCTTTTTGAGCCAGCGCAGACGCGCATCGACCATACTCAGTGCGTTATCAAGACGGGCAAAAAGACGGCCATCACGCTCACGAATGCTACCTTTTATGATCACCACTTCATCCACTTTTAGCTGATCTTTGACACGGTTAAACCGCTCAGCATAACAGCTAACCTCTAACCTTGAAGTACCGTCATCTAAGGTAATAACATTACGATTACCAAAGTTTGCCATATCGATAACTAAACCGGCAAAGTAACAGCTACCGTTATAACCAGTATCGGTAAGCTTATCTAGTCGTGCGCCTGAAGTATAGCGCTTTAGCTCCTCGCGATATTCATCGATAGGATGACCCGTTAAGTACAATCCTAAAGTATTCTTTTCGGCTTTTAAGCGGTGTTTGTCACCCCAAATCAGCTCAGCAGTCATGAGTAATGGCGGTGCGGCAATTACTCCATCCATCTCACCGAATAAATCCATCATACCGATTTCTTTATTCTGTCGATCTTGCTCAGCGGCTTGGACTGCGCTTGGCAATTGACTCATCAGCGCCCCGCGAATTTCATAAGCTTCGTCGCTTGGTAAGTCAGGTCGTAGAGTAGCGGCAAAGTCATCAAAACACCCCGCGCTTACTAATGCCTCTAAAGTACGCTTATTGACCTTTTTGATATCGACGCGGCGACAAAAGTCGTAAAGGTCTTTGAAATATCCATCACGGCGGCGTGCTTCTACAATAGATTCAACAGCGCCTTCACCAACGCCTTTAAGCGCGCCAAGCCCATAAATAATATTGGTTGGAGTATCGGCGACGAAATGCCATTCACTGCGGTTAACCGATGGATTCACCACAGTTAAGCCGAAGTTTTCACGACAGTCATTAATAAAGAACACTACGTTATCGGTGTTGTTCATATCTGAGGTCAATACTGCTGCCATGAATTCAGCAGGGTAGTATTGCTTCAGGTAAGCCGTTTGATAAGCCAAAACCCCATAAGCAGCAGAATGCGAGCGGTTAAAACCGTAACCGGCGAACTTCTCCATCAAATCGAACACGCCGCCTGAGGTGACTTCATCAATACCTTGAGCAGTCGCACCCGTGACAAAAATATCGCGCTGCTTGGCCATCTCTTCTGGTTTTTTCTTACCCATAGCACGGCGTAACATATCCGCACCGCCCAAGCTATAACCTGCCATGACCTGTGATATCTGCATGACTTGTTCTTGATAAACAATAACGCCATTGGTATTTTCTAAAATAGGTTCAAGATTAGGGTGGTCATAAATGACTTCTTCGCGCCCATGCTTACGGTCAATATACATCTCAACCATGCCGGCATCGAGTGGTCCTGGGCGATAGAGCGCACACATAGCGATAACGTCTTCGATATTGGTTGGTTGCAGCTTAGCAAGATACTTCTTCATGCCCGAACTTTCTAGCTGGAATACGGCAGTGGTTTTAGCATCTTGTAATAGCTTATAAGCTTTACTGTCATCTAACGGTAAGTCTTCTAATACTAGTGCGTCGAAGCCTTCTTTAGCACGGCGCTTATTAATATTTTCGACGGCGGCGCTAATCACGGTTAAGTTACGTAAACCCAAAAAGTCAAACTTCACCAGCCCAACCGCTTCAACATCATCCTTATCGAATTGGCTCACCCGGTGACCATCATCATCACAATAAATGGCGCTAAAATCGGTGATTTTATTGGGCGCAATCAGTACGCCACCAGCATGTTTACCGACGTTCCGGCAAACGCCCTCTAACTTAATGGCCATCTCCCAAATTTCATTAGCATCTTCATAATCCATGTTATCCGGATTGGCGATTAAGTCTTTGAGTTGTGGCTCTTGCTCCAGCGCTTGGCTAAGGGTGATTCCCGGAGTTTTGGGGATAAATTTAGATATTTTACTGGCAAGAAAGTACGATTTACCTTGTACTCGCGCCACGTCACGCACTACCGCTTTTGCTGCCATCGTACCAAAGGTGATGATTTGCGAAACCGCTTCGCGACCGTAGGTTTGCGCGACATAATCAATGACTCGATCGCGACCGTCAATACAAAAGTCGATATCGAAATCGGGCATGGAGACCCGTTCAGGGTTTAAGAAACGCTCAAACAATAAGTCATAATGGAGCGGGTCAAGGTCGGTAATGTTTAGTGCATAGGCAACCAGCGAGCCGGCACCGGAGCCACGACCAGGACCGACGGGGACGCCATTGGCTTTTGCCCAGCGGATAAAATCCATCACGATTAGGAAATAACCGGGGAAGCCCATCGATAGGATAATATTCAGCTCATACTCTAAACGCTCATCATACTTCTGCTGGATATCGTTCCAGTTATCGCTGCGCGCCTCAACTGGAAATAGCTTGTTTAAACGATACTCAAGGCCGCGCTGTGATTCTGCTCGAAAGAAGGATTCAGTCGTTTCGCCTTCTGGTACTGGAAAGTCAGGTAATACGTTAATGCCCAGCGTCAAGGTCACGTTACAGCGGGTGGCCAGTCGCAAAGTATTGTCAACCACCTGTGGAATATCAGCGAATAACTGCTGCATTTGCTCTTGGGTTTTAAGGTATTGCTCATCTGAATAGGGCTGTGGACGATTAGGATCTGCCAACACGTAGGAACCGGCGATACAAACACGCGCTTCGTGGGCATCAAAGTCGTCTTGTTTTAAAAAACGCACATCATTATGGGCAATAATAGGAATATTGTATTTGGCACCCGCATGAATAGCGGTTTTAATAAAGGCGTCTTCACCGTTGCGGTTGGTACGTTTAATGGCAAAATATAAACGATCTTCAAACTGTGCCTGCCACTCGAGAAGCAACTCGTCGGCCTTTTCGGGCATAGAACTAACTAGCGCTTGACCCACATCTGACTTTTCGGTAAACAGCACAATCACGCCAGCTGCATACTCAAGAATATGGCTGCGCTTGACAATAGGTACCCCATGATTGGCATCGTCTGCGCGGCCTTCGGTGAAACCAAGCGACACGATACGAGTGATATTTTGATAGCCTTCATTATTCATCGCCAATAGCACCAAGCGCGAGTCTTCATTGTCCATGATGACTTCACTACCGATAATCGGTTTAATACCAGCACCTAGGCAGGCACGATAAAACTTAACGGTGGCGTATAAATTAGATAAATCAGTCAAAGCTAAAGCGCGCTGATTGTCCGCTGCCGCCGCTTTAACCAGAGGCTTGATACGCACGATAGAATCGGTAATCGAATATTCGCTGTGAATGCCAAGGTGTACAAATGCCATAGAGGACTCTTACTGATGCAAGCAAAAAGGAGGGTATGCTGATAATTTTTAAAGATAAAAGGACGAAACCATAGATAGCGCCAGTTAAATAAAACCTGACATATCAAATATTTATGCGGTGGTCTAAATAAAAATAAGGCACCAATAGCCTTTACTTTATTCTTCATCTTAGCCGGTAATAATAGCATTATTTGTGGATAACAGCCACTTATTCAAGCGTGTCAGTCTGACTGAGTCAGTGTAAAGATAACCTTTGACGGTGATAAAACACCTCTAATTAATATAGATATTATTTAAACAGCTGCCATTTATACAGCCATCACTCATACAGTTACCCGTTAAGCAAACGGCTTTAACGCATCGAAAAAATAACAATGACCATCCAAACCATACTAATGGCACGGCTAACGGTCGAATAACCTTGTCTAAGGGTGAACCATGCAAAAATAATGGGTACCAACAAGATGCCAATACCTAGCAGGATGCTAACTCGCCTTTGCGCGTGCGCGGTAACAGTATCAATATCGTGTATTGAAGGAGGAGGCGAGCGAGTTGAAGTGCTATTATTTTGCGCAAGTGATTGCGGCGGTTGGCGTTTGGAGTCACTATGTGATTTATAAGAAGAATAAGACAGTCCGCTACCAGGAATACCGACCGTACCACGCGTGCCCTTTTTGCCTATATTTACTCGCGCGCCGCGTTTACCCACTGATAGGCTGGAGACGCCTTTTTTGGTCAGATTGATACGCACACCGGGTACAATTTTAATGCTTTTTCTAAGTCTAAAGCCCATTTTTTTTTCACTTGTTTAGGATAATTAAATTAAGGCGTGTTGAATATTCATAATTTCAGCCAGATAAAAGCACAAGTTAGTGCCACCGTATTCTCATAACTTTGCTTGAGCTTATCGTATCTAGTGGCTACGGTTCGGAACCGTTTTAAGTGAGCAAACGCATTCTCAACTAAGTGGCGCACTTTGTACAAGTCCCAGTCCATATGGTCATTGTCTGTTTTTGTATTCTTCTTTCTAGGAATATTGTCACAGCCCCCTGCTTGCTTAATATGTTCTCGTAGTGTCTCAGAATCATAGCCTTTATCGGCGCATAGAACGTCTGTATTGCTTAAATCTATCTTATCAATTAAGTCTGGTGCCACCTTCACATAGTGAGTCGTGCCATCTGATAAGAGGAAAGTAATCGGATCACCCTGCGCATCGACCGCTAAGTGAATTTTAGTAGCACGACCTGCCACACTCTTATTGATGGCTTGGTCGCTTTCATTACCACCATTGCTGTGCTGATGCGCTTTAATGTGAGTGCCATCTATAAACACCCACTCAAGGTCTGAATCTTTGATTAATAAAGCAAACAGCTGAATCAACTTATTACTGCGAAACCAGCGTTGATAGGCTTTATAGACAGTATTGGGTTCAGTAAGCCGGTAAATCACGCCAAGGATAGCCGACACGCATACGGTATAGCACACCCTCAACGGTACGTCTAAGATTTCCTTTGTCATACATATTAAGTTCTAGTAAGATAGGTCTTAGTCTGGTCCAGTGTTCATCTTTGAGCATAGTGCGAGGCATAGCGAACGGTGTCTTTGTTGTGTGAGAACTCAAAGGTTACCGCTTCGCTATTTTTTTTGCCATCAATTTATTGCAATGTTCAACAGACCCTAATATTAAATTAACTTAATTATGTTTTTATAGTAGAGATTTACTAAGCTTGTTTAGAGATATAGCAAATTAAGTCGCTATGAGTATGAGATTTAAGATTGACTATAAGTTATAGAAAATATTAAAAAGGCGTTCTACATCACAATGATACAGAGCGCTTTTTTAATGACTAGATAAAGACAGTTTTAATCTAATACCCAACCACTGCCGCATCCACAATACGTGGATCTGATGCGCCATAGATACCATTTGGGGTAATCATAATCGACTGAGTTGAGCCCATTGCTGCTTGTGGGTTGACGGTATGACCCATTGACTCTAACTTTTTAATGGTATCCACATTCAATGCTTTTTCAATACGAATCTCATCAGGTAGCCATTGGTCATGAATACGCGGGGCATGGGTAGCCTCAGCGATGTTCATATCGTGGTCGATGACGTTAGAGATAATTTGGGTGACCGTAGTAATAATACGGCTACCACCCGGACTACCAGTGACTATATAGGGTTTGCTGTCTTTAAATACTAAGGTTGGACTCATAGAAGATAAGGGACGTTTGTCTGCCTCAACGGCGTTAGCTTCACCGCCAAGTAGACCATAACCGTTAGGAACCCCCGGCTTAGCAGAGAAATCATCCATCTCATTATTCAATAAAATACCCGTACCTTCGGCGACCATTCCCGTGCCATAAGAAAAGTTCAATGTATAAGTATTTGCCACCGCATTGCCATCTTTATCGACAATAGAGAAATGCGTGGTTTGATCGCTCTCGTATGGTAGCGGGTTATTGGCTTTAACCGTTGCAGCTGGCGTGGCTTTATTTGGATTAATCAAGCTGCGAAGTTTATCTGCATAAGGCCGGGCGGTCAGACCACTGGTAGGCACATCAACGAAGTCCGCATCGCCTAAGTATTCTGCGCGGTCAGCATAGGCCAGCTGCATGGCTTCAGCCATTAAGTGAATGGTTTGCGCACTGTTCTGCCCATAATTATGCAGTGGATAGCCTTCTAGAATATTTAAAATCTGGACGATATGAATGCCACCAGAGGAGGGCGGTGGCATAGAGACAATCTCATAACCGCGATAGTTGCCTTTGACTGGTTCGCGAGCAATAGCTTTATAATTGGCTAAGTCTTGTAGATTCATATTGCCACCCGCTTCGTTAACGGCTTTGACCAACTTACGAGCCGTTTCGCCTTTATAAAACCCGTCGGTACCTTGAGCAGCGATTAACTTAAGTGATTGCGCAAGTTCTGGTTGCTTTAAACGCTCACCGGGTTGATACGCACTGCCATCAGGCTTAAAGAATATTTTTTTAGTACTTGGCCACTTTTGTATGCGCTCGCTAAGCGCCTCTAACGACTCGGTCAACCCTGCCGTGACTTCTATACCATTCTCTGCTAACGAAATCGCCGGTGCCATGACTTGCCCTCGACTCATAGTGCCATGGTCTTCTAGAGCTTTTAGCATGCCGGCCACGGTTCCCGGTACCCCAACGGCTAGCCCATGATAGCGGGATAAATCGCTGACCGCATTGCCGTCGGCATCGAGATACATATCGCGAGAGGCACTACTTGGCGCTTTTTCACGATAATCAAGCGCGACAGTTTTGTCTTGTTTGGCATCATAAATCATCATAAAGCCACCACCGCCAATATTGCCGGCGCGTGGTAGGGTGACCGCCAGCGCAAAGCCAACGGCAATACTAGCATCGACAGCATTACCGCCTTGCTTAAGAATCTGTAAGCCGATATCAGAGGCGATGGCTTCTTGAGTGGCAACCATGCCGTTCTTGGCCCATAGCGGATGCTGAATAGCATCATTTGAGTAGATAGCTTGGTCGATTTTAGCGGTGGTTGCGGCTATTTTTGTACTAGGTGTTTTCTTGAGAGGGTTAGGTGCAGCAAGGGTAATGCGCTGAGTCTCAGACAATATCGTTGGTTCAGCAGTCATAATAGCGAGGTTAATTGCGCTAGTATTTATGTCAGTTGTGTTTATGGTCGGCTCAAGGGCATGAGCAGGTACGGATACTAAGAAGGTGCTACTAATAAGTAAAATGGCAGCTCTAATGGCTGTTTTGCTTTGAAGATTAGGGCGGTGAGTCTCTTGCTGAATTTTTGATGTTGAGTTTTGCATCGCAAAATCCTTTTTACGAGTGGGAATGGCAAGCCAAGTTAAATGGCGGCACAATAAATAGATAACCCCTGAATAGTAACGAAAATAAGGGCTGGCAGGAAGGCATTTAACAACTTTTGCTGTAAGTGATGGGAATGTCCTAGTAATTGTGCTACGTTTCTTTCTAAAATAATATCAAACAACACAATAAAAGAGCGCACCTTAGCTGATGCGCTCTTTTAATTTTTGAGTATTTATTCTTTAGTAGCAAGCAGTCTCATTGATAGCTAGCCTTATTAGTTTTTACGCATACCTTGCTGACCTGATGCCATTCTATCAGCCATTAATTGGCTCATCTTTTCACGCTGTTCAGGGGTTAGTATCTGCATCATAGCTTCACGGTTTTGCATGTGCTTACCACGATTGTTTTCTCTGAGTGCTTGCATTTGTGCTTTTTGGGTAGCAGTCAGGTTCAGCTGAGATAGTGGATTGCTTGCAGCCGATCTAGCTCCTTTATTGTGCTTTTGCATATGGCCTTTGGAACCTTGTTTTCCTTTTGCGCCTTGCTGACCTGCTGCCATTCTATCAGCCATTAATTGACTCATTTTTTCACGTTGTTCTGGTGTTAGTATCTGCATCATAGCTTCGCGGTTTTGCATGTGCTTACCACGATTATTTTCTCTAAGCGCTTGCATTTGTGCCTGTTGGGTAGCCGTGAGATTAAGCTCAGATAATGGGTTTTTCATACCGCCTTTATGCTGTTTTTGCATTTGAGTAGAGGCGTTGGTATCGGTTGCTGCGTTCACACCTGCACACGCGGTAAGGGCAAACAAGCTAGATGTCGCTAGTATTGAACTTATCAATAATTTTTTCATTATCGTATCCTTAATTGGTTGTCTTAATCATTATTTACTATTTTTAAATGTGTCATGTTTGCAGGGCGATGGCTAAAGGCTCTAAATAATAACTGGTTAAATAGTAACTACATTCGATAGAATTTATACTAGAGCATATAGACGTTACAAACATTGATGAAATATTAAGAAAGGTAACGTTTGTAGCGCAATGGCAAGCGCCTGTTTGATAATGTGAAAATAAAGTCATTTGAAAGCTATTTATAACTAAGGGAGTTAATATGGTAAATATTTTGCTTGGTGATGATGACGAGGAGTTGACCCAGTTATTACAAGAGTATCTACATAATCATGGTATCAGTTGCGACTGCGTTCACGATGGTGAGGCGGTTATGCAGCGGCTTAAACAGGATGCTTCTTCGCATGATGGTTCTTCTTATGATTTATTGGTACTTGATATCATGATGCCAAAGATGGATGGATTAAGCGTGCTACGCCAGTTGCCAGCTATCAGTGATATTCCAGTGATTATGCTGACTGCAAAAGGCGATGAGATTGATCGTATTATTGGGCTAGAGCTTGGCGCTGATGACTATATCACCAAACCCTGCAATCCACGCGAGCTGCTGGCACGTATTAATGCGGTGATTAAGCGTACCAATGCGGCATCCTCAGAGCATACCCCGCTACCAGACAGCCGCTTGCATCTTGACCAAACCCAGCGTATTTGTCAGATAGATAATGTAGAGCTACAAGTAACCGGTACAGAGTTTGACCTATTGGTTGCCTTATTAAGACAAAAGGGTGAAGTGGTGAGTAAAGCCTGGCTGTCGCAACATGTCTTGCAACGTGAGCTGCAACCGTTCGATCGTAGCCTTGATGTGCATGTTTCGAGCCTTCGCAAAAAACTGCAACCTTTTCATAATGAACCGATTAAAGCCATTCGTGGTAAAGGCTATCAGTTGGTACTGTAATGACTGATTCATCGATAAAAAAACCGCGCTTCAAAGGACATCTAACTTTATTCTGGCGATTGTTTTTAAGTTTGCTGTTTATGATTCTTATCACCTCTACTTTATCGATTGTGGTGGAGCGCTGGCTCAATGAGCAAGAGCTGGCAACGCGTATGGATAGCCAAATTGAGAAATTATTGGCCAAGCGCGAACTGTTAGTTGTAGCCTTGCAAGCAGGTGACATGGACGCCGTCAAGCAAATGTATGATGATGACCGACGACTAATGAATCAGATAAGAATATATGATGAGCAAGGCTCAATAATTTATCCTAGATATCGTTATCGGCAAGGGCGCGGTGAGGAAGTCCAGCCCACAAATCGTCAAGAACGGGCGTTATCAGGTAGCCGTGATTTTGATAGCAATAGTTCTGATAATAATAGCTCTGATAATAACGGTTTTGATAAAAAAGGCTTCGATAAAAATGAATCGGACTATAGCAAATTTGGTAATAAGCAGCGTTCCAGTAAAAATCCTTATGACAACTATAGTTTAAGCGGCTACAACTCAAAAGAGGAAGACTCGAGTGATAAGTCTATTCTTAATGATATTTTGCAGCCGATGCCGCCGCATAAAGCCATTGCCGATGTAGATAGCCGCCCCGAATTGGCTGAAGTATTGGTTGTCATGCCAAATGAGCAAACTGCTATTATTCAACTGCGGCCGCATTTGATTTTTAAAGACGTCTTAGAGCTACAACGTGGTAATTTTACCGTACGTTTGGGGCTAATCATTCTTTTTAGTGTTTTGGTATGTTTTTGGCTCAGTCGTACCATGACCCAGCGCATTCTTCGCGTGCAACACACCATCCACCGGATGCTAGTTGGTGATTATCAAGCCAATCCCAATTTGTCAAATTTGGGCGGAGATGAGCTGGGGTTACTGGCAAAAGACGTTGCGCAATTATCAGAGCGCTTGACTGATAGTGAGCTGGCACGTAAGCAAATGCTGAATGATATTTCTCACGAATTACGTTCACCGCTTGCGCGTCTTGATGTTGCGACTGAGCTGACTCGAGATTTTGCTCCTAATACCAGCCGTTATCTTGACCGTATTGATAAAGAATCAGCACGCATGAATGAGCTGATTGAACAAATCATTCGTATTCAGTCATTACAGATGCAGCAATACACTATTAGTGACTTAGAAAGTGAAAGCGTAAATATTTCTGAGATTATTACTGAAATTGGGCAAGATGTCTGCTTTGAATTTCAACATAAACATGTTCACTGGGTGTGGCAGCCTCCAACATCGGTCTATTTAGTACGTGGGAATCAAGATCAGCTGCATAGTGCGTTTGAAAATGTCATTCGTAATGCCTTTATGCATACGCCGCCAAATTCAACGGTTACTGCTACGATATTGATGATTCGGATAGATAAAGCGACAGAAGGTATTCAAATTAGTATTACAGATGAGGGTGGCGGCGTAGAAGAAAAAGATTTAGAACGTATATTCCAACCCTTTGTTCGGCTTGATTCGGCTCGCCATCGGCAAACAGGCGGCTATGGTCTAGGATTAGCGATTGTCCATGCAGTGGTTATGGCACATAAAGGCCAGCTTAATGTACACAATAAGCAAGCCAATGTTCAAGACAGCATTCAAGGTTTGGTGGTGCAGATTATTTTGCCAGTTAAGTAATTAAAATGCTACTGTATCGCTTTGTCTATGGAGTGTAAGGTGTCTTTGTAGATACTGATATAAAAGCTTTGGGTTTCAATTATTTTGACAATCTAAGATCTATAAGAAATACTTAAAACGTAAATAGTGAGTCATCACATAATAACTCTAATCTTTTTAATAGACTCATTAGAAGTTTTTAATTATATAATTATTAACCTTCGTATCAAAAAATTAGCATAATTTAATAAAATTATAATTATTCCGAAATATTGTCGGTTATTTTGACATCGTACATAAAAATCGGACCAACGGTAGGGAATGACTGTCGAGCGACATTGTTACTATATGTATATTTGGTATTATGAATGTATAGAA
>NZ_CAJHBT010000017.1 GCF_904846675.1 Psychrobacter urativorans | reverse complement strand
TTCTTGGTCATGGTAAACTCCTTGTCGAGTCGTTAGTTTACCAAGTTTATCTCTACGGTTTCTTCAGCATAGCTCAGACAGCTTAATGATAATTACCTATGCTATCGATTTCATAATTATTAAATTTGTATTTAACATAAGCAGTTTGTTATAGGAATAAGAGGGGGTTCCCTAGTGAGGACTTGAATATTCAGATATAGCCCAAGTGATTTCAATAGGTGTGCGCTCTTGGATTGAATCAGTATACATCTGAGTGTACTTAATGAGCTTGGCTTGATTTTTTTTGACTGTGAAATCAGATGATATCTTGAGTGTGGACGGCACTGTAGGAAGTAAACTGGAAGCATCACTGCTAGTGACTTTGTATTTTTATAACCTGCTCTATACCAACAAGTGATTTATGAATTGATTCAAACAGAATATTTAGGTATAAAAAAACCTGCAATAATTAGCAGGTTTACTCAATCAGTATTTAATCTAAATGGCAGTTACACAGAATTCGGGATGGGCTCGAATTTCAACACTATGCCAATAGCGTATTTAATTAACTTTTATATATAGCGCCAAAAACACGATGGCAGCATACTTTTTAGAACATCACCATCATATAAATTATCATTTCCATATTTTATTCAAAACATTAAACCAATTTTTTGACGTGACCTTTTCAATGAGTTGGTCGGAGAAGTGTCGTTGTTGCATACGCTCAATCAGCATGGAGATTTGACTAATATCAGATAAATCATCAGGCAAGAGGCAACCATCAAAATCGGATCCAAAACCGACGTGATCTTCGCCTAAATGGTCAATCAGATAATCAAGATGATCGACAATCACATCGAGTGATGTTTGCGTGTTACGTTGTCCGTCAGCACGAAGAAAAGCAACATCGAAATTCACACCAACCATACCATTGCTTTGTTTAATGGCAGCCAGTTGCTGATCGGTCAAATTCCTTGCTTGCTGACATAAAGCGTGAGCATTGGAATGTGTCGCGACAATGGGTTGATTGATAATCTCTAACGTATCCCAAAAAGCCCGTTCATTCATATGAGACACATCGATCAGCATATTCTTTTCACTACACGCTAGAATGAGATCTTTCCCTTGATTGGTGAGGCCAGATCCCGAATCTGGAGAATGCGGAAAGGGTGCATTTAAGCCACCACCAAAAATACTTTTTCTATTCCAAAGTGGACCAATACTTCTGAGTCCTGCATCGTAAAAAATATCCAATAAGTCGGGCTTAATGGCTAAAAATTCAGCACCTTCAAGGTGAAGAATGATGGCTAATTGTTGATTCTGCTGACAGGCTTGGATTTGATCTAAGGACGTACAAATTTGAATCTGACCGTCAGAGCGAGCCTGTAGTTGTTGAGCGAGTTCCAATTGAGCACAGCAAATATCAACGATTTGCTGAGGATCAAAGTCTGAGTGTGAGGGATTTAATAACTTTTCAGGATGGTTGTTTTTAACGTAAGCGTAGGGCGGCAGGAAAATAGAAAACAAGCCGCCCATCCACCCCGCTTTGCGACAACGTTTTAAGTCTAAATGTCCCGGCAGTGAGGCATGGATAAAGTCATGCACTGGATCTTCGGCTGAACTCAGCCAAAGGCGGGTTAATAGATCGTTATGTCCATCAAAGATGATAGGCTGAGCATTCATTGTTAATCCATTACCGTACGAGTAGGAATCAATTGTTCTTGACTCAATAGTTTGGAATTCTTTGGATTTCTAAATAGCAAATCTTCAAAAGGTACAGGCGCTTCACTCTGTGAACGAGCCTCTTCGATCAGGTAATGATAAGGCGATTTACCACACACAGGATCGGCATTTTTGGCATCCCCAGTCAGCATAAAAGCTTGGCAACGACAGCCGCCGTAATCCCGTTCTTTATCGGGACAGTTTTGGCACATGTCGGGCATCCAATCATCACCGCGAAACTGATTGAAGCTCGCAGACTCATACCAAATATCTGAAAGCGGTGTTTCTCGTACATTAGGGAACTGTATTGGTAGTTGTCTGGCGGCATGGCAAGGTAGGGCTGTGCCATCGGGTGCAACGGTTAAGAAAATCTTGCCCCAACCATCCATACAGGGTTTCGGACGTTCTTCGTAATAATCAGGCACCACAAAAATGAGTTTACATTTGATGTTTAGTTCTTCAATTTTCTGACGATACTCATTGGTAATGCGTTCGGCTCTTACCACTTGTTCTTTGGTAGGCAATAAACCTTGCATATTCTCAAAAGCCCAACCATAAAATTGGCAAATAGCAAGCTCAACGGTATCTGCTTCAAGCTCTAAACACAGCTCAATAATCTGTTCAATCTGATCAATGTTCTGCCGATGAATGACAAAGTTGAGCACCATCGGATAGTCGTACTGCTTGACCAAACGTGACATCTCATACTTTTGTTCAAAGGCATGTTTTGAACCAGCTAAGGCATTATTAACCGTCGGATCACTGGCTTGGAAACTGATTTGAATATGGTCAAGACCAGCTTCCTTTAATCGAGCAATCCGAGATTCGTTTAACCCCATACCCGAAGTGAGTAAGTTGGTGTAAAAACCTTGTTTATGAGCATAAGCGACCAATTCTTCTAAATCTTGACGAACGAGTGGTTCACCGCCAGAAAAACCGAGTTGCACGGCTCCCATTTGCCGCGCCTGATCAAAAACATCAAACCACTCTTGCGTCGTCAGCTCCTGATTATACTGAGCATAATCAACAGGATTAGAGCAATAAGGACATTGTAATGGGCAGCGATAGGTAAGTTCAGCCAATAGCCATAACGGAAGTCCTACTGGAGTAGTCATAATAAATCAATCCAATGTTCACGTTGAGCCACCAACATATATTCAATAATGTCTTGCTCGATTTCAGGAATACCACCAAACATGTCTTTCACCTTTTCGATAATGTCAGCAATGGACGCCTGACCATCAATATGTTGACCAATGATACTGGCACTCTCATTTAATTTGATCATACCTTCAGGGTACAGTAATACATAGGCATTCTGTGCAGGTTCAAACTGAAAGCGATAACCATGACGCCACACTGGTACGATAGAGTGATCTAGATCAGGTAAACTCATTTGAACAATCCTTTATGCCAAACATTGTCAGAAGTGACGCTTTGGTAAGGGGCTTGATTATGTACATAGGCCAAGCTCAAGGCATCCAAGATAGTCCACAAAATATCAAGTTTAAATTGCAGAATTTCCAACATGCGCTCTTGTTGTTCAACCGTTTTGAATGAGTCTAATGTGATTGTTAAACCATGCTCAACATCACGACGGGCTTGACTCAGGCGTGAACGGAAATAGGTATAACCTTGCTCTTGAATCCAAGGGTAATGTTTTGGCCAAGACTCTAAGCGAGACTGATGAATCTGTGGGGCAAACAACTCTGTAAGTGAGCTACTGGCTGCTTCTCGCCATGACGTACGTCGAGCAAAATTCACGTAAGCATCAACGGCAAAACGTACACCAGGTAAAACCAACTCTTCAGAAATCACTTGCTCACGGCTAAGACCAACCGCTTCTGCCAGACTTAGCCATGCTTCACGACCACCACCATCAGGGTAAATACCATCTTGGTCAATCATGCGCTGAATCCACTCTTGACGCACACGCTGATCAGGGCAATTTGCCATAATTGCCGCATCTTTCAATGGAATGTTGATTTGATAGTAAAATCTGTTTGCCACCCAAGCTTGGATCTGTTGTTGTGTCGCCTGTCCTTCATGCATCAGGATATGGAAGGGATGGTAAATATGGTAATACTGACCTTTATCCATAATCGCTTGTTCAAACGCTTCTGGGCTAAGTGCTGTTTTTTCTTCTTGCATTGTCTTCGCCTTACAATTCAATCTGCATGCCATCAAAAGCCACTTCAACACCATGTTGTTTTAATTCAGCAGCCTGTTCAGATTTTTCATTCAATATCGGATTGGTGTTATTGATATGAATCAATATTTTGCGTGAATTTTCGAGTTGATCTAAATAATAAAGTGAGCCGTCTTCACCACTAATATGTAAATGACCCATGTCTTGACCTGTTTTTGTACCGACACCGCATTCTTGCATCTCATTGTCAGTCCATAAGGTTCCGTCAATCATAACGCAATCAGAGGCTTTCATAATCTGCATAATATCATCGTCAATTTTGCCCAAACCTGGCGCATAAAAGAGTTGTTTTTGTGTTTTTAAATCTTTCACAATCAGTGCAATGTTATCGCCGTCATGTGGATCATTACGATGTGGAGAGTAGGGTGGTGCTGAGCTTCTAATAATCAGAGGTGTCAATTCTAAATTGCTAAAGCCTTCAATGTTAAATGTCTGTTTCGGATCAATTTGATGATATTGCAGACCACCATTCCAGTGCTTCAACATGTTGAAAATAGGAAATCCTGTCGTGAGATCTTGGTAGACCATGTCAGTACACCAAACAGGAATCGGACAACCTTCGCGCAGTGTCAATAGACCTGTAGTATGGTCAAGCTGACTGTCCATCAAGACCACATTCGTGATGCCTGTATCTCTTAATTGACGTGCTGGCTGTGCCGCCTTAAATTCAAATAATTGTTGGCGAATATCAGGTGAAGCATTGAATAGAATCCAATCTATGCCATTTTCTGATATTGCTATCGAAGATTGGGTACGGGTTTTTGCTTGAATCGACCCTTGACGAACACCATGACAATTATGGCAATTGCAATTCCACTGTGGAAAACCACCACCAGCAGCTGAGCCTAAAACATGAATATGCATAAATCAATAGTTCCAAAAAAATAAAAGCCCTAATCATCTAGGGCTTTTAATGGATTTAGGTCTAGTAAATTTTAACGAGCTTCGAAATACATAGTGATTTCGAAACCAATACGGATATCTTGAAAAGCTGGTTTAGTCCATTGCATGGTAGTACTCCGGAATGATCTCACTAGTTAATAAGTAAGATTAGTAAAGGGTATCCTTAATAGTATTATAATCTGACCCCTGCTGTCAAATCCGTAGAAACAAACTTGGAAGATTTTAGTTACGCAGTCTGACGGTAATAATCAAACCATACTTATCTTGGCATGCACCACCGTTCATTATAAGGTGAATTGAATACATGTCCTCGTAATAAAACGGCAATGAATCGAATCATTACCGCTTCATCGATAAGGTATGACGTTACTTGGCTTTGTCAGCAAGCTTATAAGCTAAGACATAATCGCCAATGGTTGTGCCAACTGAACCATGTCCACCAGCAACTAATACCACCATCTGCTCACCTTTAGAATTCAGGTAGGTCATGGGCGTGGCTTGGCCGCCTGCTGGAATGCGAACATTCCATAACACATCCCCGTTCTTCAAATCATAAGCTCTGAAGTTGTTTTCGGTCGCCGCTGACAAAAACGCCAAACCACCTTTGGTGATGATGGGTCCACCAATACCAGGCACACCCAACTCCAATTTTATTGGGATGGGGGATAAGTCTTGTACCGTCCCGTTTTTACGTTGATAGGCAATCTCACCTGTGCTTAGGTCAGCACCTGCTATTGTGCCCCAAGGTGGTTGTTGGCACGGAACGCCCAGAGGTGATAAGAAAGGCGCTAATTCTACAGCGTAATCTGCGCCTTTATTAGCATTAACCCCATGTTCTCCTTTATTGGTTTCCGCATCATCTATCTTGTCTCTGGGGATGAGCTTTGAGGTAAATGCCAAATAAGTAGGCATGCCAAACATTATCCCGTTTTCAGGATCCACGGCGATGCCGCCCCAGTTAAAGGTTCCAAAATTGCCGGGATAGATTAAGCTGCCTTTAATCGATGGTGGTGTATAACGACCATCATAATTAAGTTTGTTAAATTCAATACGGCACATCATCTGATCAATAAGGCTCGCGCCCCACATATCTTTTTCAGTTAGTGGCGCATGCTCAAAGCTCAAAGCAGAGTAAGGTTGAGTAGGTGCTGCATATTCCCCTTCTATCAGATAGCCTTGCGGTGCAGGACGCTCTTTGATGGGTAAAATGGGTTCGCCTGTTGCTCGGTTTAATACATACACATCGCCTTGTTTGGTAGGCACAACAAGTGCAGGCTGAACACCCTCGGTGGTTTTCAAGTCGATTAAGCTTGGCTGAGCGGGGGTATCCATATCCCAAAGATCATGATGAACAAACTGCTGAACCCAGCGAGCTTCACCAGTCTCGAGATCTAAAGCGACAACGGAGCTTGCATATTTCTCTTCATCAGCGGTTCGATAGCTCCCTAGCTGATCAGGAGTACGATTACCCATAGGGAAATAGGCCAAACCAAGTTCCTCATCTGCACTGATTGGCGCCCACGAATTTGGGGAGCTGGTTTTGTAGGTTTGAGTCGGATCATTGATATCTAAAGGTTCAGTATTATCAGGATCGCCTGAATCCCAATTCCACATGAGCGTACCGGTATTAACATCATAAGCACGAATTACGCCAGAGGGAGCGTTGACATCGTAGTTATCATTGACGGCACCGGCCACAATAACCACACCGCCTGCCACTACTGGAGGAGACGTCGAATAATAATAGCCCGCTTGTTTAAATGGCATATTGTGCATTAAATTTAATTCACCATCCTCACCAAAACCCTGACAGCGTTGCCCAGTTTCGGGGTCGAGTGCATATAGCTTAGCATCAGAGGTTGGAACAAATATCTTGGCATCGCATTGAGTAGAGGCACTCTTAAACGTATTTCCAGCAATTTTTTGAACGCTTAGGTTGCTGGTCGTCGCTGCCTCATCATTAACACTGCCATTTGTATCGTCGTTGGTGTCTTCAATAGCATTGTCAGCGCTGGATCGACCGGCATAATAGGACACTCCTCGACAAGTTTGATGTTGACGTTGAAGGTTTTTTCCCACTTCAGGGTCAAACTTCCATAATGTCTGACCGGAGTCTGCATCCAATGCCAATACCCAGTTGTGAGGGGTGCAGACATATAAGGCATTACCTATCTTTAAAGGGGTTGCCTCATAGGTAGTCTCACCAACATCATTAGGACCTTTTAAATCACCAGTTTGAATTTTCCATACCAATTTTAAGTCTTTGACATTATTGGTGTTAATTTGATTAAGGGGAGAGTAGCGTTGCCCATATTCTGTTCGGCCATACGCACTCCATTCACCAGCTGGCGTTTGCCTACCATCTGATAATGGGTCACCAAGATTTGCAGAAGTACTGGTTGCTAAAGGATCGGTTGAGATAGCGTCTTTAATGGCCTCATCGTCAGCGATTAAATTTAGTTCACCAAGTTTGTCAGTCGCATTGTTTGCTAAGCTCCCAAGAGAGAGCAGAGCGCTAATGGCTACGCTCGCAAATAATCCCCAATAATAGACAGGATTTCTTACGTTCTTTTTTGAGTCTTTGACGGAAGTCGTGGTAGAGGTTGTGACCAGCTTATCAGAATTTAAAAGCGATGCACCGTCATCAATAGGGCTTTCATTAACAGGGTCTTTATTCAACGTATTGTTAGTAGGGCCCGTCAATACTCGGGTTTTCTTCCCTCCCATTTTGTTAGACACCCACGGCAATAACATCAATAAACCAAATATCAGCGGAAAGCCTACTCGAGGAGCCAGTGCCCACCAATAAAAGCCGGACTCCCAAAGTGCCCAGGCGATTGTCGCTATAATAAAAATAGCGTAGAGCCCGTAAGCACCCCAATGTCTTTTAAACAATAAAAATGCTGTAATAAGCATCACAATGCCAGCGATAAGATAGTAAGGGCTGCCACCTAATGAGAGGAGATAAGCGCCGCCAATGAGCAGAGGGCTGGCAAAAATGGCCATAATGATAGCTACAAACTTTTCCATCAGCGGTATAACCTGTTTACATGCGAGCGGATTGATATGCACTAAAGGAATGACTAGTCTAAGCTAGACATCTAAAGTATGACCAGTGCATACATAAATGGTAAGTAAAGCGAATTCTGAATCACGTCTTGCATCCTACTTTATCACTTAATATAAGTCTGGTAAAGTTTATCAGAGCTGGCTTTATCTTCTTAGCTAGTCTTACTTAATTAGCAAATTGCTTTTGGCATAGCTCCATGAACGCACGACCATACCGACGAATTTCCGCATCATCACGTACGGTCATCCAACTGATAAAGCGCCTAAAAGGATCCACTGGAATAGCGGTTAAATTCTGGTAATGACTATTTTAATGGGCTAAAAATGAGGACATACTCTAGTACTTACGGCCTTTTTTGTGTTTGCTATTCTAATTTATACAACGTTATTAACAACTTTGGTCTTTAGCTACCATTCTTTGAGAGACAATCTGGGTAAAGTGATTTTTACGTTAACTACACTTCAGGATCCAAAAGCTTCCAGTTATCAATTATTTTTGTTAAAAACTTACTATGATCTGTATGAATCTCTAAAAAACGCTTACAAGCCTTTTTGCATAGTCGAAGCTGACTTGTTCTGATACATAGACTTCCGTATCTGGATTATTCCATCCTATTTCAAAACAAACACCTTCAAAATTGTCTTCAGGATAAGGACTGTTTAACTCCGGGTAATACCAATAACAACCCTCTACGTCTGCACTGTCATACTCGACTAAAATTTTGTATATAGATTCTAGGAAAACACCACTTTTATATAATGTGCTCGAACATTCTTTAATAGTTCCACTTGGCTTATCTTCATGGCATGACTTTAAATCATAAAAAAAATAGTAGTTATCTGGTCCCTTAGGAATGTAATAAAAATTACTATTGTGAGTAAACCTTATTTATTACTCCTATTTTTTGGTCTATATATATGTGAAAAATGATTCCATCAATAGTTTCTAAACAATCTTTTTTAATTAAGAAAAAATAGGTTTTATTAGGGTGTACCCTATTTCATATTATCTGGCAGTGGGCATATTCTGCGCTTAGAGACCATCGAGAGAAAAGGTGGGAGCAATCGTATAACTCAGTGCTAAAACAAGCTCAAAGCGTCAATATTATATTTTCAGAGCGATTACTGTACTCAGAAATTAAAGCTACTGCTAAAAGCATTGCAAAATACTGTTGGAAGCGTGATGCTTACCATTACAATGAGTTTATCTATCGCCAAGCACTCAGAGCTAGTAAAGGCGGTAAGGTGTCTAAACGTAAGCCTGTAGCTACATCAGGACAATCATTAAAACCTTGGATAAAGTTAGGTTTATCAGAAAGTACATATCAAAGATGTAAAAAGATGTAAGAGAGTCGGCAAAATTTGAGCTGAATAGTTACTAAAACACAATCCTAAACGAGTCATAATATATTGATTTAAAATGTTTAATTTTTTACACAGCTTTTGTTCCACGAGTAAAGTAGGTCGATGCGTAGTACCATGTGTAGTGGAAAGTATGGGCGGCAACTAATTTAAATGGAGCACGCTAATTATCGGACTTCAGGTCCTGTGAGGCAGAAAGGACTATAGCTAGTGCCCATCCAGGAACTAATAACCGGCTGATTTTCAGGAAATAATTCGAAAAAAGGTTGAAGAGTCCTCTTGGCTTTGGTATGTTTTTAAGCTACGCTTCTATTTCGTAGAATTTGAATTCCATCAAGCGTAGTTCGGGCCGGTAAAATCAGTACGGTCGATCGAATCCTCGTTTACCAGCAATAAGGAAACCGCCATGATTAGTGCTGTTGCCCGACACTCCGGCACCGCGCTGTACCCGCTTCACCCGCTGCATGCGTTTGTTCTGGCCGGAATAGTGCCTCTGTTTATCGGAGTCTTACTCAACGATTACGCCTATTGGTCCAGCTACGAGCTGCAATGGAAGAACTTCGCTTCCTGGATGCTTATAGGTGCGCTGGTGTTCAACGGTCTGGCCTTGCTGGGCTCGATTGTATCCCTGGTCCGCGCTGATAAGCGCATGGGTGCATCAGTGGTCTATTTTCTGTTGCTACTGGCGACCTTTGTGCTGGGTGTCATCAACTCGTTCATCCATGCAAAGGACGCCTGGGCCAGCATGCCGACCGGGCTTATTCTATCCGTTATCACTGTCATCCTGGCCTGCTCAGCAACCTGGATCGGCTTAGCCAGCTTACGCTCTGGAGGTGCAAAATGAAGGCGATCAATGTCATTTCAATAACGCTAACCGCGGCTCTATTGAGCGCATGTGGCGAAAGCAAAATAGACGACGCTGCACAGTTCGGAGCGGATCCGACCTTGCCCAAAGCTCATCGCGGCCTGTTACCAACCATGAAAATCGCCGATCCGGCAGGCTGGGATGATCGCCAACCCACAGTGCCGTCAAACTATGAAATCACCGCTATCGCCACTGACCTGAATGTTCCACGGCAGACGCTGGTTTTGCCCAATGGCGACATTCTGGTGTCCGAGGGCATGGGGGGTAACGCGCCCAATCTGCGCCCCAAGGACTTCATTGCGGGTTATATCCAAGGTAAAGGCACTACCTCGGTCAAAAGCGGTAACCGTTTGACTCTGCTGCGCGACAGCGATGGCGATGGCACTTACGAGACACGTACCGTGTTCGCCGACAACTTAAATGCGCCTTACGGCCTCGTGCTGATCGACGATCAGCTGTACGTTGCCAATCAGGATGCGGTGGTGCAGTTCGATTATCAGCCCGATCAGACCACTGCCAGCGGGCCACCTCGCAAACTCACCGACCTGCCCAGTGTGGTCAATCATCATTGGACCAAGTCTATGACGGCCAGTCCAGATGGACGCTACCTGTACGTTGGTATCGGCTCCAACAGCAACATTACCGAAAACGGACTGGATGTAGAGGCGGATCGCGCCAGGGTTTGGCAGATCGACGCCAAGACCGGCGCTCACCGTCCCTATGCAACCGGTCTGCGCAATCCGACAGCGCTGGATATTCTGCCTGGTACTGACCAGTTATGGGCGGTGGCCAATGAGCGGGACGAGCTGGGTGCACGATTGGTGCCCGATTACCTGACCTCAGTCCAGGAAGGTAGGTTCTACGGCTGGCCCTACAGCTACTGGGGACAGAATGTCGATTCGCGAGTCCAGCCGCAGCGGCCTGATTTGGTAGCCTCCGCAATTGCTCCGGATTACAGCTTGGGGTCGCATAAAGCTCCCTTAGGGCTGTCATTCTCAACGTCGACAATGGGTGACACGTTCAGCGAAGGAGCGTTCATCGGCGAACATGGCAGCTGGAATCGGCCTGACCCAGCGGGTTACAAGGTAGTCTTCGTGCCCTTCAGTGGCGGCAAGCCAGCCGGAGACCCGGTGGACTTCGTCACCGGCTTCTACGGTGAGGATGGCAAGACCCGTGGCCGACCGGTGGGTGTGACTGTGGATCCAAAAGGGGCACTCATCGTCGCCGATGACCTTTCTAATACCATCTGGCGGGTGACCCCAACTCGATAAGCGGCATGTAGAAAACCTCCCGCGCGGGTCGCTTTAACCCGCGCAGGGACACTGAACAATAGTTCCCCTATTATGACCCGAGCGGTATCGACTACAACCGCACCAGATGCCTTTTCGGAAACCCGATACCTCCATTGTCTTTGATTTGATAAGCTTGCTACGTTTAACATGGTGTAACTATTCAGCTGGTTTGATTCAAAACGGTCGCATCATTACCCGCACTCACCGCCATGAACGGTGGCACACTCCCCTCGAACAAATGCATCAGGGCTTTCGAGGCAGACACGTTCTGCTTACGCGCTGTCGACAGATAACTGCGCACGCGACAGAAGATCTCGGCTCCTTCAAAGGATCGAAAACAACCCGATATTTTCTGCTGTACTTTGAACATACGGATGTCTCACTCACCTTGGTTGTTGGTAAACGGTACCTCTGGACTGTCGAGGAAGCGCAGCACATCCGCTTCGTAGGCGATCAACCGTTCCAGCAGGTTGCGGGCCCGCGTGCGTTTGAGCCGCCTGCGCTTGCCCTGGCGTTGGCTTTCATCCGGTGGTGGGCAGCCGCCGGCGGCGTCGGCGCTGTCGGTCATGATGTTCAGTAGAGTGTGCATCCGTTGAGCCCACACCTGTTTATCCTGCTCCCAGGCGCGCTGAAGTTCTCGCAGGTGGTGCGCATTGCACAGAGAGTGTAAACATGAATAACGGTAATACGGCTTCCAGTGATCATGACAGAGCACACCGTTGAAGCGTGGCAGGATGCCGATCGCATCCATCGCCTGCTGGCCTCGCTGCGCATGGGGCGCAAGCCAGGTCAGTCGGTCATTCGATGCGCCGTGCAGCCAGTGACGTTTACCACCGACGCCTCGGCCAGGCGATCCTTGACCCACGGCTCAAATTCAGCGGCCTTGTTGAAAGCGTTCTGATTGAAGTTGAACAGTGAGCCGACACTCAGTGGGATGCCGACCTGGTCTTCCGAAGTACTCGCGGATGCGATCATAGGGCAGGAGCGGGTATTGAGTCAGATAGACCGCGTGGGCCTTTAGCTGCGGGCCGTACTGAACCGAGCGTTCTACACCGACCGGAAAAGGCGCCACAAAACGTTGCCCCTGGGCATTTTCCAGGATCTCGGCCTGGTACTCGATGACAAAACGGCGGATGTCCAGATCAACGACCTGACCTTTCTCGAAGCCCACAACCCGAAATGCGCCGCCTTTGGGTAAGGTGCGTCGATCCACTTTCACCCGCTGGATGGCATCCGGATCTACCACCGGTTGCAACGTCTTTCCAACGCGACCGGGCTGCCCGCCCGGCTTGCGCCCGCTTTTAGTCCGGTTCTGTCTGGGGCGGTTCGGATCCTGGGACGGTTGTGTCTGCTTGGAGTTGTTGTCTGACGTCCGCCAGCGCAGCGTCGATATCAATGTTACTGATCTTCATGGATCTGAGTACCGTCGAGTGATGCATTATTATCGCACGACTTTTTCAGGCCGAATTTTTCGTCCTGAGCGCGGATTTGACGGGGTTTTTCAAATCGACGTCGCCCCGGGGATGGACAACAAAACGAAAGGGCAGTAAAGGGCTCTTGGAGGCTTTGCGCGCCGCTTTATGGGTTTGCGTTGAGTATAGTCAATCCATTCAAGAGTCGTAAACACAACACTATTTACGTCATTCCAGTTTTCTTTTAAATAATTAATTATCTCAGACTTATACAGTCTATTGACGCTCTCAGCCAATAGACTGTTTTAGCTCTCTGTTTCCTTTTTCATGATCTTCAATGCACGTATCGAAGCTTTGAACTTGCACATATATATTTTGATCTATGTGTTTTTTATTTCACGATCGTAGAGTTTCAGATGTGCAGCTAATGTTAGGGGAAAATGGCTCGGATGATTGACCATGTGGAAGGACAGTCGCTTACCGCTTCAATAAGCAAACGAACATCACACCCTCTAGTCTAAAAGGTGTGGTTTCTGAGAGTGTTGAGTCTCCAATGATACCAACGCGGTTCAGTTATGCATAGTTTGGGAAAAGATCAAGCGTTCAATTGTTCTGCTAAAGTAGCAAGAGGTTCAATAGATCGCTCAAAGTCAAGACTCGATTCTAGATGTTCCAAATGTTGATCAATTAATAGCATTAGCTGTTTTTCATCTCGTTCCTCAATCGCTTGCACAATACGCGAATGCTCATCTTCGGCACAGTTCGACGAGCCGAGCTTATTATATAAGCCAATGATCAATGTAGTACGCAGTGTCAGCTCGCTCAAAAATTTCTCTAAAACTTGATTATCAGTAATAGCAGCTAAATGCATATGAAACTGACGTGATAAGCGTAATTCTGCTGGTTTATCGCCTCGAGCGCGTGCGTCAGCCTCAGCAGCTATCGTAGTGCGCATATCAGTTATGTCTTGAAGACGAGCATTTTTTATCGCACTGCGCGCTAAGGTCAGCTCAATCGTGCGGCGAGCCTCAAACACATCTCTGGCTTCCTTAGGCGAGGGTGTCGAGACAAAAGCACCCCGATTAGGACGCAACTGGACAACGTGCATCGTGGCAAGCGTAGAAAGTGCACGCCTAACATTTGCTCTGTTACACTTAAACAAATCACTTAACATTCGTTCACCCAACTTTGTTCCGGCCGGCAAACGCTGTTCTGACACCGCGGCCGTAATTGAACTAATAATTGCCTGTTCTGGTATCTCATCAGTTCCAGAGGCTAATTTTTCTTTTTTTATTATATCCACAGCGATCATTATAGTGTTCCCTCCACGCTTTAATAGCTAATGCTAAAGGAATTTAGCCGTTTTGTTAACAATGAGTTGTATTGTTAATAATAATATTTAATAATGTTGTTAACAACATAAATTCAATATTGTTAACAAAAAAATTATCAACGGTGAGATTCTATGAAAATTTTAGTTATGAATCCAAATTCGACGACTTCTATGACGGATAAGATCGTAGAAAGTGCACGTCAAAGAGCTAGCGCTGGCACCATAATTGTTGGTGCATCTGGAACTGATGCCCCTGCATCCATCCAAGGGCACCATGACGAAGCCATATCTGTACCAGGTTTGATCAAGCGTTTAAAGCAAGCTGAAGCAGAGGGTGTCGATGGTGTGGTTGTAGCTTGTTTTGATGATCCCGGCATCGGTGCATGCCGCGAGGTTTTTTCAGGGCCTGTTTTAGGAATCTGTGAAGCTGCGGTTAAAGCAGCCAGTATGATTTCAACGTCTTTCAGTGTCGTCACAACATTACCTCGCTCTGTTCCTGTCATTGAGGAGCTAATTCACAGTTACGGTTTGTCACATCGTTGTAGACGAGTGCGCTCTGCTGCAATCCCAGTACTTGCACTTGAAGAACCTGGTTCAGAAGCTCGTGAAAAAGTCCGTGACGAAATTTTGCGGGCGGTTCATGAAGATAGCTGTGAGGCAGTTGTTTTGGGCTGCGCTGGTATGGCTGATCTGACAGAATGGTTGACCCAAGAGACTGGGGTCCCTGTCATTGATGGCGTCACTGTCGCAACGCGTATGATTGAAGCTTTGGTTGGCTGTGGCCTTAAAACTAGCAAAATTGGTGGCTATGCAATGCCCATTTAATATCAATAAACTTATAACCCACTAAAAATTGTTCCAAGGAAGGAAAGTGTTATGGATTATAAAGAAGGGTCTGCAGCGACAGCAGAAGTAAAAACTACAGGCGACGAAAGCCTTAAGCCAAATGGCCCAGAAGATAGGACTTTAGGTGCGCTTGGCTACATGTCTTTGTGGGTCGGAGACGGTGTGAACATGGGTAATATGACACTCGGTGCGAGTGTTATAGTTGCAGGTATGGCAATATTGAATATTTGGCAGACCATCGCAGCAGCATTAATTGCAATCGGAGTTATTTCTACCTTCTTTGCATTAAACGACAGAGCAGGCTATAAATACGGTATTCCCTACGTAGCTCACTTAAAAGCATCATTTGGTAAGAAAGGAACGCTGCTCTCTTCACTGCTCCGTGCAGTGCCTGCTGTGATCTGGTATGGTGTTCAAAGTTGGATCGGCGGTACCGCATTAAATGAAGTGTTCAAAATATTGTCGAGTGGAGCTTTTGATAATGTATTTGTCGGATTCATCATTCTTATAGTTGCGCAAATATTGCTTTCAATCAAAGGCTTTAAGAGCATTAAAGTAGTTGAGTCGGTGGCATCTGTCGTGCTGATGGGTATCGTCATTACTGTATTTACCATACTAGTTAAAGACCACAGTGCAGCAATTTCAACTTCCTGGATTAATGCCGAAGGTACATGGGGAATTGCGTTCTTTGCATATATTATGGTGTTTCTTGGTAACTATGCGGCTATATTTTTAAGTGCAGCAGACTATTCACGCGAGCTGGAAACAGGCTACACGGACGGAAAAAGAGGACTTTTTTACTTCGTACCGATTATCGTTGCTTATGGCTCGGTAATCGTTGTAGGCGCTATGCTTGCAAGTGCGACAGGTTATACGAATCCAGCGCTAGGACTACCAGCATTATTCGATAGCGTTTATATGCAGTTATTCATCTCTGTATTTATTGTGTTTGGTGCAATTGCTACCAACATGGTAGCAAACATTGTTACGCCAGCTTATGTCATTCAACTAATTACGAAACTGAACTACAAAGCTTCAGTGACAATTACTGGAGTGCTTGCAATGGGATCATTCCCGTGGCTATTAGTGCAGGACGATAATGCAAAAGGACTAGATACTTTTGTTCATGTCTACTCAGCTTTTCTTGGACCGTTAATTGCGATTCTTCTTGTTGAATTCTATATTATGAGAAAACAGCATATCGATATCAAAGAATTATACAAAGAAGATGGAAACTTTGTTGGTGTGAACTATGCCGCACTACTGGCGCTTGGTATCGGGACAGCGGCAGCATTCGTATTCGTTGACCTTGCTTGGCTGATCGGATTAATCGTTGCAGGTATTGCTTATCCGATTATTACGAAAACAATGTTTAAAGGCTCTAAATTCAAAAAAGGTACTATTTTTGAAAAAACAATTTAACAATATAAAAAGAGCAGTAAAATCGGTGGATTTCTGCTCTTTTTATACTAAATAATCCACCTGTTTCGTTAAATGAACCAAGCTGAAAACACCATACGCTAATAGAACCGATAGCTATCAAAGATGCCACATAGATATCTTAAATGAGCACTTAAAATGGCAATAAACATTATTAATAGCATCAGGTGTTGATAAGCATTTACTTTGTCTTTGGCTCTTACTAATACTTTAACAGCATTAGTAAGAGCGCTGACGGTCTGCTCATAAAACTCAATGGACTGAGGATACCTGAAAATTTGGTAGTCCATTGGAATAGACAGTTGAATACCGAATATTCTGCTCTAAATGAAAAAGAAAGTGACAGAGAGCAGGTAAGAAAGTACTTAGCTACTGTATATAAATATCTATATAGTAAATCCTCTCTCAACGACCATAATTATTGGTGTAGTCTGTAACTTTTGCCCAGCACTTTTGGCAAATTATTAGGATTGACTAAGCTAAAAACGTCAGCCTACAATAGCCAGATTAAGCTGAGAATCATGTATTAAGTGTATTGCACCACTATAATGAATGGTTACCTACTTAATAAAGTTCTGTCAGTAATATAATTATTCCTAATCTGCATTTTAGCTATGTTTTGCTAGTACATATAGCAAACCGTTACTTTGCTTATGGTTAGCAAAATTGTGCCTGAATTGTTTTTATACTACTGACAATAAGCTTATTCTATGATAAGTTTTAATAAATGGTCTTTGACGTGGAACTAATTATGCGTAATCATTTCAGCCCCACGCGCCGCCGCGTACTGATGGGCTTGGTGGCAGTTGCACCCGCTATGCTTTTTCTGCGCTCTGGGATCACCTTGGCGGCTGATCAGGCAAGCGTTGACGATAACTCCTTCCTACGGATAAGCCGGACCATCACTGGTGGTCAACTAATTTAGGACAGTTGATAAGAGGTTTTTGTTGAAGTAGCGCTTCTCTTTTTCTGCTGGTGTTAAATAATTATTAAAAATATGCGGTCTAATGGTTTGATAGTAGCCCCAGATGTAATTGCAAAAAGCCTGCTTAGCTTCAGCGATATCCTCGTAACCATTCTTTGGCATCCACTCAGTTTTAAAGCTTCTGAAGAAGCGTTCAGTAGGTGCATTATCCCAACAGTTGCCACGACGGCTCATGCTATGCGTCATTTCATTACAACCAGCTACTGATTTTGCAAAGGCATGACTGGCATAGTGTGTTCCTTGATCTGAATGAAACAGTACATCACTTGGTCTTAATCGCGTGTGATACGCCATATCCAGCGCTGCAGTTGTCAGTTTACTGTCGGGAGAGTCTGATACGGCAAAGCCTACGATACGCCGAGCATATAAGTCTAAAACAATGGCTAAATAGCACCAGCCGCCTTTGATACGGATGTAAGTCACATCGCCCGTCCATACTTGGTTCGGTGCTGATGGGCTAAAGTTGCGGTTCAATATGTTGTCATGGGTTTTATGTTCCGCGTCGCAGTGCTTGTACTTATGCGTCTTTAGCTGACAGCTTTTAAGACCCATGCCTCTCATAAGCTTACCCGCCATATAACGAGTAAGCCTGACGCCATACTGATGGCATAAAATGGCAATGATGGTGCGAGTACCTGCTGATTGGTTGGATTCATTAAATACTTGGCGAACCAATGCTTTAAGCATTACTTTTTCAAGGCTAATCGGTTTGGTCCGTACGCCATAATAATAGCTGCTTCTAACCATACCAAATAGGTGGCACAACTGGCTTTTACTCAAGCGTTTGTCTTGCTCTGCCAGATCGCTAATCAGCGATAGTCTCTCAGACTGTCCAATGCTAGCAGAGCGGAGGCCTTTTTTAGGATGTCACGCTCCATAGTCAGTCGTTTAACTTGTTTGCGAAGCTCTTGTAGTTCTCGCTGTTCGTCTGTTAAAGCATTGCCTTGAGTCGGTGAAATCCCTTGTTGTTCTTCACGATACTGACGCAGCCATTTATCTAGTGTTGATTGACCAATACCTAGTGAGGCTGCAACTTCAGTTATTTTACGGTTGTGCTCGATTACCATGTTGATGGCTTCGAGTTTGAATTCTCGGGTATATTGTTTGCGTTTGCCAGTCATACCATTTTCCTTCTTTGGGTTAGTATAACCTCTTATGCGCTGTCCAATTTTATTATGCCACTACATGAATGGGTGGATTGGTTTAATAAGACACGACTGCATAGCGCTATTGATTATGTGTCACCTTTTGAGTTTGAAAGACGCTATTATGATAATCTTAATCAGTTAGGCCTAGCGGCCTAACTTAAACAAACAGTCTCCGATATAGTCGGGGTGGTTCATAGTTTCTAAGTCACCTATGCGGTGATGAAGGCAATGGGTTGCTATTAAAATAAGGACACTATTTCTAAGTCACCTATGCGGTGATGAAGCTTACTCATCAACTCAGCGTGCTCGTCCGCATTTTCTAAGTCACCTATGCGGTGATGAAGCCTACGAAAAGGGCAGTTTGTTTTTAGTGTTTTTTCTAAGTCACCTATGCGGTGATGAAGGCGTCCTGTCTATCAAAAGCGTTGGCAACGTATTTCTAAGTCACCTATGCGGTGATGAAGTTACTAATTGAGCCTGCATCGTTTCTTTATCATTTCTAAGTCACCTATGCGGTGATGAAGATTAGCACACCTTGCTTATATCCTGACTTCATTTTCTAAGTCACCTATGCGGTGATGAAGGCTCGTTAAAAGCTTTTATCTCAACGCTGAACTTTCTAAGTCACCTATGCGGTGATGAAGTCTATCGTGCCAACACTAGCGCAAGCGGTGGATTTCTAAGTCACCTATGCGGTGATGAAGTCAGCGACGCAGGAAGTATTAGGCGCTGAAACTTTCTAAGTCACCTATGCGGTGATGAAGGAGCGCCGTTCGTGTTGAGCGCTTTATCTCATTTTCTAAGTCACCTATGCGGTGATGAAGTCGCAACCCTCAACGTCCTCAGTAAAGATATTTTTCTAAGTCACCTATGCGGTGATGAAGACGCCAGCGAGAACGCTCAAGCGACTGAGATTTTTCTAAGTCACCTATGCGGTGATGAAGTTAGTAAGTACCGAACAATCTCGATAAAGTTTTTTCTAAGTCACCTATGCGGTGATGAAGGGCGTAGGCTTTAAGGATAGGCTGTTTGGCAATTTCTAAGTCACCTATGCGGTGATGAAGTAATACAGTCGCACAGCCCTAGCTTTATAATCTTTCTAAGTCACCTATGCGGTGATGAAGGGTGATGTAGCAAATGGAGAGGGTTTTTTGGCTTTCTAAGTCACCTATGCGGTGATGAAGCAACCTCAGAACGTTTACCAGCCTCTAGCACTTTTCTAAGTCACCTATGCGGTGATGAAGGATGCGTTAGGCAACACTATGTTCCGTGGTATTTTCTAAGTCACCTATGCGGTGATGAAGATACCAATGATGCCGTTGGTGACTGATGGCGTTTTCTAAGTCACCTATGCGGTGATGAAGCTTGCGTTGTCGGTGTAGGCTCAACGTTAGCATTTCTAAGTCACCTATGCGGTGATGAAGAAGGACACATTGCCTTTGGGTCTACCTTCTAATTTCTAAGTCACCTATGCGGTGATGAAGTACGATACGGCCATAACAAGGCGCGTACCGGTTTTCTAAGTCACCTATGCGGTGATGAAGTAGATCTACCTTCTAAGGCTTTTGTCTATTCGTTTCTAAGTCACCTATGCGGTGATGAAGGCTGACAACGATGCACTGACTAATGCGATGAATTTCTAAGTCACCTATGCGGTGATGAAGTTTTTAAGTTGTCATGGAACACAGATACAAAATTTCTAAGTCACCTATGCGGTGATGAAGACAATCCAACCCAACGCACCGCTAACAGCGACTTTCTAAGTCACCTATGCGGTGATGAAGCCTGTAATCCTTTTAGCGCGTAGATTTTGGGATTTCTAAGTCACCTATGCGGTGATGAAGTCTAGCAACAGTCCAGCCGCCACGCCCCTCATTTTCTAAGTCACCTATGCGGTGATGAAGGAGTTAGTTCCAGCATTCGATACATTTTTGCATTTCTAAGTCACCTATGCGGTGATGAAGAAGACGTTGCAGATATTATTGCAGCGAGCAAATTTCTAAGTCACCTATGCGGTGATGAAGAAAATAATACCCGCCCGTTCCCGCAACGTAGGTTTCTAAGTCACCTATGCGGTGATGAAGTTTTCGCTTGCGTCCAAACATAATCAGGTATATTTCTAAGTCACCTATGCGGTGATGAAGTGGTTTTTTATTAATGATAAAGTTTTCTATCATTTCTAAGTCACCTATGCGGTGATGAAGGCATTTGTTGTGGTGGTTATGGTTGCTTATATTTTCTAAGTCACCTATGCGGTGATGAAGTGCCACCACGTCCGTGACCCCATCTTGATTTATTTCTAAGTCACCTATGCGGTGATGAAGGCGTCTTTTATAGTTGCCCCAGATGGATTAACTTTCTAAGTCACCTATGCGGTGATGAAGTGTGGGCGAAAGACGCGCAGCCGACCTTCGCTTTTCTAAGTCACCTATGCGGTGATGAAGGCATGCACGTTGCGCCAATGAACTTACCTGATTTTCTAAGTCACCTATGCGGTGATGAAGAAGTGTAATAGTACCTTCGCCAGGTTGGTTAATTTCTAAGTCACCTATGCGGTGATGAAGAATTTTTAGTAAGTGATTATTTAGGCGTTGAATTTCTAAGTCACCTATGCGGTGATGAAGATGGGTATAAACTTGGGGTGTACTATTTTTTATTTCTAAGTCACCTATGCGGTGATGAAGTAAGCCAATTTCGTTATATAGGCTTGCTTTTTTTTCTAAGTCACCTATGCGGTGATGAAGAAGGTGATTTATATGCGTTCGCTGGGGCTATCTTTCTAAGTCACCTATGCGGTGATGAAGGACTCAGCAGCAGCGACATAAGCTTGTAGCATTTTCTAAGTCACCTATGCGGTGATGAAGGTGGGTAATCACCTGCTACATCGCTTGAACTATTTCTAAGTCACCTATGCGGTGATGAAGCAGTAACCTGAATCAGTATATTTGCTCAAGTCTTTCTAAGTCACCTATGCGGTGATGAAGAAGTGTTAGCTGATGTTTTTAACGCTACCAACTTTCTAAGTCACCTATGCGGTGATGAAGCGGCATTTGTTATTGCGTTTGTTAACGAGAGTTTTCTAAGTCACCTATGCGGTGATGAAGGACAGCGACCGGAATAAACTTTGAAGGGATTATTTCTAAGTCACCTATGCGGTGATGAAGAGTACTCTCCTGCTGCGTCACTTGAAATAGGATTTCTAAGTCACCTATGCGGTGATGAAGACTATAGTGATTGCTTGCAGCCGCTTATCGAGTTTCTAAGTCACCTATGCGGTGATGAAGTAATGTACTGCGCCGCACCAGTGCTTTTGGTTTTTCTAAGTCACCTATGCGGTGATGAAGCTATTAAAACCCTTAACAAAATGGCTTTGGTGTTTCTAAGTCACCTATGCGGTGATGAAGTAATGTACTGCGCCGCACCAGTGCTTTTGGTTTTTCTAAGTCACCTATGCGGTGATGAAGAAGAAAGTTAAGATTTGATTGGCTACGTTGATTTTCTAAGTCACCTATGCGGTGATGAAGATTAGATGAGCGGTTGCTGTTTTTCGCTGCTATTTCTAAGTCACCTATGCGGTGATGAAGGAGAAAGCTGCAAGTGCCGATGCTTTTTACAATTTCTAAGTCACCTATGCGGTGATGAAGTATTTCCTTGCTAATTTCAGCCATTTTTTGACTTTCTAAGTCACCTATGCGGTGATGAAGATAATCCCGTCGGCGGTCAAAAAGGGACTAGGTTTCTAAGTCACCTATGCGGTGATGAAGTAACTTTGGTAGTAGCGGAGCAAGAATTGCAATTTCTAAGTCACCTATGCGGTGATGAAGATATTTACTTATTTAGATAAACTGGTTAACGATTTCTAAGTCACCTATGCGGTGATGAAGCCAAATGGCTGTACGCGAGCTAATACGGTGATTTTCTAAGTCACCTATGCGGTGATGAAGAACTACAGCGGTACGGGTACGGGTAATACAGCTTTCTAAGTCACCTATGCGGTGATGAAGCTTGAGTTTGACCAAAAGATTATTGATATTTGTTTCTAAGTCACCTATGCGGTGATGAAGACAACCGCAAAGCAATCGAAGCTACGGTCTATTTTCTAAGTCACCTATGCGGTGATGAAGTTTATCATATAGCTCGCTAATAAGCGCTTTATTTTCTAAGTCACCTATGCGGTGATGAAGCCCTAGTAAGCAGCAATACTTTTGGTCTTTTTTTTCTAAGTCACCTATGCGGTGATGAAGAAAAGTTACGCTATAAACCACGCCGTTACGCTTTTCTAAGTCACCTATGCGGTGATGAAGGTGATGCGTTCTTCAACCCGCAATCAGATGAATTTCTAAGTCACCTATGCGGTGATGAAGTCAAATAAGCCGCGTCAGACGGAATAGCTAAATTTCTAAGTCACCTATGCGGTGATGAAGACTCTTTTCGCTTCTTTAGCGCGAGCTTTCTCTTTCTAAGTCACCTATGCGGTGATGAAGGATAAACGGATCAAGTGCCATTGCGGTGGATATTTCTAAGTCACCTATGCGGTGATGAAGATATTAGCATTGGTAAGCTTGGCGGTGATACTTTTCTAAGTCACCTATGCGGTGATGAAGTTGTTTTTAGTGCTTGGCATACTTTTTTTAGTTTTCTAAGTCACCTATGCGGTGATGAAGTGACGACTGCTACGTTTGTGTAGTCGGGAGTGTTTCTAAGTCACCTATGCGGTGATGAAGTACGCAACCGAGCAAGAACTTGCTAGTTATGCTTTCTAAGTCACCTATGCGGTGATGAAGATATGCAGGTTGTTTACAGCGACAAGTCGGACTTTCTAAGTCACCTATGCGGTGATGAAGATCTATCTGCTGATTAGGGTCTGCTTTTTTGATTTCTAAGTCACCTATGCGGTGATGAAGTATTTACTGCAATGGTTGAGCTTTTTGTGGGTTTTCTAAGTCACCTATGCGGTGATGAAGAGGAATTATAACTCTAAAAAAGCAGTTATAGCAAGGCGTGGAGAGCAAAATACCCTATTTTACCCTCCCTTTTTTGCCTTGCCATAACTGTTTGATAAATAAGCATATTTTTAAATAGTAGAAAAAAGGGTTTTTACGCCCAATTTTTGGGTAATTCATCATTAACATGCTGTGAGTTTAAAAGTTTAACCTACCAATGCGGCACAGTGACTTTATCCGCCGCATTATTGATGCCATAGCTATTGAACGCGCCTTGGCTTGCATCATCCACCGCCTGTTGAACGATGGATAATGGATAGGGCTGCTTATTACTGATACTCTTTAGACTGATATACGGATACAGCTTATTATCCTGTTTATATGCGGCACAGTGTACCAGCGCTGCATCTAAGCTGATGTCTTTATACTTGGCAAACTCTTCAGCTTGCTTGAGCATATTTTTTGGACGGTAGCGATTGACTACCACGTTCCCTTTTGCCTTGTCGCCAACGTCGCTTATGCGCTTGATATGTACATAATCCGTTAGTCTGGATAGCCAGTTGACAAGATTCAGCGTTTCTAAATCCTGTTGACTGGGTGCAAATACTCGCAGCTTAAGCCCTAGCTTGGACGATTTGCCCTTGTCATCATAATGATAATCAGGGAAGCTGACCCCGATTGATTGGGTGCCGTGCTTATTTTTGATATCAGCCAAGCCAATATGCAACTGGGTGAATAATTGACTCCAGATAAAGTAGGGCGCAATCTCTGGATTGGGAATAATGGTAATTTCTTGGTAATGTGTCAATTGACTCATGAATTACTCCTTACCGCTGGCACCGAATACGCCGCCACGAATGAGTACGCCCATCACGTAATGTTGCTGCTCAACACTTGGCGTCTCACCTTTGAGCACCCAATTATCAAATAAGCTATAAAAGTCCATTTTGTCTTTAGGCTGACGGAATGCCGTACCCATCGTGGTCACCGCGCCGTATGGTTCGATGGCGATAGGGAACTCAGCATTAGGATACCAATCATCAATAGTGCGAATGGCGTTACTGACTTTTTGTGAGTGCATACCCGCTTTGCCGTTGACGCTATACAGGATTTTACTTTTGGTCTTGCCAGTATCAAGTACCAGCTCTTGTGAGGGGTAGACCTCTTGACCATAACCCATGATAGCAAAGGCTTTTACGTATAGAATAACAAACGCGTCGCCGGTTAATCCACGTTCAATGAGGCTGGCAAGCTTATTAATATCATCGCTGTGCGCATCATAGCTTTGGTCAAAGCTATGTAATGAGAGGGACTTAGCATCAAAGCTTAACTGCTGTTGCTTACCCTCAATATCGCAGCTGACCTCAACCTTGATACTTTGCGCGCCGACACGATTGCGCCATAACCAACGCGCGTTAGCAATATTGGTCGCATAACGCCGTGCCAATTCGCTAACACCTTCGCCATCCAGATAGCTGTTAACTGTTGATACCAATGCTTGTTGATAGTCTTGGTCGTTACAGACATTGGGCTTACCTGTAAATGGCAAGACTTTACCGCTCCATGTTACCACCAAGGTGTCATTACTCTCATCTAACGAAGCTGAATCCACAGTTTGCAGGTTGGCTTTTTGAATCTCGGCGTCAAGCTTGGTGGGGTCATTAGCAATGGCGTTTTTTTGGCGGTTGCTAATCGTACCGCGCACGGACTTCTCTTTTATAATCACAGGCGTGACTTTAGCATTGATATCTTGGCTGTCTGTTTGCGCAAAAAAGCCATCTGAGATATCAAGATTACGCTCAAAAGCAAGGACCGATGCAGTTTTTAGGGCGGACTTTGACATAATGGTCTCCATGTAAATAAAACGATAAGTAAAAATAAGTTGGTTAAAAGTTATGTAGTGCAAAATAAGTCAGTTGAAAATAAAGCGTTTAATAATAAAGGACAAGATTAAAAGTCTTGTTTTTGGCTCACTAAATATAGCGATTGCTCAGCATCATAATGATAGCGCCAGAATGCATTGGCAATATCGTTGTCCCCGCCAATACTTTGCAAGCGCTGC
Source organism: Psychrobacter urativorans (assembly GCF_904846675.1). Taxonomy (GTDB): domain Bacteria; phylum Pseudomonadota; class Gammaproteobacteria; order Pseudomonadales; family Moraxellaceae; genus Psychrobacter; species Psychrobacter urativorans_B. Next base: position 32,651 of record NZ_CAJHBT010000017.1, on the reverse strand, counting down.
GGATAGACCCATTTACCAAGGCTATAGATTGCCTCGACATAATGGCTGGGATATTCAGGGTTGCGCACGTTTTGCATCACGCCCGCGTCATAACGCTCCGATATCCCTTGATAGCCTATCGGCATCGGCACCAGCCAGCCGTGACCGGCTTTACGTGAGGTGGTCAGCCACTTGCTCTCACCGTTTTTTTGGGTTTCAGGAATATGATGCAAGGCACAGACATCAATGAGCGCATCTAACGGTGTGGCATCAGGATTGTCTGCTTGTACCTTACTGATAATCTCGTTAAAGTCATCTTGCGCGTTCATCAACACAAACGCTGGCAATAATTGTGGTATCACCTCGCCAATATCATTTTTACCAAAGAACTGTACCGGCTCAGATCGCGCCATACCTTGTACACTACCGCCTGCCATCCGCTGCTGCTGTAGCCATCGTTTACTAGATTGCATGACGTGCGCTTGCTGCTCAGCAGTCAATGACTCTGCACCTAATACCTCAACAATAAAAGTCATCACCAAACGGCATTTTCCCTCTTCAATGATAGAGGCGGTCTTTCCGTCTTTTTTGATAGGATTGCGTGTCTGGTTAAAGGTATAATTGCTATAAGTATTGGCGCGATACATTTGCGGTTGGCAGTCATGGCAGGCAAGTAACACGCCGCCTAAGGAAGGTTTTGCCAATCCTGATAAGCCTGACAACTCTGACAAGCGTTCATCGTTCGCCATCTTGCGAGATATCGCATGAAAACTCCCTAAGAATCCAGTAATAGCAGGGAAGCCATAAGTTAAGGGGCTGGAGATGGTATTTGCACCCTCAATCACGACTTTTTTAAACATTAAGTAGCCTTGTACCTCAAGTTTGCCTTGACCAAAGCTGTCTCCATCATCAATACGGCTCATAAAAACACCCCTTTGCCTGCGCGCTCGTAACGTTTTTTCATATCCTCAATCTCACGCTCCCATTCAAGGTGTTCCGCATCACCAAAGTCACGTGCTATTGCTTTGAATTCAGCTTGCAAAAGTGTATTCAACCAGCGCGCAAAGCGGTGCATAATTTGACCATGCCACGAGTCATCGCCTTCACGTTCCGCCTTGAAGTCTTCTTCCCCTTTCATATCAGCGCGCTTCGGGTCTAGCCAAAGCTTCTCGCAGCGATCAAGGTCATACTCTTTTGACCAACCAGCAGGCAGTGTGGTGCGGATATTTTCTGCGGCAGCAAACACGCGATAGAGCATCTCATCAATGGCACGTTTGCGCGCGTCTCTGATATCAACGATATTGCGGCTGTTCTTAACGGATTTAAAAATACTGTCCAGTGCCTCGCGCACATTGTATTCCATACCCGTACTAAAAATACTGCTGGCAAATTTTGATAAATGGTAAGCATAATCACGTTCAATAATGGGCGGCATGGAAGGAAGTAGGTAGTTGCGTCCGCCTTGCTTGCTCATATGTCTACTGACGCCTTGAGGGTTACTACCACCGATAGTCACGCTTGCTATATTTGAAAGTGTGACGTAAGGGGTTTTTTCAGCAGTACTTGCAAATCGATTTTTCTTAGCAAGTTTTACCTCTTCTGAGTATTTTATTTGCTGAATTGTTTCATAAACACGGTTGGTTAATGCGGAAGGGTAGAGAGGGACAATACAAACATACGAATCTACTGTTTCATCAATAGGCCATAGTACTTGTTTGTTGTACTCGCTTGAGCAAGGCTCCGATATTTCTCCTACAAGTAGCTCTCTAAATATTTGAAAGTAATGCTCAGAAAGCACTTTGTCTTTTGATAAGCAGTGCTTGAAACTACCATTATCTTCAATAATATAATCCATAATTTTTTTATCATTATTAACGTCAAAGTCAAAAAACGAAAATAATGGCAAAGCAGCAGCATTGCCGCTGGCATCTATTTTGTGATTACTTATTGATTGATGCCCTACGATGCTGCTTGGCAATACGGTTCCTGGCTCAAAGTTAATATTGTCGCCTTTTGAGCTTGAATGAATGCCTTTAGAAATATGAGTACCAAAACTAATTTGCTTTGCCATTTTATTAGCAGCGGCATCCATCCAGTTATCAAGCTGATACTTATCTTGAGCAACTGCCAGCTTTTCATTCAAAGTATTGATTAGTACTAAATCATTACTTTCTAGCGCTTTTGCCAGCTGCTTTTGCTCAGTTTCGGTTTTTTTATCATATTGGCTGGCAAGAAAGGCTTTGACCGCACCACTTGCCAGCTCTGGGGATATATCCACCAAGATTTACTCCTTTATTATAATAAATGAATATCAGTCATTATAACGATTAAAGCATGAAGGGATATACAAATAAACCATGATTTAATCATTAATTAATATATAATAAATTATTACTAACAAACTTGCTATGATTCTTAATCACCGCATAGGTGGCTTAGAAAAATCAATATACGTTTACGGCCCTCGCGCATATCTTAATCACCGCATAGGTGGCTTAGAAAATGATTTAATCGTTATTAAGTTTTCCCACCGCATAGGTGGATTAGCTATAATAAAAAGACACGGTTTATACCGTGCTTTTTTATGCCTGCTATTTATGAATAAACTACTCACGGACAAAGCCAAAAAACTCATTGAACATCCAGCCGTTACTGTTATTAGACTTAATACTATCAAGGGATACTGACGAATAGGTGATAGCAAGTGAGCGTAAACTTTTATCAGGCTCAGCGATTTTTAATTTATTTAATTCAGCATTGAGCGAGGTAGTGAGCCAAGGTTTAACTTGTGCACTAGTAAAATCAAAGGCCAACGGTTGCAGCGTTTTATTCTGCGGAGTTGATTTGGCGAGTCCTTTTTCGAATATATCTTCGGCATAATAAGCGTCAAAGCCTTGGGTAGGTATATCCATATCTTCGTCATCGTTGACCATGCGCGGTATGATAAGCCAGTCGTCCTGCGGTATGCCCGCACGGAATGGGCTGATTTGCTGTAGATGGGTATGGGTGCGGTTGGCAGTGGCTTTACTGTCCCAATAAGCATTGACGTAGTTCAGTTTAGGATTATTTAATAAATGGCGCATGACTTGATGTTCAAGGTCGCTCAAGGTGTTTATCTTTTGATTGGCTGTTTTATTAGACGCCTTGTTGGATGTGTCGCTATGAGAAGTAACGATGCGTGGTCTAGCATCCACGTTTGCCAACTGTTCTGTTGTCATCAGCTCGTGTAAGTCATAGCTGGCTGGCTTAAACAAGGTGGTCTCAAACCCAGGGTGGGTAAAGACCGGCTGATTGCCATTGTTTTTAAAATAGCGGATATTATATTGTAGTAATAACAGGTTGGGCGTGGTGGCAACTAAATCCGGACGATGCCGCCAAATGCGCCCAGCCAGTTGAATGATTGAGCGCATAGAAGACGGTTCAACGATTGCCCAATCATAATCATGGTCACGCCCGACTTCGGCAACTGGAGTCGCGAGCACCATAAAAATATGATTGTTGGCAGGATTTTTTACTAGCGCTTGCTTGATTTCAGGCTGCTCAAAAATGCTAACGTTACTGTCGCTACGATCTAAAATTCGATCAAGCTTATTTTCTAACGCATTGCGCAGCAGTAATAACTGCTTGGCGTGATAACAGACCACATGCAATACCGTGTCATCGGGTATGGTGATATTATTTGCTTTGAATAATTGCATGGCGATGGCGTTAATATTATTAATATTAGCAACTCGGATTAGTCCGATGCTGACTTTTATAGCATTATCAATTTTTTCCTTACTTTTTTCTGTTTTATTGGCTTTTACTTTATTGAGCGCCGCTTTAGTAGATTTTGGCTGAATATTATGGGAGTGATGAGGGTTTTGATAATTATGATGGTCACTATGCAAACGTATGGCACCATCAGTCAGCGTTTGCGCCAATAATTTATAAAAATCTGCTTCTTTATCTTTGCTATAGCTGGTTGAGAATGGCAATATTTCTGCTTGTCGTCTAACCGGTTGCTTTGATAAGTAGCTGGCACGTTTATCACAAAATCGTTGATGGGTTTTACTAAAGTCAGCAATAGTGCCGCATTGCTCCGACATAATTGCTTTGGGCTGCTCATCGAACCACGCACAGACGAGGTTAGGGGCTGGCTTGTTTTGACTGTGATTAAACAGTTTGCGCCCTTCCATATAGGCCTCAAACAAGCCGGTTACTAAGTCCGGCGTTAAGGTCGCAGACGACAACAGTACACGCGTGCCAAACAGTCCGGCAAGATGCATCAAGCGGGTGAGGGCAGGCAAGTCGGCTTGGTCGAAGTCATCTGGTTCGTCAAGTATCAAGTCACTACTGAGGAGCCGTAGCATCGGTGCAATGTATTTGCCACCACGTTTGCATTCGCTCGCTTGAATGATATGGTCAACGGTACAAGTCACAATTGGCGCAAACACTAAATCGCGGGCTTTAGGGCTGGCAATGACAGTGCCTAGATTCAAATCATCGTAGTCTTGATAGTCAATGTCACTATCGACCATCTCATCTAGTAAGTCCTCGCTGGACTCACTGCCAAAGGTATCATCGTCGTTATCCGGCTCGTCGTCCCTTCTGTATTCACCGAGAATATCGGTGTTTTCTGTATGGCCATTGGCAGCCATCTCAAACAGCTTTTTATTGGCAGTGCCCCCGACCAATATAGCCAACTGATCGCCCTCTAACTTTAGGTTTTTACGAAAACTGAGTCCCGTTTGTAACGTTAAAATACGCAGACCTAGCGCAATGGTAAAGCGCGCGCCCTTTTTGGGGTCAGCTAGAGCATACATAATCCGCGCATTGCCAATGGTTTTACCCGCGCCCGTCGATGCCATATTGACGCCAAAAAATCCATGCTCACGCGTTGTTTCTTGCAAACCATAGGTCATTTTAAACGCTGTATTTTGCCACTTAAAACGTTCAATACCAGTAGGCTTGACGAGTGGGTCATGATTGCGCAGGGTAGGCATCTCACTGGCGATAATAGGCAGCGCACGGCAGAACTGGGCGGTAAAAGCACCAACTCCTAATAAATGCTCCTCTAGTGATTGTTTAATAGTAGGCTTGCTCGCTGTCCGATCAGTATTTGCGGCTAACTTTTTAAACTGACTATTGACGGTCATACAGCGTGCGTCGTCTTCTTTAAGACTGGAGTAATTGTGGTCACCAACCATCAAGCAAAGCCGTGATAGATGCAGTAAAAAAGGATCGCTGATGGCATGATTAGTCGCTACATATTTTTGGCTTAGCTCCATTAATGCCGGGTCATTCAATGCTTTTTTAGCCCAACGTTTGATGTTTTTTTGCCAAACAGGACTGTTAATCACCAACTCATCAAATTGCCAAAATTTTTTTAGTTGCGCTTTAGTCATCTCATCCAAAGACTTAGGGTTTTTGACCCAATAATCAATTGGCGTAAGTTTTGAATAAAAATGATTTAAGTCCTGCTTGATATCTGTAGTATTACTAGGCAGCTGCAAGCGTTGAATGGTTTTAGACGGATAAAACACTTTTTCAACCGGTGGCAGGCGATGATGAGTGACAATCAACCATGCTACCCATTGGGCGAGGGGCGGCATCTTATGTATATGAACTACATCGGGCTTAGAGGCAGCCAATGACTTTTCTATATCATGGTTTTTGAGCCACGTATCAATCGTGATAAAGCGGTTAAGCCATGCGTCATCTGTCGTACAGTCACTAATGATAAGCTCAAATAATTTAAGCGATATCCATTCATGACGATAAGGGTCGCCAAGCTTGCTGCCTTTGGTGAGCTTGTTTTGAAAGCCAATACTGGATTTACCAATGTCATGCAGCAGGGCGGCAATGGTCGCGACAACTTGAATACTACTGGCATAACTCCAGTCGTTCTCCCATTCACTATGCAGGATATTTCTTTTAGTACGGTTCACCGGCACAATGCCAACTTCATTAAATCTACGCTTATTGCCCACTATCCATACCAGCTCCGTCAGCTGGCGGGTTTTATTACGATGACAGCTGACCGCTGTAGACTTAGTCGCTGATTTGCGTAGCAGTAGCTTAACGGTCTTTAAACCTTCCTCAGTGATGGTAGTCTGCCAGACATTATTACCGATACGATTGGCAAAGGCATCTAGGATACGCCGCGTACGACTGAGCGACTTTTTTTCACATTGCGAGACAAAGGTGACAATCATTTATACTTCCCAATTGGTCGTTATAGCCAGCTGCTTGATGACTTCAAACTGATAATCCAGTGCCTTGTGCTTAGTAAACATATTGAGACACTCTTGCCGGAATTGCTGCTCACTGAGATTTTCAGCCGCACAAATAAAGGCTAATGGCAGCACCAACGCATCTTTGATAATATCGGCAATATCGAACACCAATGCACCGCGCCTTGTCTTACCATGCATCACCGCAAAGCCATGCGGAATACCGAGTGTCCATGCGGTCGTTGCACCAAGCCCGTAAGCCAAATAGTTGCCATGATTGAGAAAGCCGTTGGCTTTATCAAGGCCATCGTGTTCACGAGTAAAACCATCATAACCCGTATTTTTTGCTGCCAGCTTATACAGCTGCTTGGTTAGTCTTGCCTCTAATTGCAATAGATGCATGACCTCCATTTGCTGATTGATTTGACGAATATTTTCTTTAATGAGCGCTTGTACTGCGTCGATACTACTATCAAAGCCCCAACGTTTTAGGTCGCTATCTTTACTCCAAATAGTTTGTAAGTAAGCCAGTCGTGCATGTTGTAAGCGTTTCGCTGCTGCTAAGCGCTTATCATCATCCCACCACCAACTCATCCAGCCTTGGATATATTCTGTCGGGCGATATTCACTTTGCGGCGTCATCCATTCGATAAAGATTTCACGTTCCGCGCCCATAAATAACGGCGAGCCGCCACCGCCACAAAATCCAACCAATACTCCAGCTTGTGACAATAGCCGCATTGCCGCTTGGGTAATGGACGTTCCTGTTCCCAGTAATATAGATGTAGTATTGGCAATCGGAATGTTATAAAAAAGGTTAGCTTTATCTTCTTCAGTGAGATAGAGAATACGACCGTCTTTTTGCATTACCCGGCAGTGCGATAAATAATAGATATTGGCGCGCTTGGAGTGCATAATAGTTTTTAGGTCAGCGCTATCAAAGATGTTGGCGGTATAAGGGTTGCTAGGTTTTGTCATTACAGCTCCGCTTATTATAATAAAACCATATTTCAGGTATGGGTTTACTATAAAGAAACTATGTTTTCTATACAATACCTGAACAACTCTATGCGACAACTGCTGACGTGGAAATAACACTTTACCTGCACTATTGTTAATTAGAATCATGATAATAACTATATTATAGAAATAATATACAAAAAAACCAGACAACACTAAGCTGTCTGGTTCATAGTAATAATTTAATTCTTACTTACTATTATGTGTTCGCCATACAGCATTCTCACACACCTCACAACACCAACTCTCTTTTGAACGCATATAAGGAATATCTGCTGGCACCTCAATCGGACAAAAACATTCACAGTACTCACAGCAAACATCATCTAAACAAGCATAACATTGAGCTATCGTCTCAAACAATACGTGTGAGCTGATCTGGTATTGCTGACAAAGTATTCGCACATACTCAAGATAATCATCATTATGATTGTATGCCCAGTAATCTTCGCAGATTTCTATATCTTGCGCGTTCTGCGTCATATTAGGCTGAATTTTCACACTCATAACGGCCCCCTCAGCAGCCATAGCCAAGCTGTGGCAGTAGTTCATATAGTTCAATCTTTAGCTGATTGCACATATCATCAACCACATAACCAAGACTCGCGTCCAAGTGCTTTTGTACCCAAACCCGCATCGCCATATGATTATTGAAGCACGTGTCTACATTTAAGAATCTAGCCAAGCCATCACCTGTTTGAATAAGAAGTTCACGAATGATGATGTTGGCAATAATATTGGCATCTTCACTAACGTAACCACTGGGCTTAAACTTAGCAAATAGCTTATCGTAATCAATAACTTTCATTGTGACGTCTCCTTATCAGTAGATAATTGATTAGTCTGACTACGACTAATCAATGCCTCAAATGCACTGCCATCCTGGCGTGTCATGTTTGGAACATACCGGCTATAAGTATTGAACAGCATTTTAGTCGTAGAGTGCCCCATTTGACTGGCAATCCATTCAGGACTCTCACCAGCAGCTAACCATAGCGTCGCTGCTGTATGGCGGCTCTGATAAGCATTACGCTTCTTCAATGATAGAACCTTAAGGGTAGGGTGCCAAACACGCTTATTCACATTGTTATAATCTAATGGTTCACCAGTATGCGAACAAAATACGTAGTCAGAACGCTTGTAAGTTATTGCTTGTTGCTCTTTTAAAGCATCAAAAACCCAAGGAGACATTTGAATAGCTCGATAAGACTCTTGTGTCTTAGGCGGCACAACCTTGCCCTTAACTAAAGCCTGCTTAATCACTATTTCACGACGATTAAAGTCAATGTTTTCCCATGTTAGGCCATCAATCTCACTAGTACGCATACCAGTAAAGAAGCGTACTAAATAATAGTTGCGATAATCCTCTCTCACACCATTGATAAACTTCCAGACCTCATCTAATGTAAACGGCTGAATATCAGTCTTAGGCTCTTTTAGGGCCTTAATATCATCATAAGGATTATCAAACTTATAGCGTTTAGCTCCTTCTTTTAGTATCATACCCAAAGGTACCATTATTGAATTGATGCGTGCCGCTGACAGATGTTTGTTAGCTTTTCCGTACGTTACTTTGGCGAGCGATGAACGGAAGGCTAATACATCTGTCTTTTTTATGATATGAATGGGTTTAGTCCCAAACTTAGGAAGTAAATACATATCAATAATCTCCTGTATTTTACGTTTGTAGGTATCGCGCCATTCAATTTCTTTTTCAGAGAACCACAGCGCTGCGAACTGTTTAAAAGAAGGCGTATTCGTATTAATACATTCCTTACGATCGTTTAACGCCACCATTTCTGCTGCTTTATCACTTTTAGGAAAGAATTCAGCATAATTAAAAATGCCCAATCTGATTTTTGCTTCTATATTCAAAATAATACTTTCAAGCTTTTTACGATTTGCTGGGGTGTCTATCAGGTTTGTCGTCTCCCGACAGCGTTTGCCCATATAGTAAAAGTCAACGAATAGCATATTGCTACCTTTACGCGTTCTAATGCTAGCCATCATGATTCTCCTTATTGTAATGCCATGGCGTTGATACTACCGGTAACGCCGGTGCGCATATCTTTTTCAATTTCTTCCCAAACGTATAAAATCTTACGTCCACCAAAGGGACGTATATAATGAATACCTTCAATGAGTACGCTATCCTTAAGCTCGTTACGGATAGTACGAGGGTTGTATTTGATAAGCTCAGAAAGCTCTTGGGTTGTCAGGTAGGTGTGTGACATAATAAGTTCCTTATGGTTCAATTCAATTATTATATTATCCTATCGAATTATTTAGTAATTCCATAGGAGTACTTTACTAGTAAAGGTAGTTGTATGCAAGTACTTTTTTAGTCGATAAAGGGTTTTATTATGATTTTATGTAATTTGCCAGTGCTACTGGCTGAGCGCAGAATGAAAGTTGCAGATTTGATAAGAATGACGGGTATTAGCAAGTCGACTATGCACAAAATTTATAATGAACAAACTTCAAGAATAGACTTTGAAACCATGGATAAAATTTGTGAGGCGTTAGATGTAGGAGTTGGTGATTTGTTCACTTACGTACCCAACGAGTCGTTAGAGAAAGACAAGTAAATTAATTTTAAGGCAGCTTTAGGAAAGCTAGGGTAGGGGTCAGAAATGTTACTTTGAGAGATAGGTGAAATTGAGAGAAGGCACAGTTTGGGCACAATTTAGGCACACGGACTTTTTGATGCAGTTTGGCTGCGGTTAGAAGTATGAGGTTTTTAATTAATATCAATCTCATATTTACGCTACAGCCCATATTTTACAGGCAAAAAAAGCCCCAGTCGTCAAACTGGGGCTTTCTAAATTTGGTAGGCATAAGCAGACTCGAACTGCTGACCTCTACCATGTCAAGGTAGCGCTCTAACCAACTGAGCTATACGCCTATTTAGGTCATGCATTTTAGCAAGTTTTTAAGACTTTGCAAGTGTTTTTATTAAAAAATTGGAGTATTAAGTTATTATGGTCAAGGTAACCTTGATAGTTGGCGTTAATATGTCTATCCATCGCTCATAAAAAAGTGTCTGCAAAACGATTTTTTAACACCTTAACTTGTCTTAACGGCTTAATTTAGCGTTGCTCATCTAAGTGCTTAATGTCGTCTGGACTGGCTTTATAAATCGCATTGAGTTGCTCTACTGTCAGGCATTGTTCAGCGATAGGGAACAGCTCACGCTCCTCAAAACGAACATGATCATATAGCATGTTGGCAAGCTCTCTGACCTGTGCAACTGTGGGCAAACTCGCTTCAGTTTCTGTCGAAGCTTGAATGTCTGCTGTTAATTTATGCAAGAGCTTATGCTGGGTATCTAGTTTATCAAGTACAGAAGCTACTTCAGGTTGCGTGGATCGATAAGGGTGCAAGCCGTCAACGAGAAGATTGTCTTCAACCTTAAAATGATTGCGCATATCACTCATATAAGAGGACAGCGCTTGCCAATGCTCAGCAATCTCTTGAGGATTATCAAAACACTCTTTAGCATGGCGAGCGATATGTAGACCAAGATGATGCTGGCGTGATAATGGCTGTAATTGATTGGCACGTTTCATAAGTAATATCCTTTTTTTACGGAATTCAAAGTTATGTTTAACTATATACTAATCGCACATTTATTAGGAGCCACTATCTGGACAGGTGGTCACTTAGTTTTATCCTTGTCCATATTACCTAAAGTACTAACGACACGTAATATCGACATGCTGCTCCAGTTTGAACAGCAGTTTGAAAGGGTAGGCATGCCGGCTTTGGCTGTGCAAGTGCTCACAGGACTCTGGATGGCACACAACTTGTTGCCTGATATTAGCACGTGGTTCAGCTTTGATAATGATCTAAGTATCCTCATCAGCCTGAAACTATCTCTGTTACTCGCTACTATTCTGGTCGCGCTCCATGCTCGTTTTCGGGTTATCCCAACCTTGTCCGCTAATACACTTAATGCGTTTTCGATAAATATTATTTTGATCACACTCTTATCAGTCAGCTTTGTGATTGTAGGTACCTTATTTCGTACTGGATTAAGTTAAGAGTATTGCTATTGGGATCATTATTCCAACCCAATGTTTAAAATCTGTAGCATTTTGTTTGAGTAAATTGCCATATTTCGAGTAACTTGGCTAGGTTTGATATGGTCGTCAGAGGTAATAAAGTTAGGTAGAGTAACAAAGTATAAAAATTATTCCAAATTAACAGAATATCTTGTTGATGACTAATAATGATCTTGATTACTATATAAATAATAAGGATAACTCTCATGAGCAAGTCAAACAATAACAATAAAGAGTACATTATCGACAATACTGAAGATTTAAAAGCTAAGATTACTGAATCTTTCGATGACTTCACTTTGCGTGCTGAGCTATTAATGGCCAATATAAAAGAAGGTGGTGATGATGACTACGATCACTCAGTCACGACGGCCGGGGAAAAAGGGCTAAAATCCGGTAAAATATCTGAGTTAACTGTCATCGCACCGCTTAAAGAAGGGGGAGCTGCGCGCCTGAAAAAGACCTTAGATATTGCTAAAGGCAACTTAAAAGGCGCGACACGCGTTGGTACGTTACATGATTTACGCATCGTGTTTATAGAGGACGATAGTAAAATCTTATTTTGCACCGCTTATGATGGTGATTGGGATGCATACATCAATGACTTTGCGACCAAGATTCCTGAATTAATGGATATCTTATTTGGTAACGTTGAAGGCTGGCCTGGCATTAAAAACCCTGCCGTCAAACAATTTATTCTTGACCATCAAATTACGGCGACTGGTTGGTATGTCGGTGTTCCGCATCTAACGGTGCAAGATATTCGCCGCCAAGATAAAATCGTTAAAGGTGTTAATAAAGCCTTGGACGAAGCTCAGGCTTAATCTGCTTTTCCTGAAAATATAGCCCTTTAACAAGTAGATTATTATAGCCTCTCTTCTTAAACATGGAGGAGAGCTATATAGTTTTATAACCAAGGTTAATTATAAATAAAATAGGTTTAGCCATGAGTAATGACACTTCTAAAAATGATACTTTTAAAATAGCAGACGCTCAGGATACCGACGAGCATCCGCTAACAGACAAGCTGCATGACCTCAAAGACGAACTGAAAGATGAATTTGGCAATGCTATCGAAGATGGTAAGTTTGAGACTTGGTTTAAAGATATTAAACAGCAAGTCGGTGATGATATTGAAACCTTTGCCCGTAAAGCGCGCGGAGTATTTAATCCTAATCTAGTGACTATGCAGCTAGAGGATATTCAATCTATCATTTTGCACGAGCGTCCCGTACCTTATTTTGGTACTTTAGTCGCGCTCAAAATTAACAATCCTCAAATCGGGCGGCAAATGACTGCCAAAGTTCTACCCGACGTGACTGGTAGTAAAGACTGGCATAAAGACATGCAGGCCACGCTATCCATTGTCATTACTTATGAGGGTCTAGAGGCGTTGGGCGTGCCGCAATCGTCACTAGATAGTTTTCCTGAGTCCTTTAAAGTGGGCATGGCAGGACGCGCTGATAAGTTACGAGATATCGATGTCAACGCGCCAGAGACTTGGACCGCCCCTTTCGGCAATAAAGGTGATGTCCATATTTTCGCTGCTATCATTGCCGATACTGAAGAGAAATGGCAAACGAAACTTGCCGAGCTCAAAGACGATATTAGCGTCCATATCAACCCTGAAAATCCTGCTCAAGGCCATATTGAAATCCTCATGGAACATGATTTTGGTGCAACTGAAGATGTCAAAAATGTCTTTGGCTATCAGGATGGTATTAGTAATCCAGAAATTGAGGGGAGCGGTATTCAAACGCCGCCAAGCTATACCGACCCGATTGCTGCAGGAGAATTTGTCCTAGGTTACGAAAGCGAAGCCGGTCTTATCCCGCCTATGCCGCAGCCTGAAGTGTTGGGAAAGAACGGCTCGTTTATGGTGTTAAGAGCCTACGATAGCCATGTCGCTAAATTTAATAAATATCTACGAGACAACAGTGATTCTGTCGAGGAAGCTGAATTACTTGGCGCCAAGATGTGGGGACGCTGGCGCTCAGGTGCGCCATTGGTACTGTCACCTGACTATGATGATGAAGAATTGGGCGCTGACCCTAGCCGCAATAATGACTTTGGCTACAAGGAAGACCCTTACGGTAAGCGCTGTCCGTTTGGTGCTCATGCGCGGCGAATGAACCCTCGAGACAGTAAAGACTTTATCTTATCAGATGTTCGTGTGCATCGAATCGTTAGACGTGTGGTTGGCTTCGGTGAAGTGTTGCCGCCCGATGTGACGGAGGACGACGGTAAAGAGCGCGGCTTATTCTTCATTGGTATTAACGCCCATGCCATGGAAACCGTTGAATTCTTACAATCACAATGGATTAATGACGGTAACTTTATGAATTTAGGCGAAGAAAGAGATCCTATGCTTGGCATACATCATGGCAATAAAAACGCTGCAGCCGATACCTTTACCGTACCTGCTGACCCTATTCGTAAGCGTTATCATAGTATAGAGACCTTCAATACTTTATACGGTGGGGAGTATTTATTTATCCCAAGCTTATCAGCATTGAAATGGATTAGTGAACTGTCTTAGTATGCTTTATTATCAAAACTAACCTAGAACAAAACGGTCACTCACATTTTATTAGGACAACACTATGCTAAAGAGACTCTTTAAACCGAAATACGTTCCTTATGATTCTAAATATCTTGAGCTGTCCGCAGCAGATGAACACAACATTCGTACCATTTCTAACGACATTCGTGACTATATTAGTAGAAGTAATGAAGCAGACAACGTCGACTATCATACGCGAGATGCCCACGCTAAAGGCTACTGCGCTCTCAAAGCTAAGTTTGAGATTTTAGATGATATTCCCAAAGAATATGCGCAAGGTTTCTACGCCAAAGCAGGCGTTCATGATGCCGTTATTCGATTCTCCAACGGTGCACCGAAGGTTGACGCCGACATTAAGCTTGGATTAGCACAAGGATTGGCGATTAAAGTCTTTGACGTCCCCGGTAAAAAGCTAGCGCCTGGTGAAGAGAACAGCACTACTTTCGATTATAATCTTATTAACTTTCCGGTTTTCTTTTGTAATAGGATTGAAGATTACGCTTATATCTCTAAGCTATTTTTGCAGATGGGCGATTATCTTGCCAAGGGGAAACTTGGCGAGGCAAAATTCGCCTTCGACTGGTTAACCAATCATAGCTCCAAATTACCTAGTAAAGAATCCTTTAAGACTTTAGCTGCTATTAGTAAATTTGCCAAAATTGAGCCTAAGAATACCTTGCTATATAGCTTTTATTCACAAGGCGCGGTACGCCACGGTGATTATATGGCAAAAATTCGCGTGAAGCCCACCAAAAAGGCCAGCAAAAAAGTCACCCGTCGAACTCCAGATTTGGCTAGCAAGTCAGAAGCCATTCAACCACTGATTATTAATGAGATACGTGAACATGATTATATGTTTGAAGTACAAATTCAATTATGCCGTAACCTTAAACAGCAGCCCATTGATGAATTGACTAAAGAATGGAAAGAATCGGATGCGCCATTTGTGACGGTAGCACGCCTGACCATTCCTTGCCAAGATGTGCCGGACGATGGCAATTTTGAAATCATGGAAAACCTATCATTTACGCCATTTCGCTGCTTAGAGGCCAATCGACCGATTGGTAATATACAACAGTCGCGTTTAAAAGCTTATCAAGTTGCCTCAAAGACTCGCCATAAGCTAAATAAGGTTAAACGCCAAGAGCCGAAGAGTTTAAAAGAGACTTTTGCTAAAGCTTTCTTTTAAGGTTTATACTTTTAAAACTTAGGCTCTAATTACTGATAGGCTTCAAACAACATAGTTTAAAATGAGATGTTTATAAGACGGCGCATATCACTGTAAGGAGATAACGAGATGGCAATATACGTGGATTTTATGTGTATAGAATTCAAAGGCTACAGATGGTGCCATATGTTAGCGGACAGCTTGCAGGAGTTGCACGATTTTGCGGAGTTTATGGAGGTAGATGAACGTTTGTTTCACCGTAATGCGAGTTATCCTCATTATGATGTTACTTTGCATATGCGCCTAATCGCTATTGAAAATGGGGCTATCGCTGCTGATAGAAAAAAGATTATTGAGTGTGCAAAGAAATTAAAAGTAGAGCTAAACAATCAAGTAGTCTAATCAATTGCAGAGGTCATAATAATGGACATTAAAGCGGCAGTAACACATGGTAAAGGCGAAGCATTCAAAATAGAATCTGTACAACTTGCCAATCCTGAGTTTGATGAGATAAAGGTTAAGATTGTTGCAGTCGGCGTCTGTCATACAGATGTTGTTGCGCGCGATCAAGGCGTAGTGCCTTATCCAATCGTGCTCGGTCATGAAGGCTCAGGCATTATAGAAACCGTTGGTGAAGCCGTAACTGAATTACAAGTCGGTGATCATGTCGTTCTATCGTTTGCTCACTGTGGTCATTGTACGAATTGCCTGACTGGTCATCCAACCGTTTGCAAAACGTTCAATGATCTTAACTTTGGTGGCGCTATGGAGGATGGCAGTCATCGTTTAGCTCAAGATGGACAAGAATTAGCGACTTTTTTTGGTCAATCCTCATTTGCTACCCACGCTATTGTTAAAGCTAAAAATGCCGTAAAAGTCGATCCTGAGGTTGATTTAGCCTTACTTGGCCCGCTTGGATGCGGTATTCAGACTGGTGCCGGAACCGTTCTCAATCGTCTTAAGCCAGAATTTGGTTCTAGCATAGTCATATACGGTGCTGGTGCCGTTGGCCTTAGTGCCGTTATGGCTGCCAAGATTACTGGTTGTCAACATATCATTGCCGTTGATATTCATGACAATCGGCTTAGTTTGGCAACAGAGCTTGGCGCAACCCATATTTTTAATAGTAAAAATGTCGATGTGGTTGCAGAAGTCAAAAAAATTACGGGTGCTGGCAGTCATTACGCTGTCGAAACCACTGGAGTTCCAGAGGTAGTCAAGCAGTCATTACATGCTTTAAGACCACTCGGTACTGTTGCAATTGTAGGTGTTACACCTGAGGTAACCCTTAATATTCAAGAGAATTTGATGGCGGAAGGTAAGAGCATGATTGGGGTTGTTGAAGGTGACTCTATTCCTAAAGTATTTATTCCGCAGCTGATTGCGTACTATAAAGCAGGACAGTTCCCATTCGATAAACTAACTAAGTTCTATGAGTTTGATCAGATTACACAGGCATTTGAAGACTCAGCAAGCGGTATTACTATTAAGCCTATTCTAAAGATGCCCAAATAGTTATCAACAGTTAGTTGTTAGTAGATAATAACTAATAGACAGTTATAAGTAATTATTACTAAAAAAAGATGCCGTTACTAGCCTCTTTTAAACGTCAGTCAAAACATAAGTAAAATAATAACCATGAAAAATACAAGTAACTTAATACTTGAGGTGAAATTAGTTGACCACTACAATCCCAGGATCAATGTCCTATCATCATCCCGTCAAATGGTGAGATTAAAGTAATGATGGGACAGTTGGGATTAAGTCCTAAATGGGTAAAGGCACCCGTTGACTATTCAACCTACAACGCCAACTAGAAAGTATTGAAAACAAGAAGACCTTTGAGCCGCCTTTTACGCATAACCAATTCTGTCTGATGCCCATGCAAGCATTTTTTGAACCCTACTATATAGAGGGGGAAAATGATTGGCAATGTATTTATTGGAAAGACAGTCAGGCATTCACTATCACTGGCATGTTCGAATTGAATCCTCACTTTAATGATCCCATTCATACCTTTACGTTACTGACGCATAACGCTGATAATGAAGTATTCGCTCATAAAGGTAGCCAGCCTTAGTCTATAATTTCGACAGAAAAAAGCCCACATAGTTGTGGGGTTTTTATTGTAACCAATTACTTGGCGGCTTATAGCATCATGAATAACTTATCCGTGGGATAGCTTTTATTCGGCTTTAAAGCAATAAACGGCCAGCTTATTACCATCTAAATCACGTACATAGGCTCCATAAGCGTTAGGGGCCCAATCTCGTGTGCCCGGTAAGCCTTCATTCTGGCCACCCGCGCTCAACACTGCAGCGTGAAACTCATCAACAACGGCACGATTAGAGGCTTCAAAGCTAACCATATTGCCATTACCAACACTCGCTGGCTGACCATCATTAGGATTCATTACAAAGAATGAAGGCGCATCTTTGCCCCATATTGAACCGTTTTCACCGAGGTCGGTAATGCGTTTAAGGCCTAAAATGCTTAAAACGTTATCGTAGAACGTACGAGCTTTATCAACATCATTAGTACCAAGGGTTACGTGAGTAAAAACGCTCATGTGTTGTTCTCCAGTTATGAATAATTTTTTATGAATAGTTTTTCTATCGAGTTGTAGCAGGTTTGCTGCGTTGTCTGTCGATAGAAACTATCATACATTGTTCCGCATAAAATATAATACACTTAAATGTAAAGTTACTTTTGCTATTTGGTAATAATGTTAGTCTTTAAGCGCTGGGGAGCGTGTATAAGTATGACGATCTACAATATGATGAAGTGAAATATAGGACGTGTAACACGAGCCACTATTATTACGATATCGTTATGAGCTAGTTAGGGTTTAGATAAGCGCTCCGCCAAAAAATCCACTAACAGCCTGATTTTCGGTGATAAATGACGGTTGTGAGGATAAACCGCCCATATTTCTTCCTCAGGTTCTCTATAATTATCGAGCAAGCTCACAAGCTCTCCCGATTCTAAATATTTTTGCACGTAATAATCAGGCAGCTGCACGATACCTAACCCTTTTAAAGCGGCATCGGCCAAGCTATAACCACTATTATAGCGCACGGTACCTGTTACCCGAATATTTCGCTCTTTACTAGCTTCCTTAAAGTGCCAATAATCCAAAGTTCCAAGCAAGCAATTGTGTCGATTGAGGTCATTCAGAGAGTGTGGTATGCCAAGTTTTTCAATATAGGCAGGCGCGGCACAGACAAAATTAGTACGGCGGCTGAGCTTTTTGGCCATCATGGTGGAGTCGCTTAACTTGCCGATACGAATCGCTAAATCATAATTGCCTTCCATCAAGTCAACCGTTTGATTGCTCAAAAAGGCCGTCACTTCGATATCGCTATAGTGCATCATAAAGTCATTCACCAAAGGTAATAATTGTTGCTCTCCATAAGTGACAGGCGCGGTGAGTTTAATCCTACCTTGAGGTTTCGATTGTAAGTTACTGACTGCTTGTTCAGCGGCATCCAAGCCATCAAGAACGCTACGGCAGTGCTGATAAAAAACACGGCCCTCTTCCGTTAATGATACTTTACGCGTAGTACGGTACAGTAATTTAATATTAAGGCGCTGCTCTAAGGCGCTCACCTGCCGGCTCACTTGGGCGGTCGAGATCCCCATCTTTTTTGCCGCCTTAGTAAAACTCTCGTATTCGGCCACGTAGACGAACTCACTGATGCCATCCCACTTCATAATTATTACCACTGTGTAAAAGATATTTGTAAATATAGCATATTAACACTGGCCTAGAAATGGTGTAATATGGCAATATTCATTCAAACACGCGCTCAGTTATTGTAGCGTTACAAGTCAGGCCTACCTATACAAGGTAAGTAATATTAGAATTACACTTGTGTTTAATAGGCTGCAAGCTCGAACTATTAACAGCGCATTTGTTAAAACCTAGTTACTAAAAGTCCAATTAACTAAAAAGAGAGACTACTATGTCAGACAAGTTTATTAAATCTAGAGCCGCCATTGCTTGGGGGCCAAATCAACCACTCTCGGTCGAAGAAGTGGATGTCATGTTGCCACGTAAAGGTGAAGTGTTGGTAAAAATTATTGCCAGTGGTGTCTGTCATACCGATGCCTTTACTTTGTCTGGTGAAGATCCAGAAGGTGTTTTTCCTGCTATTTTAGGTCATGAAGGCGGTGGTATCGTTGAACAGATTGGCGAAGGCGTGACCAGCGTCCAAGTTGGCGACCATGTTATTCCGCTTTATACTCCTGAGTGCGGTGTCTGTGAGTATTGCTTGTCCGGCAAAACTAACTTATGCCAACAAATACGTGAGACCCAAGGTAAAGGCTTGATGCCAGATGGCACCACGCGCTTTTATAAAGACGGTGAGCCCATTTATCATTATATGGGCTGCTCAACCTTCTCTGAATATACGGTCTTGCCAGAGATTTCTATAGCCAAAATTAATAAAGAAGCGCCATTGGAAAAAGTCTGCCTACTTGGTTGCGGCGTGACTACCGGTATGGGCGCCGTCATGAATACGGCTAAGGTTGAAGAAGGCGCTACCGTGGCCATCTTTGGTCTGGGCGGCATTGGTCTATCAGCCGTCATCGGTGCCACGTTGGCAAAAGCCAGCCGTATTATCGGGATTGATATTAATGAAGATAAGTTTGAACTGGCCAAAAAGTTAGGCGCAACCGATTGCATCAATCCTAAAGATTATGACAAGCCTATCCAAGATGTCATCGTTGAGATGACTGGCGGCGTTGACTACTCGTTTGAGTGTATTGGTAATGTCGATGTCATGCGCTCAGCGCTTGAATGCTGCCATAAAGGCTGGGGCGAGTCGGTTATCATCGGTGTCGCTGGTGCAGGGAAAGAGATCTCAACCCGTCCATTCCAGCTAGTGACTGGTCGAGTCTGGAAAGGTTCGGCATTTGGCGGCGTCAAAGGCCGTTCAGAATTGCCAGGCTATGTCGATAGCTATATGCAAGGTGAGTTTCCATTAGATGACTTTATTACGCATACTATGCCATTAGAAGACATTAATGAGGCGTTTGAGCTCATGGCTAAAGGTGAAAGTATTCGTTCAGTTATTCATTTTGATGCTTAATTAAATAGATAAGCCGTAACTCTCAGATATTAATTTTTAGTAAAAAATGCTGTCCTTTTATGGGGGCAGCATTTTTTGTTTTACGGGAACTGTTTTAAGATAGATGTTTTAAGCTGGTCAGAGAAGGTATTAGCAAAAAGTACCCACTTATATAAAAGGTCGGCTGGCTGGCATAAGTAACTAATCCTTTTTAAAGCTGTGCATATCTTCTAAAATAATAGTAAATCTTTCATATAGCCAAGGCTCAATATCTTCAATCACTTGATTGTATAAATGCGGCCCTAGCGTTTCAATAATAAAATCCAATAAAAACCGTGCGGGCAGGTTACCGATATCAATATCGAACTCTTCTGTCATATACAATCTAAGTTTATCCAAAACCAATTCTTCCGCTTCATCTGATAACTTTAATAACTTATCTGTACTCATACTAAGTGCTCCCAAAAATAGTTTTGTCTATTTCATAACTAGACCATAGACGTAATGATTAAGTCTACCCAAAGCAAATGGTTATAGGGGAGCACTTAACAAATAGCCAGCAAGTCATACCGATGCTAACTATCTTGCCATTTAAACATTAAGGACTCTAATGTGAAGATTATCCTTGTTTGTTAAGGATGATTTTCTCAACGAGCGTGTTCAAATCCGATGCTACCATATCCGGTAAGGGTACGCCTGATGCTGGCAGAATAGCATTGTGAGGTCGGGTAAGAAGTGCACCACGGCAGCCCGCTGTTTGCGCCCCGATAATGTCCCAAAGGTGACAAGCGACGAGGCATAACTCTGAGGTCTCAACAGACAAATTCTTGGCGACCATGTGATAGGTTTCAGCAGCAGGTTTGAACTTACCAACAGTCTCAATGCTAAAAGTATGCTCAAAAAGTTGGCTCAATCCTGTTTTTTCTAATGGAGTAGGCGAAGCACTACTCGGCGAATTAGTCAAAGTGACTAACCGAAACCCTGCATCACGTAAGCGGGTGAGTGCAGGGATAACGTCGGGATGGGCGGGCATTGAGCTCATTCGTTCTTTTAACTCAGCGATATCGCCGTCTACAAGTGTTACTTCATGAATAGTCGCAACCATTCGTAGTATGCCCACACCAAGATCGCCAAATGAGGTATAAAGCCCTGATAAAGTCATGGTTTGTGAGTACAGTACCAGCTGTGCAAACCATTCTCGCATAATAGTTGGGTCACCGAATACGCGCTCAAACAAAGGTTCGAGACTGGTAATATCGAGTAGAGTTTCATTGACGTCGAATACAATAATAGACGGGGATTTATTCGGGGATTCATTCTTCTGAGACATTAACCATCCTTTTCATGAATTTACGGCATAGAAAAACTGGAATCGATTATGAATCGTGCAACAATTTACAACCAGCAAGACTTGCTAGAAGGAACTTTACATCTGTTCTGGCAAAAGGGCTTTCATGCTACATCGCTAAAAGAATTAGAAGAAGCGCTCGATATGCGCCCCAGCAGTATCTATGAGGCTTTCGGTAGCAAAGACGGCCTGTTTCAAGAAGCACTCGATTATTATGCCCGTAAGGCAATGGTTGAGTTGGATCGCACCTTGGATGCCAACAGCTCTCCATTGCTGGGACTGGCGGCTTACTTACGTCTGCTTGGCGGGCTGCGCGATGAAGAATTACCAAGCCGCGCTTGTATACTGGTCAAAGGCTTACTGGAGCTAGGCGAGCGCGAGCAGTCAGCTTTGCATAAATTTGAACGAATGCTGGCAGGTTTGGAGACCCACTTTACAAATTGTTTTACTGAATCGCAACGGCTTGGAGGATTAGATAAGCAGCTAGATCCTGTGCGCTTCGGTCGGCGCTTGCAGGCCAAAGTTATGGGGCTGCGCGCCTTTCTTTGCCCAGGGTGATGTCGACAGCACCGCTGTGCATGACATTGCTGACGATATGGCGCTATCCTTGGAGGCGCTTTATATAGATGGTATAGATCGCATCACAGAAACGGCCTGATATTTAACATAGTTTTGCTTGCTCTCAGTGCTCTAAGCTCTAAAAAATATAGCAAGAAGGCAGGCATCAGTTATAAAAATAGCTTAGAAAGACAGTCTAGAACTAAGATATAAACAGATAGTTTAAAATAATAGTTCAGTCGGGCATATCAGCCAGCTGTTGCAAAATACTGATATAGTTTTCTACCCCTTGTGCACCACTAACCAGATGACGGTCATTAAAGACAACCGACGGTACACTTTGAATACCTTGTTCCCGCCAATGCTGTTCGGCCTCGCGTACCTCTTTAGCAAAACGTTGATCGTCAAGAATCGCTAGCGCTTCGGCACGATCCAAGCCAATTTCTGCAGCGATATCTGCCAGTACCGATTTTTCAGAGAGATTTCGGTTATTGGTAAAATGAGCCGTGAATAAGGCCTGTTTTAGATCATTGGTGCGCCCATATTGATCAGCCCAATGTAGAAGTTGATGCATGTTGAAGGTGTTGTGTACACGCGTGTTGTCATTAAAGTTGAACTCAAACCCGACTTCTGCACCTGCAGCCGTCATTCTGTCTCGACTTTCTTGTACTTCCTGTTCAGTACGATTGTGCTTTTTGGCTCCATGTTCGCGTAGATTCTGTCCCTCAAGTGACATGTTAGGGTTTAGCTCGAACGGATGCCAATGAATCTCATACGCGGTATTGATCTGCTTCAATGCTTCAGCCAGCTGTTGATAGCCGATGATGCACCAAGGGCAAACGATATCTGATACGACATCTATTTTTAATGGTTGTTCTGAATTTTTCATAGGAGTTCTCGTTAATAGTGGGTAGCATTGGATACTATTTATCGATGGTTATCATCTATTATAAGTCAGCAGCTATACTGGCTGTGTTTGCTGTTAGTTGTGGTTTTATTTAAGAATGGTATTGTTGATGGCTTTTTGAAAATATAATAAAATATCAAAGGGATGCTAGTTCCCTCTGACACATCTTATATGGTGATTCTTATTTTATTTGCTACTGATAGGTTATGCAATCAGTCAGCTTTATGCCACTCGAACTTTTGGAACGGCTTGTCTATAGGGGTGTTGGCAAGGTGGTTGGTATAGTTACCCGTTACTTTTTGCGCTGCACCCAAAATTACTTCAAGAATTTGACGTTTGATAAAACCTGAATCTAGGAGTGCTTGTATAGCACTGTCATCAACGTTACCATGGCCACGTACTACGAAGAGGGTAAAGTTACGTAGAGCTACTACAAACTATTTTGAGTGAATGCTCAAAATAATCGTAACTGCCATTTATAATTATTGCTTTAGAATCGCTGCCTTGCCTAAATCACACTTGAGTGAAAATGCCATTATTACCAAGGCTTATATAGCCCAATGGAGAAGATTGAAGTGTTAATATGTTTTGACTTTACTATTCAACCACCTCGCGAAAACGTCAAGATATGACCTTTAAATGGCTGTTCAAGATAAGCAGTATCTTCTGGTTTAATATGATGACTGCTAAAGCCGAACTCTGCCATTTTTGCAGTCAATTTATTCTTGCGTCCGCGACCCGGGTCAACGACGATGACTTCACAGTGTGGATTGGCATGGCGCTCGATGAACGCCGCTAATATAGCCACATGTTGATCTTCATACAATAAATCACTACCGATGATCATATCAAAACGCCCAAGATCGCTGTTATCCTGTGCCCAATCTAGTCGCTCAAAAGCAATCTCTTTATCTTTATTCAGTAGGGTGTTTCTATCAAGGAAATACTCGACTGTCGGATGATAGTCAGTGGCGGTGATATCGGCTTGGCGATGATTCAGCAGCAAGCTCGATAGTGCCATACCACAGCCCACCTCTAAGATACGTTTGCCGGTGATATTATAATTAAGCATATGGTTGGCAAGCACCAAACTTGACGGCCAAACCACACCGAATAATGGCCAAGAAGCGGAGCAAATGCCTAAATTAAGCGCTTCATCATCAGGGTCGCTATATTGTTGATTATCACGAAGGGTACACAGGTGGATATCGGTATTGCCAATTTCAATTGTTTGATAACGCACGCGCACAGAGGTAAGCGAAGTCATAAACTATCCTAAAAAAAGAGCAAGATTGCAAATGTCGGCAGAAGTTGCCAGTGTGAAAAATTATATATAGAAAGGACGTATAAGCGTAGAATAATAAGATTTAAATAGAAAGTTAAATAGAAAGTTAAATAGAAAGTTAAATAGAAAGTTAAATAGAAATCTAGGGAAAAAAAGTGCGCTATATGTGCTTAACTATGGATTATATTATGCCGTATGAGAAGGTAAGTTGTTGTTACTTAGCAGGGTATTATTATTGTTAAGGCTTTGACAGTACTTTATCTCTAGAGAGGAAGTTATCGTGATAAACGGTTAAGTATGTAGATGATTCTTTAGATAACAGTTTGAATCAGAGTTTATGTTAAACAAGCCTTTATTACCGTTACCAGCGTACATTCTATATTTAATAAAGATGCACAAATAGACAATAGATGAGGACTGTCATAATGTTGCCGTGTAATAATATCTTTTTAGCATATAGAGCGGTTTTGATATAAAAGCCATCTTAGTATTGCTAGGCAGCCGGAGTTTAAAAACTAGTCTTCAAATCTAAGCCCTGAAGTTTTAATTCCCCAAATCAGCTCAACAAAAGCGCGATTGTTAGTCAAGGGTTCGCCATCAATAATAAGCGCGTAACCACCATTATCAATCCATAAGAATACAAAACTGGTTTCAGGCACCAATAAATCAACTTGTTGAAAGAATGAAATGGCACGACTTCCCATTGCCCAGCCGCGCTGCTTTTGGCGAATCATAAATCCCGAGAAATCAGCCGCTGCCACACTTAGGGTGTCCGCTTCTTCTTGGTTGTACCCAATCCGCGCCAAACAAAAACCTTCATCTGAGGCAATGGCGGCACGGCGCTTACCTGATAGGCTGGCGACCACGTAAGGTAAAAATTGATCAAGCGGTAGGTTGGGGGCAGGCAAAAAGGTCGATAGCTTTTCGATAAATCCTTGCTCGACAAAGCCATCTAGCCATAACTCTGGATACTCCTCCAGCCAAGTCGCTACTAGCATAGTCTCGCGATGCGACAGTAAAGCTTGGAGTGCCAGCTGCATAGCGCTTGGCTCACTTTGCGAAAATGCTTCAAACACGCCGGCAGGCGTCAGGGTAATATAAGTTTTGTTAGCATTAGCAAGAGGGGACATAAAAGCTACCTTGTTAAAAGTCCTAAAAAGAATATTGAATCAACTGGCAAGTAGCGACTTACTACCTAAGTTATTGATAATACTTACTATATACCTTTAAAGGCGTGATTGAATGTTCGCTGCTGCTATTCTATTCTAGCTCGGGCTTAGATGCAGATAAAGATTTTGAACTTGAGCCGGTTTGCTCTAGGCGCTGTTGACAGTCGCCCCAGCGTTCATCAAACTGCCAATCACTTTTTCCTAAACGGAACCAAACAATGGAGAAAGCGAGGCGGTCGTTACAAGCTAAGCAATGCGCAAAGAACTCGTTTTCAATTTGTTCAATAGTATCCCAATCTCCACTATCACGCGCAACCATCAGCTCATTAGTAATGTTTTTGGCAATCTCTTTAGCGTCGTCGCTACTAATACGCAAACGGTGAGTATCGACATTGAGCGATGGGGTCACCAGCACGCTCCAGCGCGTCGCAAATATACTGCTATGCTTAATATAATCGAGCTTATTAATACAGTTATGAAAGGCTTGTTCTATTTGCGGATGCAAGCGTCCTTGAATGCGTGTAAACATCTCCTCAACATCATAGGGAATATCATACCAACAACCATAAAAAAAATCAGCGATAGCGCCTTGTAGCGGTTCTTTTTCATTCAGGAGTAAGGCGGCATTGATGCGCTGCTCATGATAATAGCGATTATTGGGGTCAGCAAAAATCTTGCGGGAGAAGTAGCGAAAGTCTTTGCGTGCGGCAAGTTCACACTCATCAGTTACAGGTAAGTCGGCCATGACGGTATCCTTGATCTTAGGGTCAGCGCTATAGACGATAAGGAGCGCCGTAGGTGTAGTAAATAGTCATGATAAAAACAGGCGATGTAGACTTTTAAGACATTATTATTAATATGTTATTTACTAAAACGTTGTTCATTGAGTATTGCCCATAGCCTCTTTGTTTTCGATTAATGAATCATTAACTGATGATAAAGGGCTATGGATAATCGAACCAACTAAGTTGTCGGTTAGTCCATTAATGTTTCCATCAAATCTAGCATAAATTCTGCATCTTCTTCGCTCATGGTCTCAAAACCTTGGGGCATACCAAGCTCAGTAAGGGCTTCTTTACCATCGTCATCGTTATGAAAAGCAAGGATAGCATCAGTAAGCGCTGGGCCATCAGCCAAATCATCTTTAATCAATAACACATGACTAATATCAGCCAAATCACTTTCAATCAGTACCGTCAGTTGAGTTTTGGTCAGGCGTGAAAAGCTGTGGAAAATCTCTGACAAAAAGAAAGCTGCTTGGGCATCACCTTTGATGACTTGTCGCGCCGCCGCTTGATAGGTTTCAGTCACTTCCCAATTGAGGTCGGCTTCTTCTAAATCGACCGCTTCTAATAAGCGCAAACCGATTAACTTAACATCGCGGTTATTGGCCATGGCAACAGTTGCGCCACGGGTCAGGTCTTCCAAGCTATTAATATCACTATTAACTGAGGCAGCAATTACCATTTCATCCGATTTACCAATTGGACGGGCAATAGCGCGATAGCCTTGCTCACGTATTAAAGCAGCAGCATCAAAAGGATTGGCATAAATCACATGAATATCACCGGTATTGAGTAGCTCTTGTTGCTCAGCATGAGAGGTCGGCGTATTTAAATGCATATTTAGCTCAGCACGCTTTTGGATAAGGGTGTTGAACATATGCCAGCCTGCAAAACGCTCAGGCGAAAAATCAGGGGCGATCAACATGTTATACGTCGTCATGATTTAATCTTCCTCATTTTGTTTCATTTCAGCATATTGCTTGATTGCCACTTCAATTTTGCTGCGAGACGGCTTACGGCGTACAGAGGTGTAGCCCACAGTCTCGCCGCGGCGTACATTTGGTACCACAGTCGCATAGACCCAATAGTGGCTGCCATCTTTGCATAAGTTTTTGACATAGCCGTGCCATTTTTGTCCAGACTCAGCGGTTGCCCATAAGTCTTTATAGGCCGCTCTTGGCATATCAGGGTGACGCAAGATATAATGCTGCTGGCCGATAAGTTCATCGACTTCATAGCCACTAATCTCAACAAAAGCGTCATTCACGTGTGTGAGGTCGCCGTTCAAATCTGTGCGCGACACGATGAGCTTGCCATCAGGGTAGGGTCGCTCAACACCAGAGTCATAAACAATGCGTGAGGTTCCATCATGATAGGTCAAAGTGATTTGCTCAGCTGGCATATCAGGCTTATTGGCATCAGGAAGTGGAGAACCCATAATAATCTCCTTTACTAGTTATTATCATTATTTAAAGTAGTTTTGCTAGGGCTTCTGAGGCGCGTTTGATGTCTAAAAAGATCAAACCAAGCTTAGCATTCGATTTTGCCATTATGGTAAGAACCGCTTCATCACCTGATGACGTCATGATGACAGAGCCTTTTTCGCCTTGAATCATGATACGATCGATACTACCACGGGCCAATTCACGACCGGCGCGATCTCCTAACGATAGCAGTGCTGCTGACATCGCACCCACTCTGTCCTCATCGATACCTGAAGGTAGGGCTGACGCAATCATCAGACCATCAGTTGATATTAGAGCCGAAGCTTCAACGTCTGAAGATGAGCTGTTTAAGTCTTCTAAGATCTGTTGGAATGAATCTGTACGCATATCTTTCTCTCTATATCACTTATTGTGGAATGGATACAAATCATCTATTGATAATACTCAAAAATAGTTTTGCGCTAATAGCGGCTATTATAAGACCTTGCCGCTCACATTGATATAATATTCTTAAGAGAGTTATTAAAAAAACCAATTATATATGCCGTTCAGTCATTGTATCTTACCTTTTATAGCTATTTTTAGTTGTTCGAATAAACAAAGTAGATAATTGGTAATTAGTGCTAGTTATAATATAGATAAGTATCGATAATAAATATAAGTTATTTTAGCCAAAAAGATTGACTTTTTTTAGCAGACCTGTAAATTAAATAGGCGGAGTCAAGTGTCTGACCATAAAGCACCCCTCATGTGCTGTTCATGTCATCTCAATACCCTGTTCTTATCTATCTACAGATAGTAGCCTGTAGACATGTATTAATGATTATAGATCACAGCGCCGTGCGACCATCGATGGGTTAGCCATTGACTTCAATTCTCGTCTATTCTTGTAGGCTTCGCGTTATTGTGAACAATGTCAAAGAGCTAGCGTTTTAATACCGCACCGGTATTTGTAATATTGTAGTATTTTGCAATGCAATATTACCCGGATAGCCCTCAGTACCCCCCCGTTCCATAGTTAAGGAAGATATATGAGTATCCAGCAAGCCATCGAAAAAATTGAAGCTCAATATGGTCATCAATCTGAGTTTATCCAAGCCGCAAAAGAAATCGCTCTAACCATTAAGCCGTTATATGACGCGCATCCTGAATACGAAGCCCTAAAAGTATTTGAGCGTTTGATTGAACCTGACCGTATTTTCAACTTCCGGGTGAACTGGGAAAATGACAAAGGTGAAGTACAAGTTAATCGCGGTTGGCGTGTACAGTTCAATAATGCTTTGGGACCTTATAAAGGTGGTCTACGTTTCCACCCAACTGTGACTGAATCGGTTCTAAAGTTCTTAGGCTTTGAGCAAATCTTTAAAAACGCATTGACTGGCTTGCCAATCGGTGGTGGTAAAGGCGGGTCTGATTTTGACCCTAAAGGTAAAACAGACTCTGAGGTTCGCCGTTTTTGTTATGCCTTTATGCGTGAATTACATCACTACATCAGTAAAGATATCGATGTGCCAGCTGGGGATATCGGTGTTGGCGGACGCGAAGTCAGCTATATGTACGCAATGTATAAAAATCTAACGCGCGAATCTACCGGCGTTATCACCGGTAAAGGTGTTGGTTTTGGCGGTAGCTTGATGCGCACTGAAGCAACTGGTTATGGTGCAGTATACTTCTTAGAAAATATGCTAAAAGCCCAAAATGAAGACCTTGAAGGCAAAACAGTCTTAGTATCTGGCGCGGGTAATGTATCGCTACATGCTGCTGAAAAAGCCATTGCCCTTGGGTCAGTAGTCGTCACCGTATCAGATTCACAAGGTACCTTGTATGATAAGAGTGGCTTCAATCAAGAAAAAATTGATTGGCTGAAAGCTCAGAAACAACAAAGTAAACCTTTAGCTGAATATGTCGATATTTATGGTGGTGAATGGCTTGCTAATAAAAAACCATGGAGTATTAAGGGCGATATAGCCATCCCATCGGCTACTCAGAACGAAGTGAACGAAGACGATGCTAAGCTAATGGTCGATAATGGCATAAAATATGTGGTTGAAGGTGCAAATATGCCATTGACTGCTGATGCTATTGATTATATACGTCTGCATCATGTCTATTAT
The DNA here is from genome assembly GCF_904846675.1 of Psychrobacter urativorans. Classification (GTDB taxonomy): domain Bacteria; phylum Pseudomonadota; class Gammaproteobacteria; order Pseudomonadales; family Moraxellaceae; genus Psychrobacter; species Psychrobacter urativorans_B. The sequence continues at coordinate 2,959 of NZ_CAJHBT010000017.1, read as the reverse complement.
GCTCCTGGTAAAGCGGCAAATGCTGGCGGCGTAGCAGTATCAGCGCTTGAGATGTCACAGAACTCTGTACGTCAGTACCAGACTTTTGATGAAGTAGATGAGCGCCTAAAATGCATCATGAAAAACATTCATGACAGCGCTGCGGAAGCGTCAGAGCAATATGGTCAGACAAAAAATGGCTATATTGACTATATGGCTGGTGCAAATATGGTTGGCTTTAAGCGTGTTGCAGATGCGCTAGTCGCGTACGGCATCCTAAACTAAGGCTTTTAAATCAGTCTTAATAGTGGTTGGAAATAGCATTTTATAGCCACCTTTATATAGCCTTTATTATCATATCAATACCGCGTTCATATATTATGGACGCGGTCTTTTTTTTCGTTTAAAAAAAGACCAATTAAACCTTGATGATGTTGGTAAAGGTTGTCCAGATATAACCTTATTCAGTCAGAACTTGTCATTAAATACTCTTCTATACTTTATTCCTCCCCTTCTTACCCTGTTTGTCTTTATTCAAATACTTTATCACACCATCCTCGCGTCCTACCAACAATCCTATTGCGCTGTCTTTATTTTACTAACAGAAGCTTCTTTGAAAGACGTTAGCTAAAGTTTTTCGGTGTATAAGTAGATAATAAGTAACAGGTTTTTACGTGGGTTACGTAGGATTACATTAATACGATTTTATAGACAGATCATATGTAACAATCGATAACCCTTTTGGCTATGATGGATTGTTTTAATAGACTATTAGTTGATAGCCATATTAATGGACGCATTACTCTAAATATAAGTGTAGAAAGAATATGAAGTGCTCATAGAGGAAAATAATAATACAGACAGGGAGGTTTTATTTATTTTACCCTTAGAAGTTAGTCTTCAAATTTATTATGGCTTTGGTGAATTTAATCTAAAGTTAAGAAAATAATGAGAAATATAGAGGCTAATAAAATAATTGATTTTATTTATTAATCTCAGTTGAGGTGTATGCCTAAGGATATGACATGACAATCGGTAAGGACATGTATGTTAGAAAAATATACGCTGGGGTAGGTTTACCATTTATGAGTAAAGATGCGGTAAGCCAACAAGCTTACGCCAATAATGATATCGACACAAATAATAATATGGACGCTAATACCGATATTAAAACCAGTTTTGGTAGTTCTAATAAAACCAGTCATTCTGACAACGCCAATAACACCGACAGTTTCAATAACTCTAAAAATGTTAATAGATCTGTAGTAGTGAAGTCTAGTAGTAGTTTTAATCGCAGTGATAAGCATAAAGCACCGCTCGTAGAAAAATCGGTACGTTTAAGCTTTCAGATGATGACCCGTGCTGAACCAGTAGAGATGGTAATTGCTACGATTAAATCCTTAATCACGATAAAAGCGCCTGACGATGAGATATTGATTGTTGATAATAATAACACTGAGACGGCCCTATATGAGCCATTGGCAAAGTTTTGTGCTGGGCTCGATGAACGGTTAAACGTGCATTTTTATCATATTGATGCGGTAGCAGGGTTCAAAGCAGGGGCGCTTAATTTAGCCTTGGGGCTGATGGATCCGAGATGTACGCATCTGGTGGTAGTCGATAGCGATTATCAAGCATTGCCGCAAGCAAGGATGTCGATAGCCACTGCTATTAATAACCATCCCAATCACGCGCTCTTACAGTTTCCGCAGTTTTATCGTGATGCTGGCCGGGTAGATGTCCACAGTGAGCTGAACCATTATTTTAATTATCATTTATACCGGCCTTTTAACCGTCAGCGTGCGCTATCAACGGGGACTTATGCCGTTATTCGCCGCGATGCGCTACTTCATTTAGGTGGCTGGTCAGGTGCGTCAATTACAGAGGATGCGCAGATGGGCGTGCTGATGCACTGTCAGGGTCTGCGTAGCCAGTTTATTCCTGAGGTAATTGCTACGGGTCTACTGCCAAACACTTTAGGGGATTTGATGAGTCAGCGCCGCCGTTGGATTTATGGCAATATGCAGGTGCTCAATAATTACTTTTCTATTCGTCCGCTACCGTCGTCAAGTCTGTCCGTGACAAATAGTCTTGCTGGGCGTTTGCCCTGTATGCGTGCTCATTTATCACAGTTGAGTGCTTGGATAAATTTTACAGGTATTTTTATACTGCTACATATCTGCACTCTATTGATAGTCACGGGTGCGATGCTTATGGATGCACCCGTCAATTTATCGTCACTACTGATGCCTTTGTATGCGGTATATGGTAGCTATGCGCTGTTTTTAGCGAGACGTTTATGGGCCTATAGTCATGATAATGCACCGCTTAATCAACAAGTGAATGATATTAGTGCACCTAAGTTTTATCACAGATTACGTGCTTGGGCTTTGCATCTCAGCTTTTGGGAGCTTGGGGCATTGTCTTGGTTGCCCGTACTTTGGGGACGCGATAAGCCGTTTATTTGTACACCAAAGCACGAATATAAGCGGACACAGCATAGTGTATGGGCGGCTAACATAGCTGCGTTGCCTAAACTGTTATTAGTGCTCAATATAATAACCGCTATTATCGTAGCACCGTTTTCACCGCTTTATTCACCGTTACTATTTGCCAGTGCGCTAACGGTTTGTGTCTTAAAATTATGGTCAGCAAAGGTGGTGTTTGCTAATTATGCCTATACAGATAATAGTGTTATAAAGTCAAGTGTTTCTACCGGTACAGCTAAGTCAATAATAGCTATTAATACTGATATTAAGTCTGCTCAGAGTGATAATTTCACCACCACCAAAAAACCTATTACTTCTGTATTTAAAGATAAAAAGACTATTAACTCTTAGTATTAATGAGCCGATTCTAGCATTTTTTACGTTATTACAGCTCATTTATAGTCTTGTTTTTGCAATCAAATTACTAATTAAAGAAGACTAGGGTCTGTATAGAATTCAAATCAGCGGCAGCCAAATAAAGACACAGGCTA
>NZ_CAJHBT010000016.1 GCF_904846675.1 Psychrobacter urativorans | reverse complement strand
TTTCTTGGTCATGGTAAACTCCTTGTCGAGTCGTTAGTTTACCAAGTTTATCTCTACGGTTTCTTCAGCATAGCTCAGTACGATGTCGATTGCTTTTGCGATGTTAGCGGCATACAACTTCTTTTACTGTATGACATCTAATGTACCCAGCGTCTGTTAGGTATAGTTTGTCACGAGTATCAGACAACCCTCTCTTTTTTAAATAAAGCTTTCAATAGCAGGTATCTTTCTTTAGTTTGAGCTATAATTTGATTAAGAAAGCTCAGGATTTATTAGTAATACAGGTATTCCATCACAGCCAATATACATCACAGTATTTTGATGGAAGGAACAATACAATTCGAGACTGGTTTCTTCATCTATTGAATAAGCAAAGAAACTATCTTCTCGCCATGCACCGTCAGGGCTTTCAGCATACCCGTCAATTATAGTGAGACCTTTCTTAAGTAGTTCTGCTTTTAAGGTTTTATTGGCTTATTCATTATCTTTAACCGTAACCTCTTTTCCTAATGGATTCCAAGCCGTTATAAATAATCCACCGTTTGTAGCAAATGGCTTTAAAATAATTGCAGCTTTAAAGGAAAGCTTATTAATATTGAGTATGGTATTACCAAAACAATAATTGGTTTGATGATAATCTTGTAAGAGGGAAGGGCTTAACATGGATAGCTTGATAAAATAATGACTTCTAATCGTTTATTGGTGTTGTTTTAGAAAGTATACTGAGGAATTAAACGAGAGGTTACAGCCGTAGAAAAAATGTTATATTTGAGGTCATGAAGACGCAGATAAATATCAATTGCCCCGACTGCTACAGCTCCAGTCTAAAGAAAAATGGTATCAAAAGTTATGATAAAAACTAATTAAGGAAAAATTATGCGTATCACTGCTAATTTCGATGCAGGTAATATTGACGTTATTAATTTAGATGATAAAAAAGATATTCAGTTGGCTATTCGTCCAGACTTTGGGGGAGAGTTTTTCCAGTGGTTTAACTTTCGTCTATCAGGTCAGGTTGGAGAGCAATATGTTCTCAATATTCTGAATGCAGGGGAAGCGTCATACCCTGAAGGATGGGAAAACTACCAAGCAGTTGCTTCGTACGATCGTCGGCATTGGTTCCGTCTGCCAACATCTTATAAAGACGGAAAGTTAACCATAATGGCAGATATGGAGTATGAAACTATTCAAATTGCCTATTTTACCCCTTACAGTTATGAGCGTCATCAAGATTTATTAGCAGCAGTACAAATGCACCCGTTAGTAAATTTAGAGCATTTAGGTGAAACTCTTGATAAACGAGATTTAACCTTAGTTAAAATAGGTAATGGTGATACTAACAAACGCAATATTTGGATCACTGCGCGTCAGCATCCAGGTGAAACGATGGCTGAATGGTTAGTCGATGGTCTAATGCACAGCTTGTTAGATAGTGATAATGCCACTGGTAAGTTATTATTAGATAAAGCTAACTTCTATATTGTACCCAATATGAACCCTGATGGTAGTGCGCGCGGTCATTTACGCACTAACGCAGTAGGGGCTAACCTAAACCGTGAGTGGTTAAATCCAAGCTTAGAAAAAAGCCCTGAGGTGTTTCATGTGATCAATAAAATGGAAGAGACAGGTGTTGACCTATTCTATGATGTGCACGGTGATGAAGCATTATCTTTTGTGTTCCTTGCCGGCTCTGAAGGTACGCCAAGTTATAACGACCACCTCGCGCGTCTACGGGATAGGTTTTCAGAAGTGTTAAAATTAGCCAGTGCCGATTTTCAGTCTGAATTTGGTTATGACGTTGATGCGCCAGGTGAAGCGAACATGACTCTCGCAACTAACTGGGTTGCTGAACGTTTTGACTGCCTTGCAAATACTTTGGAGATGCCTTTTAAAGATAACGATAATGTACCCGACTCGGCTACGGGTTGGTCACCAGAGCGTTCTGTTAAATTAGGTGAGGCATCGTTAGTTGCAATGTTGGCGGTCGTTGATAATTTACGTTAGTTAATGATTTAGACCAATTGCTTGGGGTAGCTGCTCAAACCCCAAGTTTCTTACACTCACCTAAGCAAACCCAGATGCTTTAAATACTCCTGTAAGCTTTATAAGTTATGCCCTATAAGGATATTTAGTGTATCTATATTAATGGATCTACTTTAAATTGTACGTATTATCTATATTTCATTACCCATGGATTTAAAGGATTGGGCGCTTGATTTAAATGCTAGAAGTGCATAGAAAAACAGCTTAAGATCTAATAAATACAACTAGCTAGGTAGTCTAATATAAGTGGTTCCATTCCGCCGGTCTATTATGAGCGCCCTAATATGGGTAATGGCGGCTTTACGCCTATACAGAAACTAAACCACGCAGCTTAATTCTATTTAATAAGTGTCTTATGGTTGGGATGGTTACTATGGCGCTGATCGTCTCACGCCCAGAACGATTGAAGTCCGCATCCGGTGATCGACCAGGTATTGAAGCCAAAGGGCGATACAGGCTACTTTTATTAAAACCCTATGCTTCTGGCATAGCTACATTTATATCGATCATTGTAGCCACTTATTTGAAGTTGATCTTCGGAGAACTTTTACCAAAGCGCGTCGCGCTGGCTGCGCTTGAGCACTGCGCCACGCTCGTGATCATGCCGATGCGTTGGGCTATGGTTGCTGCTTCGCCGTTTGTTGCACTGCTTCATGGATTCAATAATTTATTGATGCGCCTGTTCCATATTCCAGAGTCTCCCTCAGACAAAATTACAATTGCAGGTGGGCTTGAGTCTAGGACAATCAAAGCCGATGAACATTCTATGCTCGAAAATATTCTTGAGCTAGATACTCGGTCTGCGCGCACTGTGATGACACCACGTCATCTGTTTGAGTTTGTGGACGAAGAAATGAGTGAAGAGGAAATCGAGAAAAGGACATTCTGAGAAATTTGATACAAGGTGGCAAAATTGACTATTCAGCAATAGTGCAGCCGCCCGTTTTTGTATCAAAAAAGTCCATAGTGTTAGAGCTGCTTAATAAATTAAAGCATGCTATGGCGCGAATGTTATTTGTAGTTGATGAGTTTGGCTCAGTCATCGGGATTGTTACGTTGCATGATGTGTTTGAGGTTTTAGCTGGGGATGTTCCAGAGCCTGAGAACAACGTACTTAGTGAAAAAATGCTGGAAAAACAAAAAGACGGGAGCTGTATTGTTCCTGGATCGCTACCTGCAGTTCCAAACTACAAAACTGTTGCTGGTCTGGTCCTGTCAAAGCTTAAATATCTACCTCGCTCCGGAGACAAATTAACTTTTGATGGATGGACAATAGAAATATTAGATACCGATGCTCGATCCATAAAAATGCTGCATCTGACTCCTTCCGAAGAAAATGAGGCCGACTAAAAGTCGATTTATTGGACGCACTACCATCTTGACAAAAGAAGGTTACTTTTCACTGCTTCGTGACCGGAAATTGCGTACAACAATCTATGTCTAGTAAATGCACGTTTTCGGCCTATTCCACGTGAAAATACGGTATAGGAATAATGGGCGCTTTTGGAGTGTTTACTGGTATAGTCCTAGTTTATTAAAGAATAGACTCTAATTTTTACCTGCAGTATAGTATTTTTACAAGTTAATTTATTAAAAAAAGGGAAGACAGGATGAGTTACAGAGAATACCTAGGCGGCTCTTTTAATGAAGAAACACAGGAGTTTGATAAAGAGATAGCTAAAAAAGAAGTTTACAAAAGAAAGTCAAAGCTCAATATTGTATTATTTGGCGCTACAGGAGTGGGTAAAAGCTCATTAGTAAATGCTGTATTTGGTGAGAAAATTGTTAAGTCAGGTGATGGTGAACCTGTAACTCAATTCCTTGAGAAAATTGAAATACCAAGTAAAGGTTTGACGCTTTGGGATACTAAAGGTATTGAAGCCAAAGACTATGAAAACACTAGGGGTATGTTAACCAAAGATATCAGAAAAGGATTTAAAGATGCATTTGATTCTAATAATGATGACGAAGCCCCACACGTAGCATGGCTCTGTATTAAAGAAAGCTCTAGAAGAGTAGAAGAACGTGAACATGATTTAATAAATATTGCTAAAGAATTTGGTATACCTACTGTAGTCGTTTTTACCGATATGGAAGATGAAAAAGGTATTGGTTTTTTCGAGATGGCTAAGAAAAAGATCGATGAGCAACATAAGGATTTTGTAAAAGATAGATATGTGCGGGTTAACTCTGTTTCCTATACATTTAAAGGGATGACCATCCCAACTTGTGGGCTAGAAGAACTTATAAACTGGACTGAGGATTGCTTCACTGAGGGTCAAGAAAATACAAAAAAACAGCGTCAAAAATACATAGAGGCTTTAAGAAAGGCTCAAGAAGTTGATATGCAAAAGAAACTTAATGCCATGATAGAAAGTGCAAGAAAAAAAGTACATTTTGCATCGGCAGCTGCGGCTACGGTTGGTGCTTCTCCTATACCTGGCTCTGATGCACCTTTGATCGCTGCGGTACAAAGTAAATTGATTTATGCTCTGAATTCTGAGTTCGAAGTCGATGAAGATAATAATAAAGCAGTTACTATGATTACTGGTGTTCTCGGTGCAACTGCTATTGCCCAAGTAGGCAAGGCCATAGTATCTAATGCTCTAAAATTCATACCAGTTGTTGGTACTCTCGTAGGTGGTGCTATTTCAGCTTCAACAGCTGCTGTACTGACACAGGCGGTTGGGCATGCGTATATCCGGGTTCTTGTAGCATACTTTGATAAAGAAACTGGTAAAACAATCCTACCAGAGCAGACATCAGCAGCCCTAGCGATGTTTAAAGATGTATTTGTAAAAATGCCGAAAAAATAATAGGTTTATCACTGTTCGCCTGTTTTATGTCTCATTCAAATAAAAATATGCCGTCATTAGGACGGCATATTTTTTTAACAGTCATGAATTAGGTATAGTTTAGGAGCATTATTTTGAGAACTGTGTATGTTAGATTGCTACAAGTAGTTTGGGTTTTAAGTATTGTTATTGTTTTGGTATCACTTTTTCGTATTAGTGAAGTCTATCAAAATAATATTTTCTATGAAAAGGTGGAAATCTATCAAAAGGTGGCAAACATTGTGGGAGTTTGGTGTGCGATTCTGTTAGTTGTGCAGTATTTAGTGTTTGCTAGCTGGAGCCCCTTTGATTTGTTTGGTGATGCCCTAATTGAAAAAGATAATTCAAAATAGACTATATGCCAATTCACATCTTAATAATTTATAAATTTAAAATCTTTTACAGGCTTAATTTTTCATTAAGTAAGTAGTCAAAATTTCCGCTATCTAATCTTCTTTCATGCAATAAACTCATAAACATGAATTTTACTCATCTTTAATTTAAGTTAAGTCATTTTTATTCATGTATTGGTTCAGGTATGATTCATCTCATACAGAAATTTGGTTTTATCTCAGATAATTAGGGTAGCGAATCACCATGAGTAAAGAATTTACCTGTTCAATTAAGAACATTCGTTTTGATGAAAACTATCATCCTGCAGACAGCACGCGTCTTACGACTAACTTTGCGAATTTGGCTCGTGGCGAGCATCGCCAAGAGAACTTACGTAAAACGTTAAGAATGATAAACAATCGTTTTAACGCTTTAGCGCATTGGGACAACCCGACAGCAGACCGTTATTCTGTTGAAGTTGACATTGTTTCTGTAGACATGGATATTGAAGGCAATGGTAATACATTCCCTATCATCGAGACATTGAAAACAACAATTGTTGACCATAAGCATAACAAGCATATTGACGGTATGATCGGTAACAGTTTCTCGTCTTATGTGCGCGATTACGACTTTAGCGTCGTACTGTCAGAACATCACAGTAAAAAACCAGTATCACCGACGCCAGAGGGTTTTGGTGATTTACATGGCAAACTGTTTCAATACTTATTGAACTCAGAGACATACAAAACCAACTTTAATAAAAAACCTGTGATTTGCCTCAGTGTTTCAACCAGTAAAACTTATCACCGTACTGCCAATCGGCATCCTGTATTGGGGGTTGAATACAGACAAGATGACTATTCGTTAACCGATGACTATTTTCATAAAATGGGCTTAACCGTTCGCTACTTCATGGCTGCAAATAGTACTGCGCCTTTAGCGTTTTATTTTGCGGGTGACTTGCTGAGTGATTATACCGATCTTGAGCTGATCAGTGCAATCAGTACCATGGAGACTTTCCAAAAGATCTACCGCCCTGAAATTTATAATGCCAACTCGAGAGCAGGTCAAGTGTATCAGCCAAGTTTGAAGTACCAAGATTATTCACTGACTCAAATTGTGTATGATCGCGCCGAGCGCAGCCAGATGGCGGTGACGCAGGGTAAGTTTACTGAAGAACAGTTCATTAAGCCATACCAAGCCATTCTTGAGCAATGGGCTGCAAGCTACGATGTTAAAGAACACGCTGCATAACTAACTGAAATATAAAAAATTAAAATATAGAAGATGAGTTAACATGACAACATTATTACCGAAACCGACATTATTACCGACGTCAACCGCTGGCAGCTTACCGAAACCTTCTTGGCTTGCCGAACCTGAGACAATTTGGTCACCTTGGGCATTAGAAGGTGAGCAACTGATTGAAGGCAAACAAGATGCTTTACGTGTGTCATTGCAGGAACAAATGCATGCAGGGATTGATATCGTCAGTGATGGCGAGCAGACCCGTCAGCATTTTGTGACCACGTTCATTGAACATCTTGATGGCGTAGATTTTGAGCAGCGTGAGACCGTGAAAATTCGTAATCGCTATGATGCGAGTGTGCCGTCAGTCGTTGGTGCTGTGAGCCGTCAAAAGCCTGTTTTTGTTGAAGATGCTAAGTTTTTACGTCAGCAAACCAATCAGCCAATCAAATGGGCGCTGCCAGGCCCGATGACTATGATTGATACGCTGTATGATGGTCATTATAAAAGCCGTGAAAAATTGGCTTGGGAATTTGCCAAAATTCTGAATCAAGAAGCGAGAGAATTAGAAGCTGCTGGTGTTGATATTATCCAATTCGATGAACCTGCATTTAATGTGTTCTTTGATGACGTGAACGACTGGGGTATTGCAACGTTAGAGCGTGCACTTGAAGGTCTGAAATGTGAAACGGCTGTTCATATTTGCTACGGCTATGGCATCAAAGCCAATACAGATTGGAAAAAGACACTTGGTTCAGAGTGGCGCCAATATGAGCAAGCGTTTCCTAAACTGCAACAGTCTAAGATTGATATTATCTCACTTGAATGTCAAAACTCGCATGTGCCAATGGATTTGCTTGAATTGATTCGCGGTAAAAAAGTGATGGTCGGTGCCATTGATGTGGCAACTAATAATATTGAGACACCTGAAGAAGTTGCCAATACGCTTAGAGCAGCACTTCAATTTGTCGATGCTGACAAGCTCTATCCTTCGACCAACTGTGGCATGGCACCTCTGTCTCGCCAAGTTGCACGAGGAAAGTTGAATGCTTTAAGTGCAGGCGCAGAAATTGTTCGTAAAGAACTGACTGCCTAGTACTTATCGATGTACTTACCGATCTCAAGATGTGTAACCGATCTCATCAAATTGGTTCATTCGGTTTGATTGAACAAATCTGATTAGACCATTAAGTAGCTCTAGCGCAACCTACAGACAAGCTATAGTCAAATTTAGGATTTAAGTGATGATTGAAACAACCGACTTTAGAAATGCAATGTCTTTGTTAACGACTGCGGTCAATGTTATCACCACAGAAGGCACATCTGGTTGTCATGGGTTTACGGCATCTGCGGTATGTAGTGTCACAGATACACCGCCAACGTTGTTGGTCTGTATGAATCAGACATCTCGGTCACATGCACATTTTATTGAAAATAAAATTTTAAGTGTCAATGTGTTAGGCGCACAGCATGAACAGATATCCAATGCATTTGCATCCAAATTGCGTTCAGAAGAGCGATTTAAACAGGGTTCTTGGACTGAATTAGAAACAGGTGCACCTGTTTTAGAAGATGCGTTGGTAAGTTTTGATTGTGAGATTGAGCAAATTCAGGAAGTTGGAACGCATAGTATTTTTATGTGTCGTGTTGTCGCAATCAAACAAAGTCAACAAGATGAAAGTTTGGTTTATTTTAATCGTGCTTATCATCAAGTTGGTCAAGTAGAAATCGCTTAAGTTAATTGGCATCAAACTATGAAGTAAGTATCCCGTGGAATTAGGGCGTGTTGAACATTCACAAATAAGCACTGCTGATCGCTAAAATTGTTCCAGACAAGACGTAAATCGACGATAATGTAGATGCCTTAGCTAGATTTACAACGCAGTATGGGGCAATTTTAATATCAGCCCAAAGGGACAGGACTCTTTTTTGCCGCTACTTTGTTAAAAACATCCGCTTAGAACGACTAAACTAGATATTTTTAACTGTGAATCGCCTAAAAAATAGTCTCTGTCAGTGCTATGGTAGAATGTTCAACACGCCCTAATCATTCTCTTAATAATAGGTGCTCTAGCAGGATTTGCTGCGGGGCTGTTTGGTGTGGGCGGTGGAACGATCATCGTGCCATTATTATATATCGTCTTTACCCAAATGGGTTACAGTGCTGACACTATTATGCATTTGGCCTTAGGTACCTCACTGGCGACCATTGTTGTAACGTCTATAAGTTCCTTAATGGCACACCATAAAATGTGGCCTGTATTTATAAATTTGGCATCAGGAATGGCGAGTGGATGCTTTGTAGGCGCAGGGTTTGGAGGATGGCTCTCTGGGGTTTATCTTCAGCTAATTGTTGGAATATTTTTGCTTTGGGTAGCATTTACAATGCTTACTGGTGGCAAAAAGCTGATAGATGCTAATAAAGTACTTTCTTCAAACCCCAAGTTACTCACACTCAACTAGGAAAACCTTTATACAGAGAATGCTTCTATGTGCTTTGAAATATAAAGCTTATAAAGGTATTTTCTGTATTTGTGTTAATCAAACTATTTTAAATTTAAGATAGTAATTATATTCCATTACCCATATTATTAAAGGGTTCGACATCTAGTTCAAATTATAGAAGTGCGTAAAGATTACTTGATATTGCGTCTAGCCACTTTGACGGTATCATTAGCGGTGTCGGTGAATACCGTTATTTTTACCGTGTATAACTAGCAGATACCGTTAACTATCGTTATGTTTGTTGGTGCGCCCACCACGCATCGACCATTTGCATACAGGCCTTTATTACAATAGACCTCGTTGTTTAGTTAAATAATTTTAACAACATATTTAACAACTTTAGGCTATCGTTATATTTGTTTGGATTGCGAGATGATACTGATTTTTCTACGAAAAAACACCAGGTTGATTACACTTCTATTAATTATGATTCAGTTATAACTCGATTGACATTGACACTAGTAAATTATTAATATTTATAAACTGGTTTTTAAGCTAATAAAGATATTGACATTATATACAACCACTTATGCTCTTTATGATTTAATGCTATTAACTTAGAAGTATTCATAACACGTCAATATTTTCTTGCTCACAAATATATTTTGTAATAGAGTTGCTGATGATATTTCTTGATCAAAATTATATTCATACCACTGCATAATGAAGTAATTCATGTCTGATATGTTACAAGTCAGCCTGTTTTTTCTTCAGCATTATAGCCGTCAAAAAGCACTAAGTTTATGAACGATAAACAAGAGCCAATGACTGGAGATTGTCTATTTCGTATTGAATAAAATTAAGCAACTATCAAGTGAAGCTGTCAGATTACGATAAAAAGATAAAAAAGATATTGTCAAATAAATTTTAAATTATAATAATCTAAGCTTTATTTGATAATTTATATTAAATATTTGGCGCATCAGGTTGTTTTGAAGGGCCAGCATCATCAAAAGCTTTAAACGAGCGGCAATGCTCATCAATAGCGACGATGTTAGGATAAGGAGTCAAATCTACTTTAAAGCGGCGGGCGGAGGAGACCTGCGGTATTAAATAGCAGTCTGCAAACGTCGGACTGTCGCCATAGCAAAATTTCCCACGTGATTTGTCTGCTGCTAATAGTTTCTCTAAAGCAGCAAAGCCTTCGTCCATCCAATGTTGGCACCAGACCATAACCTTATCTTCGCCAACCGTTAACTCATTGCGTAGATACTGCAAGATACGACGATTATTAAGAGGATGGATATCACAACCAATCATAGCGCTAAGTGCGCGTACTTGCATACGGCCTGCAGCATCTTTAGGCAATAGAGGGTTTTGCGTATAAGTCTCTTCTAACCACTCTAAAATAGCGGGGCTTTGATATAGCAATAAGTCATCGGTCTGTAGGACCGGCACTAACCCTTGCGGATTGATAGATTTAAATGCTGTTTCTAACTGTTTATCCTGGGCCAAATTAACCGCGATATAGTCATAATCTAAACCTTTAAGGTTCATGGCAATACGAGTACGGTAAGAGGTACTACTGCGAAAGTAATTATAAAGCTTCATCATTATTCTCCATTTTGGGCAGGTATCAAACGCTCATCATTATGTATATAATCAGTCACAATCATAAATCTGCTAAACTTAACAAGGTGTTATGAGTCGTCGCAAGTAGATTTTTTTAAATCAATGCGCTTAAACTGGTAACCTTAAAAGTGAAATCTAGCTTATTTCAAACGGTTAGATATAAGCATCAAGTAGTATCTTTATTTAACTGAGCAAAAAACAGGCAACTGAGCAAACAATGTCATCATCAGATAACGCTTCAACCTTAAGTAATTCTTTACCATCGAACAAGAACCAAGGTGGCGTGCAGTCACTTGAGATTGGGTTATCGATATTAGATGTATTGATAGCTTATAACGAGCCTATGATGCTAAAAGACATTGCTCAAGCGATGCAGATGCATCCGGCCAAATCTCATCGTTACTTAGTTAGCCTGATTCGTAAAGGCTATGCTCGTAAGCTCGATGATGGACGCTATGGACTGGGCGAACGGATTAACGCTTTAGGGGCTTTAGGCCATACAGGTCTCAATCAAAATAACATCTTACAGCGACTGACTACGGCCGCCAATGACATTGAAGATGTTCTAAACTGCGGGGTACAAATCGCCAAGTGGTTTAGTGAAGGCCCCATTATTATTCAGTCCGTTGAGCCAGATAGTCCGATTAGCATCATTACGCGTATCGGCTCACGCATGCCACTGACCACTTCTGCCACAGGGCAGTTGTTTGCCAGCTATCAACCAGATGCTGTCATCAAACCATTGGTAGTGGCAGAGTGGCAAGGCAAATCTGCTACATTAAGCAGCGCTGAAATATCGGCCAAATGGTTGCACTTTAAGCAGATACAAGCTGATGTTCGCACACAAGGTTATGCAACAGTCACCGGTGATATGTTAATAGGTATCAACGCCATTACTATCCCGGTACTGTTGCCGAAATTGGCTAACGATAAAGATGGCGCTACAGATGCTTTTGTTAAAGATTTGCCATTGGACTATGCCATTACTATTATTGGTACTTCAGAGCAGCTACCCATGAGTAAACAGCATGAAGTTGCCGATAAAATACGGGTGATAGCTCAACGTTATCAAATTGCTTAGCGAATATTCTGTTTAAAGGTTAATGATTTAAAAGTTAACTTTTACTTTTTGCTTTCAATCATTCTCCAACAGGAACATGCTCTTTTGCTTCGGCAAGCTCTTCGGTATGCAAAAAGTGCGTATGGCTTGGGGCACGTTTGGTACGCGTCCATTCATCAAGCATATCTTGCTTGATTTCTTCCGTAATCATTGAGACTTTTTCTTCTGAAGTAATATCATCGTAGGTGAGTTCCATACGATGGCCATTAGGATCGAAGAAATAAATAGAATGGAAAATACCATGATTGGTAACCCCGATAACATCAATACCGCCTTCCTCTAAATGCTTTTTAGCAGCTATTAAGGTATCGCGGTCTTTTACTTTCATCGCCAGATGCTGCACCCAGTCTGGGGTGTTGGGGTCAAAGCCCATCTCAGGTTGATTAGGTACTTCAAAAAACGCCAACACATTGCCATTACCAGCATCTAAAAACACATGCATGTATGGGTCAAAGGCTTTGGTCGAAGGCACATGATCTTCAGCAAATGCCAAGATGAAGTCCATATTAAGGTGTTTTTGATACCATTCGACGGTCTCTTTCGCGTCTTTACAGCGATAAGCAACGTGATGGATTTGTTCTATTTTAAAGGTCATTATCAATATCCTTTTGACAAATAATTAAAAGAGGGCAATTACAGCAACAGTAGATTTATAGTAATAAAAATACAGTTGCTGCTTTGCTTGATTGAGCTGAACTGCAATTTATAAAAATTTATTTATAAAGTAGTGCAGTGCTTTGAATTTATATCAGTGCAATGATTAGTCTGAAAAATTAAACTCTAAAGCGGGCAATACGGTACCGCGTACTTCACCAAAGCCAACACGAACGCCGTCTTTTTCAGCATAGCCTTTCATAATCACAGTATCGCCATCTTCAATGAAGCTGCGCTTTTCGCTATTATTTAGTGTAATAGGTTTGGTTGCGTTCCAAGCCAACTCTAGCATGGAGCCGAAAGTATCTGGCGTCGGCCCTGAAATCGTACCTGAACCCATCATGTCACCGACTTCTACTTTACAGCCAGAGATAGTGTGGTGGGTAAGCTGCTGGGTCATTGACCAGTACAGATATTTAAAGTTGCTCTCACAAAGGACGGTTGCACTGTCAGTGCTAGCAGAGTTAGCAGGCATCAGCTCTACTGATAAATTGATATCAAAGGTATTATCGTCCGCTTTGTCACGTAAGTAGGCAAGCGGCTTCGGATCTTGCGTAGGGATGGATGTTTTAAAAGGTTGCAAAGCGTCTAAAGTGACAATCCAAGGTGAAATCTCAGAAGCAAAGGTTTTGGCATTAAAAGGACCTAAGGGTACATATTCCCATTTTTGAATGTCACGAGCTGACCAATCGTTAAATAACACCATGCCAAAGATATGATCCCAGGCGTTTTCAATAGCGATAGGTTGACCAATTTTGTTAGGTTGACCGACGATAAAGGCGGTCTCAAGTTCAAAATCAAGACGCTTACAAGGTGAGAAAATAGGACGCTCATCAGGGCTGGGTTTTAGCTGACCTGAAGGACGGACAATATCGGTACCACTGACGATGACGGTGCTGGCGCGACCGTTATAAGCCACAGGCATCTCTTTCCAGTTGGGCAATAAGGCATTGTCAGGATCGCGGAACATGGTGCCGACGTTAGTGGCATGTTCTTTAGAAGAATAAAAGTCAGTATAGCCGGGAACGCGTACTGGCAAATGCATGGTGACGTCTGCTTGCTTAAATAGTGCTTTTTTCTGCAAGTCTTGATTGTCACCTAAATCTTTGCTGTCAGCAGAGAGTAGAGTTTGGATAGTTTTGCGCGCTTTCGTCCAGTTGTCGCGACCGGATTCAATGAAAGGGTTTAGTGTAGGCTGATCAAAATAACTGCCACCTTCTAGTGTTAGCAGACCTTCGGTTTCAAGTACCGATAGATCTAAGACGTGCTCGCCAATGGCTACACCGGCACGGCGCTTATTATTGCCAGTCGCGTCTTCAGTCTCACTAAAGATGCCATAAGGTAGGTTATGAATTGAGAAATCAGAATCGCTAGCGATATCGATAAATGAAGTGAGGTTTTTGTCAATCGTTGACATGAAATGCTCCTTGCTAAATGAGTATAAGTGGCTGAATTAAGGTAATGGTTTCTTAGTTAATATAATAAGAGTCAGTGCAGTAAATTACGCTATAGTTAACTGCTTACGAATAATGTAATTTATAACCAGTCATATTGCAAGGAGTTTTGGTAACTATCTTGCTATTTGGTTTGCTATCTGGCTCGTATAAAGTAGTCTTTTTTCGTTGGCTTATTTAATAATAAAAGCCTTTAAAATAAAAGAGCTGGGCAATCGCCCAGCTCTTTTAAAATCAGCTTATTTATTTAATTCAATTGAGTATTAGTCTTTTAAGACTTCTACCATCGCATTGGCAACATAGTCAATATTACTGACATTGAGGCCGGCCACACACATGCGTGAGTTGGATACCATGTAGATGCCAAACTCGCTTTGTAGGCGTTCGACTTGCTCAGGTGTCAGTCCGGTAAAGCTAAACATGCCGTTTTGAAGGGTAATATAGTCAAAGTCGTGTTCAGGGAGATTGGCTTCTAATACCGATTTGAGTTTAATACGCATGGCTTTGATACGGTCACGCATACCATAAACTTCGCCAACCCATTGCTGGTGTAATTGCTCGTCATTCATAACGATATCGACCACACGGCCGCCATGTGATGGAGGGCTTGAGTAGATACAACGGACTATATAGTTGAGTTGACCAAAGACTCGCTCGGCTTCATCTGCGGTAGGACAAACGACTGATAGACCGCCAACACGCTCGCCATATAGCGATAAGTTTTTAGAAAATGAGTTACTGACAAATACTGGCAGACCCATATCTACGGCTTTGCGAATGGCATAAGCATCGCTGTCCATATCTTCGCCAAAACCTTGATAAGCAATGTCCATAAATGGGATCAGTTCACGCTGTTGAATGACCTCTAGCACTGTGTTCCATTGCGCTTGGGTTAAGTCCATGCCGGTTGGGTTATGACAGCAAGGATGTAATAACACCACATCATTTTTATTTAGCTTTTCAAGAAATATGACCATGTCATCGAATCTGATATTACTCGTGGCTTTGTCATAATAAGGGTAGGTGCCTACTTCGACATCAGCGCCTTCAAAGATGGCAATGTGATTACCCCAAGTAGGATCACTGACATAGCATTTGGACTGCGGGAACCACTGGTTGATAAACTCAGCGCCTACTTTTAAAGCACCAGAGCCGCCAATAGTCGCGATGGTGGCGACCCGATTTTCTTTCAAGACGGGAGCATCTTTACCAAATAATAGCTCCTGACAGCCTTTGCGATGCCCAGGCAGTCCGGCCATTGGCAGATAAGGTCTAGGGGAAATAGGGTCGGCAATGCGCTGTTCGGCCGTTTTTACACAGTCGAGTATCGGTAATTCGCCGGCTTCATCGTAATAAATACCAATGCCTAAGTTTACTTTTTTAGGATTACTATCCGCCAAAAATTTTTCCATAAGCCCTAAAATCGGGTCCCCAGCGTAATAGTCGATACGTTCAAACATGTCATTTCCCTTATTTTCTTATACAACAAAATATAAATTGAGCCGCCAAAAAGCATAGACCAGTTTGATTATTAACTCAACGTTAGATTTTCCTACAACCCGTTAATTCGTTCATTTAGCTCTTAAAATATATTTTAAAAGGCTCTCAAAAACTCTGTAAATCGTTGAAATGGCTGTCAAAATAGGTTTGTAAAAACTGTTTAAAAATAATACTAGCAGGCGACAATCCTCGAGAGGAGCGCTGATAGATAAAAAATCGTCGCATTTTCACAGGTTGTGATAGCGTCCGCATTTGTAATCCATTGGCGCTCACCCAGTCAATCACTTCAGGCATATAGGGCAGACATAAGGTGATACCAAAGCCTTGACGGGTAATCTCAAGCGCAGTGGACATAAAGTTCACTTGATAACGCGCTTGCTGTATATGGGTGGCGACGGCTTCATCCAGCTCAGCGGTTACTTGCTCGTTGATAGGGCCGTTCAAAGTAATCAACGGGGTTCCTAGCAGCTGTTGCCAACTTATCTCGCTTTGTTGCGCCAGCTCATGATCGTTAGGCATCACCACGCAAAACGGCAACTGATATAACAAATCGGCACTGACGTCATCGTCTACCTCCATAAAGCTAAGCTCTACTCCCACACCCAAATCTACCTCAATGTTTTGAATGTGCTCAAGCACGTTTTCTGCTGAGCAATCTAACAAAGACACGCTAATATCAGGATATTCTTTAGTAAATTGCGCCACCACCGCAGGCATGGATGAGGCGGCAAATTGCGATACGGCTAATCGTACTTGTCCTTGCGCGAGGCTAGTCAAGCTGCTCGCTTCATTGACAAACAAGTGCATTTCATTGAGGACTCTACGAGCTTGTGGCAGCAGATTTCGCCCCACTGTAGATAACGATAGCTGCCGAGTAGTGCGATCAAACAACACTATTTCAAGGTTGGTCTCTAACTCTTTAATCAATCCGCTGACGGCAGACTGGGTCAAATGCATTTGCTCACTGGCACGGGTAAAGCTGCCGTTGTCAGCCACTTTGATAAAAGCATTTAGCTGGCGAATACTTACATTCATAAGGAAACCTGATAAATAAATCATAAAAAACGATTAGTGTTATAAATCAAGCTAATCTAATATAAATGAATCGTCAATAATAATTATTGATTAATAGAATTTTTTAACCCACCGATTGAAATTAAGGATGATTACAATGGCCGATTTATTTGAAAACCCAATGGAACTTCAAGGGTTTGATTTTGTTGAATTCGCCTCACCTGAACCTGAAGCGGTATCCGCACTTTTTGAGCAGCTTGGTTTTACTCATGTTGCCAACCATAGATCTAAAGATGTCGCTTTATACCGTCAAGGTGACATTAACCTCATACTAAACAGCGAACCTAAAAGCCCAGCCAGCTATTTTGTTGAAGAGCATGGAGCAGGGGCTACTAGCATGGGATTTCGCGTCAAAGATGCCAAGAAAGCTTATGAGCTCGCTATTGAAAATGGTGCCCAGCCAGTAGATGTATCGACAGGTGTCATGGAGCTCAGACTACCTGCTATCAAAGGTATCGGCGGCTCTCTTATCTATCTGATTGATCGTTTTACCGATGGTAACTCAATCTATGATATCGACTTTGAGTATCTGCCAGAGGTTGATAAACATCCGGTTGGGCATGGTTTTAAAGTTATCGACCATTTGACGCACAACGTTTACCGCGGTCGTATGGCCTATTGGGCAACCTTTTACGAGCGCATATTCAACTTCCGTGAAATTCGCTTTTTCGATATCAAAGGTGAATATACTGGATTGACCAGTAAAGCGATGACTGCTCCTGATGGCAAAATCCGTATTCCATTGAATGAAGAGTCCAAGCAAGGTGGCGGACAAATTGAAGAGTATTTGATGCACTTCAATGGTGAAGGTATTCAGCATATTGCTTTAGCAAGTGATGACTTATTTGCTAGTATCGATAAGCTCAAAGCCGCGGGTATTCCATTAATGACCGCGCCAACAGCTGCTTATTATGACATGCTCAGCGAACGCCTACCAAACCACGGCGAGAATGTCTCTGAGCTACAGATGCGAGGTATCTTGCTAGATGGCACGACTGAAGGCGGCACACCACGTCTACTGCTACAGATTTTCTCTGAAACTATTCTGGGTAGTCCCGTATTCTTCGAATTTATCCAACGTAAAGGTGATTACGAAGATGGTTTTGGCGAAGGGAACTTTAAAGCATTGTTTGAATCAATCGAGCGTGACCAAGTCAGTCGCGGCGCTATTGGTAACGTTGAAAAAGAAACTGAAGCATAGTAAGTACTTTGCTGAATAAGATAAACGGGCAGGACAAAAGGGATTTGTCTTGCCACCATTATTTTTGATAGTTGCATATCATAGTCACAGGTTATAGCCGTCATTCATAGCGACTCATAGATTCAGTCAAAAATAGCTAGAATAAACTGTCGTTATAATAAGAAATGGTCAAAACAAAAATTTATTAGAATAAATACAAAATATAAGGAAAGCAGGCATGGAACGCACCGCTTTTACTGATACATCCAATCAAAAGCAACCTTACATATCACATCAAGCAGATAGTCATGGTTACATCAATTACAGTGACGATGAGAATGTCATGTGGCAAGCACTGCTTACTCGTCAATCTGAGCAAATACCAAATCGTGCCTGTCCAGCGTATCTAGAAGGGTTAGAGAAGCTGAACCTTCCTACGGCACATATTCCACAGTTGCATGATATCGATGCGGTACTACAAGCCACTACTGGCTGGCAGACTGCTGCTGTGCCGGCACTCATCAGCTTTAGCAAATTCTTCAGACTTCTAGCAGACAAACGCTTCCCTGTTGCCACCTTTATCCGTTGTCCTGATGATATGGACTATATCGAAGAGCCTGACATTTTCCATGAAATCGTCGGGCACTGTCCGCTGCTGACACATCCTGCTTTTGCTACCTTTAACGAGACTTATGGCAAGCTTGGTCTCGCTGCCAGTAAAGAGGAAAGGGCCTGTCTGGCGCGGTTATATTGGTTCACCATCGAATTTGGCTTGGTTGGGCAAACCCGTGATAGCCGGAGAATTTATGGCGGCGGCATATTAAGCTCACTTTCTGAGACCGTATATGCGCTAAGCGATGAGCCGGATTGCCGAGAATTTGACTTGCTTGATGTTCTACGTACCCCTTACCGTATCGATCAAATTCAGCCTATTTATTATGCCATTGATCATCTAGACACGCTATTTGACATTGTCGATAGTGACATCATGAGTATGGTCAAAAAAGCACTTTCATTAGGTCTGTTTGAGCCCACCTACCCAACAAAGAATGCCTAGATAATTTATTGGATAAATCAAACCATTCAGTAAACCAGATCAAATCAAAACAACCTAGCACAATACAAAATAATAATAGGAGAGTAGCATGACCGAATTATCACAAGCCAGCTGTGAAGTCTGCCGTATCGGTGCACCAACAGTCAGCGATGCAGAGGCAAACGAGCTGTTAAAACAGATTCCTGTTTGGTCATTGATTAATGTTGATGGCATCAATCAATTGCAACGCCAATATAAGTTTAAAAACTTCGTTAAAGCTATGGCATTTGCCAATCAACTGGCAGACATTGCTGAAGCAGAAGGGCATCACCCTGGCATTTTAGTAGAGTGGGGCAAAGTTACGGTTACTTGGTGGTCGCACAGTATCAAAGGCCTACATAGTAATGACTTTATTATGGCAGCAAAAACCGATAAATTGCTCGATAAATAATAAAAACAACTAAATAGAACTTTCAAAAATACAAATCAAATTGGCAACATAAGGATGTGTTATGCCTCCACAAGTACTTACCGAGCTATCTCCTAAGGCAGCTTTTATTATTGCTAGCGTTGTCATTGCGATTATGGGTGTCACCATGATTGGCTTTGGCTGGGTTCCCCACCTATCATTAATGCTTGCTATTGCTGTTTTGCTAGCCCTAGGTATGTTTAGAGGCTTAAGCTTTGAGAAGATGCAGGAACAAATGTCCTCAGGCGTCGCCAGTGGTATTGGTGCTATCTATTTATTATTCTTTATTGGATTGCTAGTCGCTGCTCTCATGATGTCGGGCGCTATTCCCACCATTATGTATTATGGTTTTGATCTCATCTCACCGCAGTATTATTATATCTCTGCCTTTGTCTTGACCTCAATTATCGGGGTAGCGCTGGGCAGTAGTTTGACCACGGCAGCGACTATAGGCGTGGCCTTTATTGGGATGAGTAATGCCTTCGATGCCAACGTCGCTATCGCTGCAGGTGCCATAGTCTCAGGCGCATTCTTTGCCGACAAAATGTCCCCACTATCAGATACTTGTACGCTTGCTTCTTCTGTCGTGGGCATTGATTTGTTTGAGCATATTCGTAATATGATGTATACCACTGTGCCAGCTTGGCTCATCACTGTGGGGCTGTTTTGGTTCTTCTCTGGGCAGGCTGGTACCGGCAATTTAGATCAAGTTACCCTGTTGCAGTCGCAGCTGGTCGATAGCGGCTTAGTGCATGGTTATTCAGTACTACCGTTTATCGTGTTGGTCGTGTTAGCGTTATGCCGAGTGAATGCTATCTATACCATTATTTACACGATTGCTACCGCTTTAATCATTACCTATTTGCACAGTACCCCCAGTATCGGACAGTTAGGCGGCTACATGTTTGGCGGGTATGCTCCTGCCGAAAACTTAGAGCTAGGCGAAGTAGGTGGCATGATCTCACGCGGTGGTATGCAGAGCATGTTCTTTACACAGACTATTGTTATCTTGGCATTAAGCCTCGGTGGTCTGCTACGCGCATTGGGTATCTTGCCTGCGTTGCTGTTAGGTATCAGAGATATGCTGACCAGTTCAGGTCGCGCTATCTTTGCCGCCGCTATGACAGCCTTAAGTATCAACGTACTAATCGGTGAGCAGTATTTAAGTATCCTATTATCAGGTACCGCTTTTCGTCCCACCTTTGAGCGCTTAAATCTACACCCTAAAAACTTATCACGCACCATTGAAGATGCCGGTACGGTCATTAACCCATTGGTACCTTGGAGTGTGTGTGGTGTCTTTATCAGCCAAGCATTAGGTGTGCCAGTGCTTGAATATGTACCTTACGCATTCTTCTGTTATCTGTCCTTTCTATTGACGATATTGTTTGGTTTTACTGGGATTACTATTAGTAAGGCCGATCCGGTTAAGCAAGAAGTTGACGGTTAATATTTTTTAATCCTTTAAACTTATTAAAGACCTCTATTATAGCTATAGTACCTTAGTCACTATATAACCGTAACAATATGGAAATAAGTAATGAAGGATTTAAGCAAAATTACTGAAATTGAAGACCTGCGCCAAGTGGCACAGCGTAAGATACCGCGCATGTTTTATGATTATGTCGACTCAGGCTCATGGACGGAAACTACGTATCGTAATAACGAAACTGACTTTGATCGTATTAAATTACGTCAACGGGTATTGGTCAATATGGAAGGGCGCTCGCTTGCCACCGAAATGCTGGGCATGCCAGTAAAAATGCCAGTTGCTATTGCACCAACTGGCTTTACCGGCATGATGTGGGCAGACGGGGAAATCCTTGCGGCGCAGGCAGCAGAAAATTTTGGCGTACCATTTTCATTATCGACCATGAGTATTTGCTCTATTGAAGATGTGGCCGAACATACCAGCCAACCGTTTTGGTTTCAGCTATATATGATGCGCGATATGGACTTTATAGCCAATCTAATACGCCGTGCCAAAGAGGCCAATTGCTCAGCGTTAATTCTGACCGCCGATTTACAAGTATTGGGGCAACGTCATAAAGACATTAAAAACGGTCTATCCGCACCACCAAAACCGACACTTGCCAATATCTTAAACCTCATGACCAAGCCAGAATGGTGCATGAATATGCTCGGTACCAAGCGCCGTACCTTTGGTAATATTGTCGGTCATGCTAAAAACGTCGAGGATATGTCATCGCTATCGGCATGGACAGCTGAACAGTTCGATTCCGCGCTGAGCTGGGACGATGTCGCCCGCATCAAAGATATGTGGGGTGGTAAATTGATTATCAAAGGTATTATGGAACCAGAAGATGCCGTACTGGCAGCTCGTAATGGTGCTGATGCGTTAGTGGTCTCAAATCATGGTGGTCGTCAATTAGATGGCGCGCCCTCTTCAATTTCATCGCTAGCAGACATTGTGCAAGCTGTACGCGCTGAGGACAATCAGATTGAGATTTGGCTTGATAGTGGTATTCGCTCTGGGCAAGATGTGCTAAAAGCAATGGCATTGGGCGCAAATGGCACGATGATTGGCCGCGCATTCTTATACGGTCTTGGCGCCTACGGTGAAGATGGTGTGCGCCGCGCGCTTGAGCTGATCTATAACGAATGTGATATTAGCATGGCGTTTTGCGGTCATACCGATATCAATCAAGTGCGCGATGATATCTTAGTCAAAGGGACTTATGAGCAGCTTAAATCTGCTCTGCCTTATATCTCGCCTATGCGCTGGTAGGCTTTATTTATAAGACAGCTTATTGAACATTCATGAATAAGGGCTAGCGAAGGTCGAACTTTTAAACCTCAGTTTTAACCACGTTATCTAAGAAAAATGTTGAACAGAGAAAGGTTGACTAGTGCTATGTAGGCTAAGAGCTTTTACGTTATCTATATAATCGAGTCGCTATTGGCATTGAACGGTAGACATCCATCATTCATTGAATGATCTTGCATGGAAAGGTCCTTTAGAAGCAGGTACACAAAAGTACTTAAAAGATATTGAAGCTCTTGGCTTAGGCGTAAAAACGTTTTATCAAAAAGCTAAAGAAGCTAGTGCTGCTTGTAAGTCTTAACTTGTACGCAGCCAAATAAAATATAATTTTTAATTTAATCACAGGGAAGAGATAAAAATGTCTAAAAAATTAAAGATTGGAGCTATGTCTTTATTCATAGCAATAGCGTTAGGTATTTCAGGCTGTTCAAGTCAGTCTGATCAGAATATTAGCAACGATACTACGATACTACGATTCTCACATTTTTGGCCATCTACTGGAGCATTACATACCGATCTTTTTGAACCTTGGGCGAAGAAGATTGAAGAAGATTCAGAGGGTAGGCTTAAAGTTGAAATCTATCCTTCATCGACGCTTAGTAAAGCTGATAGTACATACGACTCAACGGTTAAAGGTATTGTTGATATAGGCGTACAGGTTCAGGGTTATGAAAGTGGCAGATTTCCACTGACTGAAATTACACAACTTCCAGGCCTCTCAAGCTCAGCAGTTCAATTAAGTTGCATGCTACAAACCTTATATGATGATGGAATAATATCAAGCGAATATGAAGATACGTATCCCCTATTTATGATGGCTTCAGGCTCCGGTGCTTTTCACACTATTGATAAGCCTATTCGCACACCCGAAGACTTAAGAGGTATGCGCATTCGTCGCCCGTCGGAAATAGCGGGTAATATTATTGAAGCGGCAGGCGGGACGCCCGTGGGTTTACCTGCGCCTGAACTCTATACTTCTCTTCAACGCGGTGTTATAGACGGTATGAGCTTTCCTTGGGATGCTACGGGTTCGTTTAGACTGATTGAGTTGGTAAATACGCATACTACTATGCCTTTATACGGTTCTGCCTTATTGGTGACTATGAATAAGGAGAAGTATGAAAGCTTGCCTGATGATCTCAAAAAAGTTATCGATGATAATTCAGGTGCTCAAATGGCTAGGACTGCGGGTAATTTATTTGATAGCGAGGATGCCAAAATTATGGCTATAGCCAAAGCTCGCGGCGACACGATGATAAATATCCCTGATCCATTAAATGACCCTGCATGGAAAAATATACTCGAACCAGAGATTCAAAAATATCTAAATGACGTTGAAGCAATAGGATTAGACTCGCAGACTGTTTATAGAAAAGCTAAAGAAGCTAGTGCTGCTTGTAAAACTTAAAATGTATCATCATACCCCAAGTTACTCAAGCTGACCTGAGAGAAAGTACAGATAATGATAACCGCTATAACCTCCTTTTTAGAAGGATTCTAGGAGTTTTTGTTTACATTAAGGTCTATAATTAGACTTAAAATATTTAGTTTACTGGTATATAAGTAACCATAACTCTAAAGGGTCTAATACCTAAAGGCTGGATATGCATAAAACTTCAATTAATATCGCGTCTACTCCGTAGCTAATAGCTCTTTAGGCAGCCTTTTAACTGGTTTTATATTGTTACTTGCTAGCTTATTAAATCGTCACTTATCGGAAAGGAAGGCCGGCACGTTGTTCTTATATAAGATCAAACCCCTCGTTTTCTGTAGGAATGGATATGGGAGTTAGAGTCTCAAGATCAATACTTTGGTTTGATTAAGTCGTTTAAGGTTGGAGATAGTATTGCTTTAAAGTTCGCTTATAGACGTAAGAGTAACTTGCTTTTTGATAACCCAGGTTATACTGTTTCAGTTATTGGTATGAAGATAATTAAACCGTTCCTAGACTGTTGTAGACATAACAGTCTGAGAACATAGCACAATGAAAAGACAAAACCACCCCACCCCGAAATTAAAGAAAGAGCCGTTCGCATGCTGATTGAGATGGCAGGTTATTATTACTCTACATGGTCAGTTATTCAAGCCATTGGGATCAAGATTATTTTTCTCATAACTTTTGTACTCGGTAGGATCAATACCGTCAGATAGTAAAGATTTAGCTTTATCACGTGCCAGCCGCGCCTGTTTTAAAGTCAATTCAGGCTTAAAAGTAGTATCAATATTTTGCTTAGCTGGCTTGTAGATTCCTATTTGATAGGTCTTTTGTTTTGGCTTAATATCTTTATCTGATTGATAGCGGTATGTCATCTGCCAAAACAGCGAGCCGTTGGTATGTTGTATAAGATATAGGTTATTACCATCACCATGACGGGTTATTTTTTTTGGTGCTGATTGCTTAGCGATTGATTTCACTTTAGCATCAGTTAATTGATAGTCTTTATTCTTAATCATTTCAGCCACCTACAGCTATTTAGAGTCTTTAACAACAAGGTAGCATTTTTTTAACAACATTACATGGTGAGTTGATATTTTTAACAACAAATTTAACAACATCGTAGTGGTGCTAGTAGGTAATGGCAAGTAATGAATAAAGACATTATGCTAGCAATGATAGGGACTTAGGGAAATTTAGGTAATGCGAGGTTATGTCTAAATACAATAATTGGTGCGCCCACCAAGACTCGAACTTGGATCGATCACTTAGGAGGCAACTGCTCTATCCTGTTGAGCTATAGGCGCATTATCAAGTGCTATTGTAAAAAAAAGCGTTCATAAAAGCAATCAATCAAAAGTAATTAAGCGTTATGTGCCATTACTGAGGCCATTAGCGACCTTCACTGATGATTAACCGCTAGATTCTTTAGCACCGGAGGATGGATTAAATAAGTCATCCATACTGTTCTTATAGCCATCGATATTGTCATAATCGTAATTTTTTAAAACATCTTGCCCAGCGCTTGAGAGTAAAAAATTCCGGAAACTAACGGCAACAGGATTGTTGGTTAATATTACTCCATCAACCGAGTGAGTATCTTTTGTCGCATAGCTAAAAGAAGTTAAATTACGTGCTTCATTATTGGCCGTCTCAGTGCTGGTTGCAGAATCTGCGACTACGCTCTCTTGTGGCATACCATTAGCGTTAACTTGACTTTGATTGCGCTCCGTTTGAGTATTGTCAATTAAGTTTTGCAATGGGGCTAGGCGAGTTTGAGTAATCTTATCATTAGCAATAATGACATCGACAACAAAGTTATCGATAAGAGACGACGGCTCATTACTAAAAGTACCATCAGAAATACTGGTATCCGGTAAGACAAACAACGCCTTGGTAGGGACGTAATGAGCCAAAACTTGCACATTAGGAAAGCGTGATTCAAATTTTATGATTAAATCATCTAATGGCATTTGTATTTTATCTTCTGCTTGTACGTACAAGATATTGATAGCAGTTGTCTTCGCGTCGCCTTCAGTGTCAGTCGTCGATTGCTCGTGTTCGCTTACCGTAATGGGTAATGGATTCATATTTTTACGATTGCTGCTCCATAGCCATGTGAAGATACCAATGAGTATAATCAGCAGCAATAAAATGAGTCCAGCCAATAGTAGCTTGTAGTTTTTCATAGTAACAGCACGCCTTTTAATCAATATTTTATTAATAATTTGAATTATTTTATTATTGTCATTAAGTTAAGTTAATTAGGTTAAAGGCGATGATGCATAACCTCATCAGCTAAGTCTGCCAACATATCAACGAAGATATCGTTTGTTGCGGTCGCCATAGTAGATGAGCTCGATTGTTTAGCGGGTGTTATATTAACCGCTGCATTTGCTAAGGCGTTATTTTTTGAATCATTAGACTGAGTCGTGCTGCTACTATCTATTATCGTATTCAGAGCTGACGGACGCGTGATTAATTTGTGCGCGGCTAATGGCGATTGACCGCTAATGAGTTTGTCTTCAAGCCAGTCAAAACCATGGGCTTCCCACCACGCTTCAAACAGAGGTAGCGTACTTCCACGTACCGCAGCAGGTAGGTTTAAGGTACGCAGCTTTTGGGCTAACAAAGGGTCGTGAATGGCTTGCCGGCGACTGAGGTACAGCGCATTGATGTCATCATTATAAAGATGCCGCCGTTGCCAGGCACTATTATCAATCTTCATCCGTGGCAGTTGCCACAGTATGCCTCTATAATATACGACATATAATCGGCGTTTGGGATGAACAAAAATAGCATCAATGGGACGCAGTGGCATAATAGTTGATTATCTCTTTGCTAAAAAATGGGGAAATGGGCGTGGCTATCGAATATTATGTATATAGCTCTCTATTCATAATTCTTCAAGGGTAGGGTGTTTAAGGTTGAAGTACGCGACACTGAGTGTCGTAAGTTAGTAGATACGTGCCTTGTGTACTAGCAAATAAACTATATCAGTGGCAAACTACAACGGTACTAAGTGTTAGTACCATTATAAATATCAGTCTCAGCACTTAATGACCCGCACTTGATTTAATATCATTAAACCAGCAATACCGATGCCATTTATAAAAAGACGTTTTGACTTAAAAAAGGCATTTTAGCAGAAATACAAAACGGGCACGACCTCCAGACATAAATTGATGAATATGGATGGCCGTTTTATTATGCTTGAAAGATAATAACTGCCATCCATATTACGGTCACTAGCATTGAATACCATATTTATTTCATCTCATATCCCATTATTATAATTAGATTGTTGTCTATGTTTACGATTATTCAGTCCCACCGCACCGAACGTTTAGTTGAGCAACTGCTTACTGCTTATAAATCTAAAAACCTGCCAATTTTTGATGAGTTTATTGTCATTGTACCCTCTATGGTCCTTGGCGATTGGTTGGATAAGTCGATTGCTAGCCAAGCTGGTATTAGCACTTTGGTGACCACTAAATTTTGGGGCCAGTATCAATGGACATTGATGCAAAAGGTGTTGGCTGAACATAATATATGGCTTGAAAGTCAACAGCGGGAGCAAGAGATAGTAACCGTCCCAGAGGTCGCTGTATTGACCGGTGCGGTAATGCAGTGGCGGCTGTTTGGGTACTTTACTTATTATCAAACAGAGATTATGGCAGATGAAAAACATCCCCTGTATCCATTACTATCCGCGTTATTAGATGTCGATGCGGATCGTAGCCAGCAGGACGTGCGGCTGTGGTCGCTTGCTACAGATTTTTCACGGGTATTTAGCCGCTATTTAACTCACCGTGAGGATTGGTTGACCTTATGGTCGCAGAATAAGCCTGTCGATGTAGAAGCTTTGGTAGCTGACAAAGATAAGCTGACTATGAAATTTGATAAGTATGCTGGCGAGACTCCTGAATGGCTGGTCGCTCATTATACTGAGCTTGAGGCTGCACAGCGTCATCTATGGCGTCTGTTATTTGCTTCGGTTTATGAGCACCGTGCGGCTATCGAAACGCGTTTTTGGCAAGTTATGGTAGTCAATAGCCCGTCAGCGAATTCAATAGCTGATAATAAAGAGAGGAGTGTTGATTTACAGCAGATACTGCCTAAGCAGCTGCATATTTTTACTATTCAGCAGTTGCCACAAAACGAGTTAAGTTTTCTGCAACGCTTGTCGAAATATATCGATATTACCTTACTGCATTACAATCCTTCACAGCTATTTTGGGCGGATATTGTCGATAAACAGTGGCTCCAACGTCAACAGGTGATTAATCCTGAAAGAGTTTTTTTACGTGACTATGGTCATACTTTGTTATCGAGGCTAGGTAAGCAGTCGCGTGAGACCTTTGCAATGCTGGCAAGTTTATCGGGCAATGATGATACAGAGGATTTTAAGCTTGATTGGCAAGACAAGTTCGATGCTGCCGATGATGAGTTTGGGACAGATGATGACGCAGAGCAGCCATTAAGTTTGCTCGCGCACCTGCAGCAAGATGTGCTCATGCTCGATGAAAGTGCCACTCAGCAGACGACTGCTGGACGACTGAGCGCGGCGCTTAGCACCCAGATGCAGCTTAATTTAGAGAACGAAGAAGATAAAGAAGGTACTAATAAAAACAGCCTAATCAATAATGAAAGCGATAACAAAAATCAGAATAATAACGACTGGTATAGCGATGATAGTTTAGCCAGTAAGCGCAACCAGCAGCCACGACAATGGCAGCTGTCACAATATGATAATAGCCTAAGTATACATTCATGCCATAATCTACAGCGCCAACTTGAAGTGCTGCGCGGTATGATTGGACGTTGGTTAAATGAGGCTAACGACGATAGTAGTAAACGTCATCTATCCGATATTGTGGTTCTATTGCCAGACGTTGATCGTCATCATGAACTTATTAACTCAGTATTTGTTAATGGTAGGGGGCAGGATGGTCTGACCTTACCAGCCAAAGTCACAGGGGTGGTTGATAAGTCGATACGGCAGTTATGGGAAGCGATACGTGGATTTTACGGTTTGCTCGGTAGCGATAGTGCCCGTTTTGAAGCGGCAGAAGTGCTAGATTGGTTAATGCTGCCGCCGTTATACGAAAGCCTTGGGCTGACCCATGAGCAGATGAGTCGCGGTTGCGATTTGTTGGAGCAAGCAGGCTTTGTACGTGGCTTTGATGAAGCTCATTTGCAGCAAAGTTTAGATGCGCAAGATTATGATTATCGTTTTAGCTTTACCTATGCGCTAGATCAAATTGCTTTAGGGTTAATCATGCCTGAAGCCGTTATCAGCGCTTGTCTATATCCAGATAATTGGCAAGATAATGCCTTAGCGGAAAAAACGATACCACTTGCAGCGATTAGCTTGGCTGATGCGCATATTATTGAGGCGCTGTGCCGTATACATGCAGGACTTAATACTTGCCGCAATGAATACCAAGCGCGCTATAAGGCTGAGGACTGGCTAAATAAGATTGAGAGTAGCATTATCCATCCTTATTTCGGGGCGTTAGATCAAACGCGCTCGATGCGGGCTATTTTTAATGCGATGAATGGCTTTAAGAGTAGCTTACGTGCCAACCGCCATTATCAACGTTACCATGCCGATGTTATCGATAGTGCTAATAGCACTGATAGCGACTCTACACAAACGAATACTTTATCTGCCGCTCAAGTGGAAGCCCGGTTGTCACAAGTGAGTACTTTACCGCTTAAACTGAGTTTTATGCTGGATAGTATCGAAGATGAGCTGGAAAGTCAGCAAGTCAGTGCCGAGCCTACAGGAGTGATTACCTTTGGGCGTTTTGGGGCGTTACGTAACGTGCCCTTTGGCCTAGTGGTTATGCTCAATATGGATTTGTCCGAATTTCCCAATCGTGATCGGGACAACCGCTATGATTTGATGAAATCTGGGCTGGCACGTCGCGGTGATAGATTCAGTGAAGATGATGACAATGGCGCGTTTCTAGATGCGCTGCTATGTGCACGAAATGCCTGTTGGATTTTTTATAATGGTCAGCGTTTGACTGATACCCATGAGCATTTACCTGCTAATCCAGTCAGTGAGCTGTTGCAGTTCTTACAAGGAGAAGTGCAATGGCAATGGGATCCGCTTAAGAATGCTCAGCAAGACGCACAGAATAAAATAGATGCCGACGTCAGTATAGACGTAGGTGCAAATACAGATACAGACAATCATTCTGACAGTAACACCAATAATAATGAAGACAGCAGTACGGCATTAACTGCACAAGTTCAGCGTTATTTGCCCAAGCTTATTGAACAGTGGCTGGTCACCCGCCATTCTGCATTACCTTTTGCTAAGGAAGTCTTTGTAGAGCCCGACGCTTTAAATGTAAAGTCGGCTAATAGCTCAGAGCCTGACCAAGCGCTGCTGCAGTTATTAGAGCGCGCGATGCTAGGCGAAAAAACATATCAACAAAGCACTAATGCGCCTGCCAAAGTGTGGGAACAAGTGTTTGAGCGTCTGCATGCTCAAGATAATGCTAGCTCAAACACTGATGCGTGCCATTCTATTAAGGTCAAGCTGCCTAGCAAAGCCGATTATGCCACCATTGCTCAGTGTATCGACTCAGCCAGTGACTCTAATGTTCATAATGATATTGATGGTGCTGATATTAATACTTATAAGCTAGATATCGTTCAGGTCGATATGCAGTATTTAGCTTATCAAGTAGCTCATCCTGCCAAACACTTTTTGAAAGAGCAGCAAGTACATGTGGTTGTGGCTGGGGAGGATACAGTGCACCAAGAGCCTTTAACGCTATCTACCTTGGATAGTTATAAGCTGACCAATCAGTTGCTCAGTGGGCTACAACCTCAGAACGATGCTCTTAATACTGCTAATGGTAATGTTGATAGTGTAAATGATAGCTATGCCTCTGATTCACTAAAGAACCCATTAAACAATCTGCTATACGACCCGGTTATGCCAGCAGGGGTAGCGCGGCAATCAACCTTAGAGTATCAGCAGCTTAAAATTACTCAGCAGTGTCGCGACTTCGCTGCACAGTTGGTAACTTTGAATATTGACGTAACGGCTACCGAACTTGCTAATCAGTTTTCTAGTCAGCATTCAAGCGATACTAATAGCTATAGCATTGCTTGTCTGAGCTTATTAACGCCTTGCACTGAAGTAATTAGTACGGTGTCCGCCGCAGATATGAACTCTCAAGGTAGATTGAAAGTTAAAGGTAGCGTGCCAGTAGGCAGCGACGTTAATGGCAACGATGACCATGATAGTGAGGATAAGTCAGCACAAGCGCCTAAGCTTTGGCTCAACATGTTGCCCAATAGCGCCCGCAGTCAGCATTTGCTACGCTTTTGGTTGGCGCATGTCTATTGGCAGGTAGCGCGGCGTACCACAGAGTTGCAAGTTGCTAATGAGGATGGCAAAAGTATTTGGCATTTTAATAAAGCCAGTCCTGAGCATAAGGACTATAAAGGAAAAACTACTTTTTCATTGGCCCCTATTGTCTATGAGACTGCATTGGCTGAGCTGCTTAAATGGATTCGGTTTGCTCATATTGCAGGTACCCGACCGCTAACTATACTGCCTGTTTATGCGTTGACTTATCTTAATAAAGTCAAAGAGGCACAAGATAAAGACATCGTCTATCAGTTTAAGCGTAATGATTTTGACAGCTGGTTACGCCCGGCTTATAACAGCAATGATATCTACGATACTTGCTCACAGCATGAGCTATGGCAATATATCCTCTATAAGCAAGATGCTTTTAAGGCGCTAACGGATGCTTTGTCAACATTGACAGAACCTTTATTTGCACCAATGAATAAGGCGTTAATCCCTTTATAAATTGCGTATAAACATCTAATAAGCAACAACTTTAACGAGCGCCTTGAACAAGTGATTTTTTATGGATTCATATAGCAGCGAGACCATTAGTAACGAGCCTGTTAATAACGAGAACATGAGGTCTGATAATTCCGACAATCCTGAATTTTCAAGGAATGATTCTTCAACTAAGGAAGCAGCAGACGACACTTTAGCAGATACAGCTGCTACTAATGTACAACTACTACCACCAGCGGTACGAGTGCCGTTAATGGGTCAGTATTTGATTGAAGCCTCAGCAGGTACTGGTAAAACATGGACGTTAACTGGGATTGTACTGCGCTTATTGATTGAAGCCAAACGTCCACCTGAGCATATTATTGCCACTACTTTTACCCGTGCGGCGGCAGCTGAGATGCGGGAACGTATTCATGCGCGTTTGGTTGATTTTTATCAATTGCTACAGTGGCTTAGTATCTTACAAAACAACACCGCTACCCATGAAATTCTCTATCCGCAACTGGTAGGTAGTAATACGGATAAGAAAGACCGTAAAAAAGCCGAAGTTGTTGAAAAGGACAAGCCATCGTCTAATAAAGTCAGCCCAGCGCAGCGCCACACTCGGCAGCAGTGGTTAGAAACGCAAGCTAAGCTGGCAGGTAATGCAGATTTGGTTGCCGATCCTATTAATCAGCATTTGCTAGCGTATCTATTAGATAATACCGTCGATTATCCGCTGGCTGAGGCGATTAGGCGCTGTGCCTTAGTACTGACTACTTTGGATAAGTTATTTGTTGGGACGCTAGACAGCTTGTCGCAAAAATGGCTGTCTGAATATAGTGCTGAGACTGGGCATCAGCAAGGTATGCAAATCAGCGACCAAGAACAAGTGGTGATAGAGAGTATCATTCACGATGAAGTGCGTGCTTTTCAAAGTAAGTTATATTATCAAGAACCTGATATTTATCAGTTATTACTGCATAGCAAGCGCTTAACCTCACCGGTTGATCATTTAGGCATTGCCCAAAAATCTATTCAGTTTATCTCAACCCCAATTGATGCAGTAGAGATGGGCGATGATATTGACTTTGTTGCTTACAGCCAAGCATTAGCCGATTTTAAAAGCTGTGAATTAAATGATATTGCTCCGTATTTTGATAAGGACTATCGTAAAGCACAAGGATTCAATGCTAGTGCCAGTATTGGTACTCGAGCTGAGTCTATTATTGATATCCAGTCTAGTATTCAGCAATACGATGGGGCTTTTTTTACCCACTTAGATGACGATGCTCAGAAGTTTTATGATGCGTTGCCTTTTGCCTTTTTGAGTAAAGATGAGGGCGGTAAAGGTTTTAATAAAGGTAAGGAGGCTGAGCGTCTCGCCTTTATTAACCTTGAAAGTATACGAGCGTTAAAAATAGTGTATGACTATGCTGAACAAATTAATAACTACCTTGATGCGCGCATCGAGCAGCTCAATCGGTATATTGCCCTGCAAGTACGGCAAAAGCTGCCGTCAATACTAGAAACTCGCCGTGAGACCACTTTTGCGTTACAAATGGTGCGCCTAAACCAAGCGCTATCTGGTAAACAAGGGGCGCGGCTGGCACGTTATATTCGCCACCATTATCCGGTTGCCCTCATTGATGAATCGCAAGATATCAATGGTGAGCAGGCACGTATGATTGAGCGTATTTATTTGACCAAAAATAACCAAGACAATCAGAATAATAACAGCAGCAATCGTGGGTTTTTATTATTAGTAGGCGATCCTAAGCAAGCCATCTATGGTTTTCGCGGTGGTGACGTTGCCAACTATAACGCCATGAAAACGCATTTTGATGCCAAGCATATGATGAGTTTAGATGTGAATAGACGTTCTAACGAGCGTTTGATTACCGCGCTTAATCATTGGTTTGGACGCTCAACACCAGCCATTAGTGCTGAAAACACCTCAGACTCGCAAGGTGCTGACCAATTAGCGCAACTAGGTAAGAATATTTATTATCAGCATATTACCGCCGCTAATACGGGAACTCGGCTGTCATGGCAGCAAACCTCAAATCAGCAATCTAGTCTCCCATCTGAAGCAGCAGCTATCTTGTCAGACAGTCCGGTCAGTATTATTCATCTGCCTTATGATAAAGAAGCAAAATATGATGCCTCTGAGCTTACCGCACTGCATATCGCAGCTTTGCTCGCCAGTCAGCAAACCATAGAAGGTCGGCCCTTACAGCCCAGTGACATTGGGGTGTTAGGACGTACTAAGCGTGCACTCAAGAAAATCGAAGATATGCTGACTAAGCTTGGTGTACCAACGCTTGAGACCGCAGAAAACAATGTCTTTGATACCGCTATGGGTACTGATTTGGCAGCACTCCTAGAAGCCATGCTGCGTCCACATCGCCGCGATATTATTA
Organism: Psychrobacter urativorans; assembly: GCF_904846675.1. Classification (GTDB taxonomy): domain Bacteria; phylum Pseudomonadota; class Gammaproteobacteria; order Pseudomonadales; family Moraxellaceae; genus Psychrobacter; species Psychrobacter urativorans_B. The sequence continues at coordinate 29,114 of NZ_CAJHBT010000016.1, read as the reverse complement.
ACCGCGTATTGACCGGTCTTTTTTACCAGATGAGCCTTGATGAGGTACAAGCTTTGATGCTCAGTATGGAGCAAGATGATGCGTCACAACAAGATACGAATGCTTATACTGATATAAATAATGAGCACTACGAACAAATTGAGCTCAAACAGCGCTATCAAGACTTCCAAACTTATCTAAAAACAGCGGCTAGCCAGTGGCAACATAACGGTATTTTATCGGCGCTACATTACTTAATCGGTCACAATCCTATTACTAAGCAAAGCATTTGGGTCGGTCTCGCTGACTTAGAAGAGGGGGCGCGTTACTTGATGGATTTGCGTCATTTGATGGATATCTTAGCGCAGCATGGCATGCATATTGGTGAGCATGAGCTACTAGCTTGGTACAAAAAGCATATGAACAGCCAGCGTACCCCTGAGTGGGCGCAACAGCAACCGCTGCCGACTGAGTCTGGTGTGCAACTGATGACTATTCATAAGTCAAAAGGGCTAGAGTTTCCTATAGTGTATGTGGTGGGTATGGATGGCGCTAGTCCTAAAGCGGGCGGTCGTGATAAGCACAATCTATACTTATATGACCATGAGCATAAAAACAATAATGAACTGCAGCTAACAGAGGGTAACGGCGAGCGGCGCTTATCAGCCAGTAAGGGTAAGGTGCATAGCAAGTCAGCGCAAGGTGAGCCTGAGACCGACTATTATGCCCAGTTTGAGACTATTGAAAACTACGAAGAACTTAGACGGCTGGGCTATGTGGCTTTTACTCGTGCTAGTGAGCAGTTATATATCGTGTTAAATGATTCGGGTAAAAATACAGATTTTGAGCGCAAGCCAAGTTTGCAATGGCTCAGCTGTCAAGATCAAAAGTTTACGCTACCAGAACGCCTACAAGGGCATATCGGCTGGCTGCCTTATAGTATCGTTGAAACGCAAGCTGAGGCGCTTTTAAATAACCATAAAAACCATAAGCATAATCACACCAATGACGAATCTAAACCTGATCCTGATGCGATGATTCGTATTGACTATCAACCGGCTTATGAACAGGTACGAGCTCATCAATTTAAGGGATGGGCAAAAACCAGCTTTACCGCTTTATCTCGGCAGCTTAGCGAACAAAGCCAGGCGTTAGCTGTTTTTGATGATGGTATTGAAGACGAACTGGATTTAACGGACAGTATTACTTTATCACCGTCTTCTTATGCTACAAAATCTATGAGTGGGATTTTAGCCGTAGAAGAGGCGAGCGAAGACAATAGTAGCTTAATCAATGAAGATGACATTCGTTTTCGCTTTGTTAAAGGGGCTAATGCCGGTACTTTTTTGCATCAAGTTTTTGAGAAGATAGATTTTAATAATAAAGATAAATGGTCAGCCATCATAGACCAAGGTATTCGCCAGTATCAGCTGCCACTCAGCTATACCAGTGCCGCGTATCAACAGCGTCTGCAACCACAGAGTGTGTCAGACTTAACAACAGAGTCAGCAACTAATACAATTTTAACGGCCACTGATGACTCAATCGAGTTAATAGCAGATAGCACGCCGTTAGCCGTTGCTCATGATGAATTGATAGCTTGGGTAGCAGATGTGCTAGCTGCACCATTATTAGCGTCAGGTCAGCCATTACAAGCGTTAGCACTCAAGCAGCGCATTGCTGAGCTGGGCTTTAATATGGGGCTTTCTGATGGTTTTATACCTGAGCGTATCAATGATGCCTTCATAGAACATCTACCTAATGAGCCCGAAAAACATATTCAGCTTACCACTCAGTATTCCGATTATGTCTATCGCTATTTGCGCGGTGAGATCGACTTGGTTTATGAATATGCTGGCAAGTACTACGTGGTGGATTATAAGAGTAACTATTTAGGAAATAGCCTAAGTGATTACGATACTAAAAATCTAAATTCAGCCATGAACAAAGCGGGTTACTGGTTACAAGCTGCCATCTACCAAGTGGCCTTACACCGTTTCTTACGTCTACGTTTGCAAAACTATGAAGGTAATGAAACTCAGTATCTGGGAGCAGTGGAGTATGTATTTTTACGCGGTATTGACTCACAAGGCCTGCATAATTACGGACGTATTCAATGGGAAATCCCTTTTGGATTAGTGAAAGCCTTAGACGATTTATTTGGCAAACCAGCTAACTAGTTACTAATTTTAACTTTCTATCTTTAAAACGCTGACTCTAAAATACTAATTAATGGATACCTGATGAGTGATTCTATAAATACAAATATAAAGCCAACGCTAGATCCAGTTACTGGTGAAAACGTGAGCGCCGCTGCTATTCCCTCTACAAAGGCCAAACCCGTGCAGCTGCTGGCGAAAAGCGGGGGAAAGAGCAGCAATCAAAAAAACAGAACTGCTAGCACTATTAATAATAGCTGGGCTACGACCATCAGCCGTTATCTACTAGAGCGCCGTAAGCAGACGCAGACAGTATATCAAGCACAGTTACAACCGGGTGCAGTTGATAATGAACGTAGTGATACAAAGGATTGGTTGTTTGAAGCTATTTTCGAAGTGCTAGTACAGCGTTTAGAAGAAGGGCATACCGTACTGGTTTTGGAAGCTAGTGCGGATATTAATATCGATGTTGATACTGAGTTGCAAGATAAGGATGCGGAATTATCAACATGGCAACTACAGTTATTACAGCCGTTGTTACAACCGTTACTTATTCAAGCTGAGGACATTTTGGAAGCGACGATGACGACCGGTATCAAACTACTAGAGAATAGAGAGTTATGGCAAGCGGCAATATTACAGTCTTCATTACCACTTTATGAAAAACAGATATTAGGGCAGCGCTATGCCACTTGTGTACAGCTTTATAACTTCTTAAAAGCAGATAATCAGTCCCAAAGTGAAACATCCAACTTACAAAAAAATAGCCTAAGCAGGTTTATAAAGTTATTAGAAAAGAAACAGCTATTTAGTAATAAAAAAGATATTAACAGCCCAATAATTTTTCAAAAAGGGAAAATCTTACAAAGTAAGCTATCAGTAGATAACAACTCAATAGTAACTTTATGGCTGCATCGCACGTGGCAAGCAGAATATGCTCTTGCGCGCCACATCATGCGCATTAAAAGCCAGACTGTTAATAAAATTCCTATCATTCTCAATCCACTATTAAACACTGAGCAGCAAGATACCATCCATATGGCCAACGACTCAGCCTTTAGTATCATTACCGGAGGACCAGGCACGGGGAAAACCTTTACCGTTGCACAACTAGTCATTGCCTTGCAGCAAGCGCAAGCTGAAGACGTAGTAGGGGACAGCTCCAGTAAGGCGAATCTCGCACTCGCAGCACCTACTGGTAAAGCTGCTCAGCGTATGCAAGAGTCGCTACAAGATGCATTGAAACAGGTAGGCGCTACTATGCAATTGCCCGAAGCTAAGACTATCCACCGCTTGCTTGGCATTGGTCGCGGCGGGCGACCACGTTATAACGCTGATAATCCATTGAGTGAAGATATTATTATTGTCGATGAAGCCTCAATGCTTGGAGTAGAGCTGGCTAATTACTTAGTCAGTGCCATTAAGCCTAAGGCGCGGCTTATCTTGTTAGGGGATGCCGATCAGTTAGCAGCAGTAGATGCCGGAGCAGTGTTAGCCGATCTATGTCGCATTCCTGCGCTACAAGATGTACATAAGCGTCTTGAGATTAGCAGGCGCTTCACTGCAGAGTCTGGCATCGGTAAGCTTGCACGCTTGATTAATCGAGACGATCATTTTGACTCTGATACCCAGGGAATGAAAATTAATATGGCTGCAGTATGGCAGTTAATCAGTGAAGATGAGTCATTAAGCTTTTATCACCTAACTGAAGCATTCAATGAAACACTATCTAAGCCAACAAATAGTGAGTATATAAGCAACAATCAGATAGTAAATAGCCTAAGTAATTATAAATTCCTAAAAAAAATACTAAGAAACTACCAACAATATATAACACAAAACAAAAACATCCTAACAAAGATGACAAAAGCAAAATCTATGCCAACTACTGAATACATCGATTATTTCAACGAGCTAATAAAAACATTAAATAAATTTAGAGTACTAACTGCCGGTCATCACGGACGCTGCGGAGATCATTATATTAACCGTTTTTTAAGCGAACAACACCGGAATGAGCTAAAGCTATCCTTGTCTAAATCACCTTGGTATCACGGACGTCCTATTATGGTTCTACAAAATAACTATGAACTAGGATTATTCAATGGCGATATTGGTATTTGTCTGCAAACTGAAAAAGGTAGGCTACAAGTGTTTTTCGAAAATAAGACCCAAGGTATTTCTATTAATATGCTCAGCGATGAAATGATAGCCACTGCTTATGCAATGACTATTCATAAGTCTCAAGGCTCAGAATTTGAGCATGTTGTCATTAGTTTTGACGATCAAAATGGACGTCTACTTAGTCAAGAGCTGATATATACTGCCGTCACTCGTGCTAAACAGCGGGTAACGATATTTAGTACCGCTTCTGCCTTTACGCAGGCTTTAACAACACCCACTAAGCGCCAAACAGGGTTAAGTTTACAATTTTCAAGATTCGATTAAATTTCTTAATTAAAAGTTATTATCTTAAATTTTGATTAGAGTTACTGACTAAAAAAGTCATATGAGATGAGTATTTAATAAATATCAAGCATTCAAAAGATAGAAGAAATATTAGTACTGACTTTTAAAACAGCTTTGAATAAGGTTCATAATTTTATCTATAAGCCTAATCAGCTCACGGTAAATTCTGTCATAGAAGAAAAGTAGAACACTGATTATGTATCGGGTAGATTTATACTAAGCTTTGAGCTGACTAATACACAAGTGGCTAATATATGGATGACAAGGACTATTCGTTTTAGAGCTGCAAAAATAACGCCCACTAAAGTAGGGCAGTTTGTTACTTTTTGGGAAAAGGTGTTAGTAATACCAATCAGTAAAACGGCGATTGGACTGTTTTTTTGACATCAGTGATATAAATACAATACCTATAAATAAGACACTAGCGTTATATGCTTAATAGAATTACTTTTAACCAAAAAAAGCACCTAAACGGGTGCTTTTTTTATTGCTACAACTTACTAAAAAAAGATAGGGCTTATATTTTATCTTCTTTAATAGCATAGATACCTGGCAGATGACGCAAGTAACCATGAAAATCCATACCACAACCATAGACATAGCGATCAGCGACATCAAGACCAACAAAATCGACATTAAAGTCTTTTATTTTACGATCATGTTGCTTATTAAGTAGGACGCAAGTCTCAATAGAGAGAGGGTTTTCTTTACCAAGCTCTTCTACGATAGCTTTTAGGGTAATACCTTCATCAAAAATATCATCAATCAATAATACATACTCGCCTGCAAGACTAACTTCAGGCTTAAATTTCCAATCAAGCTCATTAGTACCCTGATTATCACGATAGCGTGAAGCATGGATGTAATGCATGCGATGGTAAAACGTAAGGTGAGTAAGCAGTTGACCGGCTGGAATGAGTCCGCCGTTCATAACGACCATAACAATTGGATTGAGTCCAACATAATGTAGATTAAGCTGTGCAGCAAGACGCTCATAAGCAGCGGCCACTTCGATACTACTGATGAGGCACTCTGAGTTACGCAGGGTCTGTTCAATTTCTTGATTGCTGATTTGAGTCATAGGTTGCGCCTTCGGTAAAAAGTGCTGCTTATTCTAGCAAGTTTTACTGAATTTGCCCAATGCAACATGCCGTTTAACACAAAAATAACTGTCTATTGTCATCAGATATCTATTAATCAGCGATATCTATCAGAAATGGACGGTAAAATCGTGCTAAGCGATTTAATCCATCATCGGGTAGCTGTGGCAACAGTTTATTGAGTGCCATACTCATGCCTTTATCGATACCAGCTTTAGCAACTGGAATAGATTGACGCTTAATCATGCCAAGCTTGAGTGTTTCAGTAAATTTGCTGATAAAGTGAGTGAGTGATTCTTCGGTCATGGTTTCAAGCGCTATTTTAAATTTAGCTTTATCCACGGTCTCAGGCGTTACCGCTGCAAAACCTCCAATAATTGTCTGTGCTGACTGTTTGGATAATGCAAAGCCAACGCGGCGCATACCGTTATTATCAATAAACATGCTCTGGTTCTTTAAAAAGTTAAAGCTTGGCATGATGTCTTCATTTTTATCTTTACCGAGAAGCACATTTAGCAGCGTTTCTGTTGCCCGCTCAATAGTACCGACAATCTTGCGCATAGAAGCTTGCCGTTCGGGATTAGGAATAACATCTATGAGACTGATCAATAAATTATCTATCAGCTCACTAGCAATTTGCTGTGTCAACTCGTTACGATAAGGGTAGTATTCCACCTTCTCATTCGAGTCAATGATACGTTCCGCCTCATCAATCATACCGTTTAATTTGTCCGAGGGTAAAAATCCAAAATAGTGTGTCATACTTTACCTTTATTATTAATATTTAATGTATCTTTGTGCCGTAATATCAGCTATTACAGCTTAATACTATATTAGTTATATCAGTATCTTCAAATTTCTAATAATAGCGTGACTATAATGTTACACAATGGATATTAAACGTTACATTTTATGTCGAATAGGCTAAAATAAAATCAGGGTATCGACTTAATAGCGTTTAAAACGTCCGCATAATGCCCTTATTTATCTAGTTAATCCCATAACAACTTACTCTAGGTATTCAGAAATGCCTTTTATTCATACTATTGCGTAGGGATATCTAAACGGTATTCTAATCTAGCATAATCGTAAAGCTTTAACCGTAAAAGCTTGCACTTAATAACCACATAGAACATTTATATAAAACAGGTAAAACAGGTAAAACAGGTAAAACAGACAAAACAGACAAAACAGACAAAACAGACAAAACAGACAAAACAGACAAAACAGACAAAACAGACAAAACAGACAATACTAAAACCTTACCTGTACTTATTATGGAAAAACTATAAAAGAAGGCAAAGGCTTGCCAACCATGACTTATTTGAGGAGATAAGATGAACAGTGCCATTGTATTATTATTTGGCGTCGCTGCGATGCTCTGTGGTTATATTTTTTATTCAAAGTTTATCGCTACTAAAATCTTGGCATTAGATAACAGTCGCCCCACGCCAGCCCATACTATGAAAGATGGGGTGGACTATGTCCCTACCAATAAATACGTGCTATGGGGACATCACTTTACCTCAGTTGCTGGTGCGGCACCTATCATCGGTCCGGCCATTGCTGTGATTTGGGGCTGGTTGCCAGCGGTGCTTTGGGTCGTCTTTGGGACGATTTTTATGGCAGGCATCCATGATATGTCAGCCATATGGGCGAGTATGCGCAATAGAGGTCAGTCTATCGGCTCTATTGCGGGTACGGTCATGGGTTCCCGAGTTCGTAGCTTGATGATGATTGTTATCTTTTTGCTACTACTTATGGTCAACGCTGTATTTGGGGTCGCTATTGCAAATATGCTGATTAAAACCCCCTCAGCAGTATTACCGGTATGGGGCGCATTAGTAGTTGCCTTTATTATTGGTCAGTGTATTTATCGCTACAATATGAGTTTGCTTTGGGTATCGATAATTGGAGTATCTGCGTTATATGGACTTATTTACCTTGGCCCTATGTTTCCTATTGTATTGCCTGAAACAATCTTAGGACTACCAGATAATGCGGTTTGGATTATCATTTTATTTATCTATGCCGCGATTGCATCGTTATTGCCGGTATGGATGTTATTACAGCCTCGTGATTATATTAATGGCTTGCAGTTATTTGTGGGCTTGATTTTATTATATGCGGCTATCTTTATCTCCTCTCCTGATATCGTCGCACCAGCCGTTAATATGGATTTACCGATAGGCACACCGTCAATTATGCCATTGTTGTTTGTGACCATTGCTTGTGGGGCCATATCCGGCTTCCATGGTTTGGTTGCAACAGGGACGACATCGAAACAAATCGATAAAGAAGAAGATGCGCGTTTTGTCGGTTACTTTGGTGCGCTTGGCGAAGGTATGTTGGCATTAGGTGCCATCCTTGCCGCAACGGCAGGTTTTGCAAGCCTTGGCGATTGGCAAGCAGTCTATCAAAAGTTCGGCGATGGTTCTATCGGAGCATTTATTGATGGCGGTGCTACGATATTAAATGCCGGCGTTGGCATTGATACTGTGTTAGCACAAACGATGCTTACCGTCATGGCAGCTCTATTTGCGGGGACGACCATGGATACAGGTGTACGCTTGCAACGTTACATCTTCCAAGAATTTGGCGAATTTTATAACATTCCCGTATTAACCAAAGGCGTGGTTGCAACCCTTCTAGCAGTAGGAACGTGTTTGCTATTGGCATTTGGGGCAGGCGGTATCGATGGCTCAGGTGGTATGATTATCTGGCCGTTATTTGGTACTACTAACCAGTTGATGGCGGCGTTAACACTAATGATAGTGACGGTGATTTTGCTACGTAAAGGCAAGCCAGTTTGGTATACTTTAGCGCCCTTATCCTTCTTATTAGTGATGACGGTATTGGCTTTATTACTACAGCTTAAAACATTCTATGTTGATGGCAACTGGCTACTCATTACTATGGATATCATTATTTTGATCGCCACTATCTTAGTAACCTTTGAGAGTTTCTCAGTATTACGCCGAGAATGGTCAGAGTATAAAGGTAAAAATAAAGTTGAATAATTGACTGTTTATTGATAATAATCAAAACTAAGTAAAGTAAAACGCTGGCAACTGCTGGCGTTTTTTTATGGTATATTTTAGGGTCAACTCTTTATAAGTCTTGACAGAAAATCAGGTAACATTATGAATAATGAAGACAATAACAAGCCAGCAAGTATGCTGCCAGATGATTTGGAGGACTCAAATCAATCATTGAACGCACCAGCTACAGCTGATTATGCTCAAGAGACTACACCCTTGTGGCAACGATTCTTAGCAGGTCTTAACGAGTTCTATCATGCTCCTTATCGGCAAACGATGGCACGGGCAGCACGTGATGAAGAGGATTTTTTTATGCTCCTGATGTTCGCTGAGAGTTTAGGGATTGATAACCCAGCCAGCTTTTATACGCTAGAACTACAGCCGCTATTTTTAGAGAACTTCCATGAGTGGCACACGCGCATGGGTATGGACAGATGCCCCTTTGACCATATTGGCTGTTGCTAGTTTTTTTGAGTTTGAACAATAACTACCGTAGCTATAACAGAGACAACAAAAACAGCGATTAATGAGAATAAGAATATGGCATTACAACTTTTAAGTTCATTGGAGACCCAACTAATCGCACAGCCTATTATATTTGTTGGCGGGAAGGGCGGTGTCGGCAAAACCACTATGGCTGCAGCACTTGCCAGCCGATTCGCTAGCGAACAGAAAAAGACGCTGATTATCTCAACCGATCCAGCTCATAGCTTGGGCGATGTGTTAAATGTACGTTTAACTAATGACAAGACCGCTATTAATCCTTACCTCGATGCTATCGAGCTGAATCCTGATGTAATCGTCGATGCGCACTTTGCCCAAGTCGAACGTACCATTACAGGTTATGCCAACCCTGATATGATGCCAAAAATTCGTGAACATTTACGGCTGTCAAAGTCAGCGCCGGGAGCACAAGAAGCAGCGATGCTAGAATCGATGTGTCAGCATTTGGTCGCGGCAGCTGATGCCAGTTATGAGCATATTATCTTTGATACCGCCCCAACAGGACATACGTTACGCTTATTAGTATTACCGGAAATGATGGGTGCGTGGACGGATGGGTTATTGGCCCAGCAACGACGGCAAGCAAAGTTGCGCTCGGTTGCTACTCATTTAGATAGCAATACTAGTAAATCTAAATCTAGAAATGATAAAAACGACGTCCCTAACCCGTTTGCCAAGCACAAACCAGATCGTTGGGAGCAAGCCGTATCGGTGTTAGAAAAGCGTAAAGAGTTGTTTCGTCAGGCAGGAATGCTGCTACATGACCGTACGCAAACCGCCATTGTACTGGTAATGACTGCCGATGTATTACCCTTGGCTGAAACCAAACGTGCGATTGAGCAGTTAGAGGAAAGTAAACTCACCCCAGCCGCAATCGTGGTCAATCAGCTTATTACCCCAACCCAAACGGATGCATTTTGGCAACAGCGTGCCGATAGGCAGCAAACGATCATGGGTAATATTGAAAAGAGCTTTAGTAAATATCCGATATATCCTATTTATCTACAACAAACGGATGTTCGTGGTACTGAAGCGTTAAACGCATTATTAAGCTAAGATATTAAGGTGCTTATATTAATGTTCTGAGGTATAAGGTTAACCCAATTCTTATACTCATTTATAAACGTTCAAGTTTATGTGATAGGGACCACGATGCATCAGCACGCAGGCTTTGCGCTTGTTCAGACTTACCACTACTAAGTGATGACCACTGCGGCTTACTACGCGCTTTTTTAAGCTCACTGGGTAGTTTGTGGGTTGGCCAAAGGGTCATACTTTCTTGTTTAACCTCATTATTAATATTGCCATCGCTATATAACATCTGCGTAGCGTCAGTAGCAGCATGACCACGATGGCGTAGGGCAGCAAGTAAGTCCATCGCACGAGTCGCCAGTAAAGTCAATGTAGCAGGATCAATATATAAACGTTTTACCCCTGTCAGTTTATCCGCAATACTACCAGTATTAGACAATAACCCGCCAGCGATACCGCCCAGAGCCGCGCCTAATCCTAAGGTTGTACCAAGAGCCGCCGCATCAAAACCTAATCCCAATAACGCACCAGCTGCTGCGCCTGAAGTGGTACGGATACCATAGCTTTTGAGTAGTTCAGGATCAAAAGGATCTTGCTGATAAGCTTGTAATTCAAGCGGAGTCGCTGCTACTGCATTATCATAGAACTTATACGAATTTAATAGCTTATGCTGCATGGCACGTTCACTTTGGCGCACCGCTTCTTGCATCTGTTGTAACACCGGCATCGGGTCATCACCATAGCTAATCTCATGCACAAAAGCGGCGACATTCAATAGAAAGTCTGCAATTATAATATTGGCCTCATCATATAACTGCGCCCAATCCTCAGTCCGGCGCTGCATAAGCTGCTCAATCGTCTCCGAATGAGTCAGCATAGTGGCTAAATTCTGCCATAAAACCATCTCATCTGAGAACTCAAACGCTACTGAGTCAAAACGCGTTGAGATGTGTAAGTTACGGCGTGCCAGCATGGTTTGCCACGCGTCAATATTGGCATCTTGGCTATCCGTAAAGTTGAATACTGCCATCACAGGAATCGCCGCCCATGACAAAATAGCCAGTTCGTCTTTATACTTACCGAGTACCGGCTCACGAGCATCAACCACATAAATGGCCATATCACTTGCCAGCAATTGGCGGATAACCTTGGCTTCTTGGCTATAATCATTGTAGCCATAGGCATCATTGCTCTCTAGGCTATCAGCACCGGTGGCTCCATACGAGATATCCGCTGCCAAAAACTGCTGCAAGCGCTCGATGCCATCACGGCGACTGGCAGTATTGTCTTCCAACCAATCCATCAAACCGGAAGCATCTTCCAGACCAGGCGTGTCATATAAAGTGACTAATGCTTCATTAGTCTGGCTGTCGCTAATTTGGACGCGCTCAACATGACGAGTAGTCGCCGCTTCATTTTTTACTTCACCGAAATAGACATCGCGCAACAAAGTGCGAAGAATTGAGGTTTTACCGGTATTCGTATGACCAACGACTGCCAATTTTAATGGCTCATCGCTGGCGGTGGTCGATTTATTGGCCCACGGCATAGCGGAGATGTTCGTATTATTCTTATCAATATTAATAGTCCGAGGTGGCTGTGTGTTTAATGCCTCTATGTTCGAATATTCATTACTTGTAGGCTGCTCAGGCGCATCATAAACCTTATCAGTATTCTTATTATTATCATGATTCATAGTAATGATCTTATATTAAGTTTTAAAAAATAGATTGTGGCATAAAACTAACAACACTAAGCGACACTGGGTGGACGAAACAGGACTTTTAGTTTGTTTTTCAGTCCTTTTGCCCGAAAAAACTGCCGCCACATCCGATAAAATACTGAGAATATTAAACTAAACACATTATCATTACTGGGAACGCCAACTGCACCATAGCTCACTGGATTGTTGACAGCATCTTCTTCCGCATAAGTCCCAAACCAGCGGTCAAAAATAATAATAACCCCGCCGTAATTTTGGTCGATATAAGCGCCATCGGTACCATGATGGGCACGGTGATTGGATGGGGTATCAAAAATATATTCTATCCATTTTGGAAATTTGCCTACCGTTTCGGTATGGATAAAAAATTGATAAATTAAATCTAGCGCGTAAAAGAAAAATACCCAAACAGGATGTACACCCAGCACCATAAGTGGAACAAAAAATAACCACCAGCCCGTAACGGAATACAGCACACTTTGGCGCATGGCAGTCGATAAGTTCATCTGATCGTCAGAGTGGTGCACCACATGCGCTGACCAAAACCAATTGACCCGGTGCGAGCTACGATGAAACCAATAGTAGCAAAACTCAACAGCGATAAATATTGGTAGGGCGGTCAGCCACGTCACCTCAATGGTAAATAGCCGATACTGATAGAGCCATAAACAAATCGGCAGTACCACTAAGGCTTGGATAACTAACTCAAAACTTAAATAAGAGCCGCCTAAGCTAAAGTTAGTCGCGGCACGTTTCCAGCTAAAAGTACCGCCGCGCCCGCGCTTAAACTGATAAAACCACTCTGCCAAAAATAATAAAAAGAACGGTGCGCCCATCAGTGGCAATAACCATTCTTGCCAATGTGTGGGTAGGATACTGGTCAGTAGCGCCTGCCATGATTCAGGAGCAACTGCCAGAATAGTCTGGTTCATGGTGTCTTTGTAACCATCTAAGGTCTGTCCATACTGACCTAAGTTAATTAAACCAATATTATTTGTTGTCGCCATATCATCTCATCACTTATTATTGACCAAGCCAATTTTTCGCGCCGATAGTGCCGTTTGCCATTGCTGATAACGGACCATTTGTTGCGGTGTCTTTTGCGTTATATTAGAAAGAGTGACGTCAATATTTTCTTGATTTAACAGCTGCACAATGACACCATCTTTAGCATGAGTGGCAATCTGATCAAGCTTACGTAATGTGCCGCGATCAGGCAACGCTTGGCTGTGAATGCCCAGTAACACTTGTAGCGGATGCTCATTTAAATAGGCCATTAAGCGCGCCATATCATCACGATCATCAATAATCCCAAAATTCTCCACTTCATTCTCACTGCCACTACCATCAAACGGCTCAAGACCTGCCTGCCACCATTTATCCGTATTGGCTGGGTATTCAAGTAAGGCGACTAGCTTTTTACCAGCGCTAACTGTCGCTTTTGGCGCTACTGGCGCGGCTACTTCTGTAAAATCATCAGCATCGACTACCTGGCGCTGCCAAAAGTTAAGTATTTTTTGATAATACGGCAACTTAATATCTAAGCGCATTTTTTTACGGCGGAACATGAGCGCACAAAATAACCATGCAAGCGCACGCGGTACAATGCCATACATGAGTAAACTACCGATTAATAAGCTCGCCCATTGTCTTGCCACCGTTAAGGGCAGTGTATCCGTCACCAGACGACTTTGGACGATGGCAGCATTATCAGGAACATCAAAGCCTACCATACTGGGTAGCCAGCCCAGCACATGAGTGAGGGTAATCAGGGCTTGATTGGATAACAGCGTCGACTCCCAGCTAAAACTGTACTGACGAACAATCAGTAAAAATATAATAGCGAATAACATGCCGGTTAAAGTCGCCAGCCACAACTGATGACTAAATCTGCCCAGATACCAACGCATCCCACTATGTTGCAATTGGCGCTCGTACAAGTCAACGGCCGCTAGCGTGACATCATCTTTGCCACGGATTAAACGACTGGGACTGACAAAGGTTGCAAACCAATTTGCAGACGATTTGCCTTGATTGATTACCGTTAATACTAGCCAGCCAATTAACATTAGGCTATGAAACCCCAAAAGGCAGACCAAAACATAAAAGAAATTGACCACATTGGCCTGTAACAAGGTAAATAACCCCAAAAATCCAGAGACACACCAGACAATACTCATAATCATCATAATGCCTTTGATGCGAGCATCTATTTTACCGAGAACTCGCGCAAGCGCCCCGTTACTATCAATACGCTCGGCACGCCAATGTAGCTTTTGGGGTGGCGTACCGGCTTCAGCTTGCAGCTTTTCTGTAACCAGCAGCGGATCAGTGGCAAAGACGTGATGCCGAGTCTCAAGCGTACGAACCAGCTCAGTCAATTGGTCTTGTGGTGATAGCATGGGGTATGACATCCGAATAAACAAATATTAATTAAAAATATAAAATGGCATAATAAGTCAAAGAAAATACGCTACCTAAAAAAATATTCATAGAAATTATTAATAATGTTAAGCGCTAATATTTAGTAAATAGCTATTGTAGCGCATTTAAAGTGTGTTTATTTTGACCGTTAAAATGGGGAAAACAAACAAATAACTCAAAAACTGACCAAATGGTCAAAAAATCACTAGCAGTTCTTATAAATACACGCTATCCTAAAATGAGTTATCAGCTGTAGAGCATAACTAAAACAAGCATTATAGATAATAAGCCATCCGTTAAGTCAAAACTTGATAATTACACCTTAACTATGATAGTAGTACACGGTTTTGATGCTCCTGCATCGGCTAACCGGAATCACACCTGTTTCATCAACAATGAAACAAAGGGGATTATTCGTTGACACTTAGCGCGGGCAACTAAAAAAGACTTGTCATTTTATTGTTATTGTTAAATATAGGCTTAACCATTGTAAGAATTACTTAGCTTTATTACTATGTCATTCATAATGTGTCAGTCAGGATACATTAAAATATAATATAACATGCAGGGAGCACACCTATTTATGGATACTAAATCCACCTCCAACCCAACGATGGCTCGACCAGAAGATGAAAACTTGGGCATTGGCGCGAACATTGCTTATGGCTTTCAACACGTCCTTACGATGTATGGCGGTATTATTGCCGTTCCATTGATTGTTGGGCAAGCGGCAGGTCTAGGACCGTCTGAAATCGGCTTGCTAATCGCAGCTTCTTTATTTATTGGTGGTCTGGCGACGTTATTACAGACCCTCGGTTTGCCATACTTTGGTTCTCAGCTGCCATTAGTACAAGGGGTGTCTTTTGCGAGTGTCGCGACCGTCGTTGCGATTGTGACCACGGGGGGCGGCCTACCTTCTGTCTTTGGTGCCGTCATTGCGGCCTCTATTCTCGGTCTTTTAATCACTCCTTTTTTCTCCCAGATTATCAGGTTCTTTCCGCCCTTGGTAACCGGCACGGTCATTACTACCATTGGTTTAACCTTGATGCCAGTAGCCGCAGGCTGGGCAATGGGTGGCAATAGAAGCGCGCCTGACTTTGGTAGCATGACCAATATTGGTCTGGCCGCCTTTACATTGGCAATAGTATTGTTGTTAAGCAAGCTGGGTAATGCGGCTATTAGTCGTTTATCTATTTTGCTTGCTATTGTCATCGGTACCTTTGTCGCTTGGGCTCTCGGTTTGGTCGATTTCGCAGGCATTATGACCGGCGATATCTTCGCCTTTCCTACCCCATTCCATTTTGGCGCGCCTACCTTTGAGATTGCCGCCATTATTTCTATGTTTATCGTGGTATTGGTTATTTTGGTAGAAACCTCAGCAGATATTTTGGCCGTTGGTGATATTATTGGTACCGACATTGACTCAAAACGCTTAGGGAATGGTCTACGCGCTGATATGGCAGCGAGTATCATCGCGCCGATGTTTGGCTCTTTTACTCAAAGTGCTTTTGCGCAAAACGTTGGTTTGGTTGCTGTGACGGGTGTTAAAAGCCGTTTTGTAGTCGCTTTTGCTGGTATTATTCTAATTATTCTAGGCTTAATGCCTCTTATGGGGCGCGTCATTGCCACCGTTCCTACGGCAGTGTTAGGCGGGGCGGGTATCGTGTTGTTTGGTACTGTTGCAGCCAGTGGTATCCGTACTTTGGCGCAAGTCAGCTACACCAACAACATGAACCTCATCATTGTGGCCGCCTCTATCGGCTTTGGTATGTTACCGATTGCAGCGCCAACTTTTTATGACCAGTTTCCCGATTGGTTTGCTACCATTTTCCATTCAGGTATCAGCTCTGCTGCGGTTATGGCCATTGCACTGAACTTGTTATTTAACCACTTTAGAATGGGTAACTCAGAGAACCAGTCAGTATTTGCTGCTGGTACCGAAGACCGTTCAATACGTCCCGCTGTCATTTTAGACTTGACTGAAGGCGATTACTTCACTGAAGGTAAGCTGTATGATGTTGATGGCAATGAGATTGCTGTAGTGGAAGTAGAGGAAGAGATGCCGCCAAGTGCTCCGGCTAATCATTAACCTCTGCTTGTTAACAGTGCCAAATTGTCATATTAAAATGTGACTGCCTTTTAGCACAAGAAAGCCGCCCGATGAGGCGGCTTTTTTTATTGGCAAGCTAACAAAACTAAATAACCAGAGTATAGAAAAAATGATGACACGCTCCGAGACAAGGAATCAGTATGAATAACAAAACCTACCTTATCATTGGTGGTACCGGAGGTATCGGTCAAGCCATGGTCGAACAGTTGGTAGAGAGCACTGCTAATGAGCAAGGTAATATTTGCGTCTTTGCCACTTACCATAGAAGCGTGCCCGATTTTGAGGCGGATAACTTGCATTGGCTGCAAATGGATGTCAGCGATGAAGACAGTATAAAGCAAGGCGCTGATGCTATTAAACAACACAGAAATCACCTTGATTGGATCATTAACTGCGTGGGGCTCCTACATACTGAACAATCGCAACCGGAAAAAGCACTTGGACAAGTTGAAACGGAATTCTTTTTACGAAGCATGCAAATTAACGCTTTAGCTGGTCTGCTTATTGCCAAGCATCTAAGACCTTTATTGGCTAAGTCGATGCGCAGTACTGACAAGCCCGCGATTTTTGCGACGATATCAGCGCGTGTGGGTAGTATCAGTGATAATAAACTGGGCGGCTGGTACAGCTACCGGATGAGTAAAGCGGCACTTAATATGGGTATGAAAAATTTAAGTATCGAATGGGGGCGGGCTCTCAAAGACGTGTGCGTGGTGGTCATGCAGCCGGGTACCGTTAATACTCAGTTGTCTGCACCCTTTCAGAGCAATGTCGCTGATGGGCATCTATTCTCGCCAGCTTATAGTGCTGAGTGCTTGTTAGGGGTGCTAGCAAGTATGACTACCGCTCAATCCGGAAGTTTCGTTGATTGGGCAGGTGAGTCAATACCGTGGTAAATCCACGGCATTGACTTAAGGTAAGCTAAAAATTATTTTGGTGCTTAAATGAGCGCCCTAATTAACGACAAATATGTCCATAAATTCGTTGACTGGCGTTTGTTCTAAGGCAACTTGATCATTGCATAGCTCGATGATTGCCTCACAGCGACTATCGATAAACCGTGTGGCAAGACTGGCTTGGAATTTAGCCTCTAATACTGGAATTCCCTCATCGCGGCGACGCTTATGGCCGATAGGATATTCGACCGCAACTTTATCAGTGTTGGTACCATCTTTAAAGAATATTTGAATAGCATTGGCAATTGAGCGTTTGCTTGGATCATGATAATCTTTAGAGTAACGCGGATCTTCTTCTACGACCATTTTACGACGCAGCTTATCAATCGATAGATGCTGCTCGTGATAGTCATCTTCGTAATTTTCTGCCGTAAGATCACCGGTTAAGAGGGGCACGGCAACCATATATTGCAAACAATGATCCCGATCAGCAGGATTGGCCAGCGCACCCTCCTTTGAGATGATTCGAATTGCCGAATCATGAGTGGTCAGTACAATCTTTTCAATATCGTCAATTCTATCTTCGATTCGCGGATGTAAAATGACTGCCGCCTCACACGCGGTCTGCGCATGGAACTCGGCCGGAAAGCTTATCTTAAATAAGATATTTTCCATCACATAGCTGCCAAAGTCACGCTGAAAGGTAAAACGTCGTTCGCTTTCAGGCTTAATCGCTAAGTCTTTATTGGTGTGGCTAAATAGCACATCGTAAAACCCCCACTGCGGCGCGGTTAGCGCACTAGGTATTCCCATCTCACCGCGTCTGGTGATGTCTACCAAGCGCACGGCTCGACTGGTTGCGTCGCCTGCCGCCCATGACTTGCGACTGCCCGCATTGGGGGTATGACGATAGGTACGCAGTGCTTGGCCATCGACAATGGCTTGCGAGAGGGCTGCCATTATGCGTTCGCGTGGTAGCTTATATAGCTTGGAGACGACAGCCGTTGAGGCCAGCTTGACTAAGAACACATGATCGAGTCCAACGCGGTTAAACGAGTTCTCGAGCGCGATTACCCCTTGGATTTCGTGCGCCATAATCATGGCCTCAAGCACAGCTTTCATGGTGAGCCCAGCGCGTCCTTGGCTAATGTTCTGCTGGCTAATATAATCTGCTACCGCTAAGATACCGCCCAAATTGTCTGATGGATGTCCCCATTCAGCAGCCAGCCAAGTATCATTATAATCAAGCCAGCGCACCATACAGCCAATATCAAAAGCGGCTTTGATAGGATCAAGTCGATGAGAGGTGCCAGGGACGCGCGCACCGTGAGGGGTGATTTGACCGACACACTCTGGCCCCAAATGCTTGGTACATTCAGGGAAGCGTAGCGCGAGCAATCCACAGCCAATAGTATCCATCAGACAGTAGCGCGCGGTATTCCATGCGACTTCACGGTTTGGCGAGTCGTCATCTATAGAGTAATTTAGAACATAATCAGCAATTTTTTGAATCTCGGTGTCATATTCTGGGCGAACATTGCTTTCTACAGTAGTCATTTCCTCTTCCTTAAGTTAGGTATTCTATTACTATTGATAAATATTATTATTTAAAAGTAGCACACTCAATATAAAACAACAGTGAGATAGTGTAAAACAAGGATGAGTCAATCTGAGGTAATGAATCGTTTAAATGGAGAAATTAGCCAAAATCATATGAATGTGCTCAATACCCTCTTCGTCAAAGGCTCCACCCTCACATATAAAGCCTAACGATTGATAGAATTCAATCAGATAGGTTTGTGCAGAGATATGAATGGGCTGCTTAGGGAAATGGATATGACAATAATCAATTGCCCGTAGCATAAGCTCACGTGCCAGCCCATGACCGCGATAGTCAGCTGATACCAGTACTCTTCCGATTCGTGGATAGTTTGTATGTGAATGGCTTTGCGCGGTAATAGGCGCAAGTATCCGGCAATAGGCCAGTAACTGCGGTTTATTGTAGTCATGAGCATTGGCATTAATATCATGGTTATAAGCTGATAAATGTATAGCATCAAAATCAAGACCGTCAGCATCGATATAAACGCAATGCTGATCTTTCACAAAAACCTGTTCGCGTGCTTGAATGATGTTATAGATCTGATAAGCGCTTAGTTCAGCAAAGGTGCTCAGTTGCCATGCGACTGATGGTGAGGAGGGTTTTTTTGCGTTCTGCGTGGTAGTACTTGACATGGCTTTAAATTATCCCTAGCTGTTTTATTGGGTTATTTATTTTACTGTATATGAGAAGTCAAGAAGTTCAATTGACAACTTTGATTCTATCCCATCCATAAAGCGGTTTAAACCATTAGATAAATCAAACCTGCGATAAATAAAAGAGCAAGCACCAAAAGCAGAAAGTTTAGAATTTTCGTCGAACTTGAACGCTGGTTTTTTGCTTTAACTTTCTTGCGAAGAGATAAAACCATATCGACATGTTCAATGCCATCTTCAAGATAAAACTCACTATAAGGCGTAAACCCTAGTGATTCGTAAAAGCGGATTAAATAGGTCTGTGCCGAGATTGCAATGGGCTTTTTACCATATTTTTTACGGCAGTATTTGATGGCCTGCGTCATAATCTGGCGTGCTAAACCGTCACCTCGATATTCTGGCAATACCAACACTCTGCCTATGCTAGGCGTTGTACCTGTAGCATCTGCTGCTGAGTTATGAGATTTAGCTATATTAAGCTTAGCCTTGTCAAAATCGGGCGCAATGATTCTGCAATAACCAATAAGTTTCTCATTTTTATGAGCGACCAGATGCAGACAATCAAAATCTACCTCATCAATATCTTGATAAGCGCAGTTTTGCTCGACCACAAACACTTGTGAGCGCGCTTTTAAAATATAATAGAGATCAACTGAGGTCAGCTCATCAAAATTTTTTAGAGAAAATTTACAGCTCATAGTTAGATAGCTTCTAGCGACTTAGTAGGTATTATAACTATATTTGCGTATCTCAACATCTTTTAAGCGCCTATTAACTATTAAGGGTTTGATTGATTTTATCCAAGTTTAAATTATCAGACATGGCATTGAATATCTCAAAATACTTACCATGCCTCGCGTATAGCTCTTCGTGAGTTCCAATCTCGACCACGCGGCCGTTTTCTATCACCACTAAGTCGTCAGCATCAATAATTTGGGCAATATTATGCGAGACGATAATTACTGTGCGGTCTTTTTTTATCAAATCGAGGCTTTTTTTAATCTGCTGACTGGCAATCGCATCAAGACTCGCCGTCGGTTCATCCAAAAATACAATTGGTGGATTTTTTAAAAACATCCTTGCCAAGGCAATACGCTGCTGTTGACCGCCCGATAAAGATTTTGCTGTGCTCTCATACCCATTGGGTAGGCTCATTATTTGCTCATTAATCGAAGCTTTTTTGGCAGCGGCAATAATATCATCATCACTGGCACCTATATCACCATAACGGATGTTTTCACTGATAGTCCCTGAGAAAATATGATTACTTTGTAATACCAAACCTATGCGCTGGCGTAACTCATGGGTATCACAATCTGCCAAATTATGTCCATCTAAGCATATCGTGCCAGCGTCTGGCTCATAGAACTTGACCAGTAGACTTATAATCGTGCTTTTACCCGCGCCGCTTAAACCAACTAACGCGGTAATACGATTGGGTTTAATGGTAAAGCTGACATCTTTTAGCGCTTGCGTACCGTTGGGATAAGTAAAATCAACGTGTTTGAGTTCGATATGTCCTTGTAAGTCTTTACCCCTTATTCCGTCTATATTTTCCACTTGTTCATTATCTTCTAAAATCTCAAAAAAACCTTCTGCATAGGTTAAGGCATTATTAATTTGGTCATAGATACGATGTAATTGACGAATAGGGGCAGCCACATTTTGAAACAGTAACACATGAAATAAAATCATACCGATAGTCATTTGACCCTTTAACACAAAATAGGCAGTCAACAAAATAATAACCACCACGCCAATTTGCTCTATAAAGGTCTTTACTGCATCATAAATAAAACCAATACTGCGGATTCTAAGCTGGTTTTCGGTCATCTCTTTCTGAATTTTTAAGTGCTTATCCGCCTCAATAGACTCGCGGACAAAAGATTTAACCACACTAATGGAATTAATCAGAGAAATAACAAGGCCACTTTTGGCTTCCCTAAACCCGCGCATCTCTCGGCGAAAGCCTTGCAAGCGCCGCGCTTGTCTTTGACTGATGAAAAAGTAAATCGGTATGATGATAAGACCAACTAGTCCAATCCAAAAGTTGGTCGAAAACATAATAACGAGCGATACGATGGCGCTGGCAAACAGTGGCAACATATCGATAAAAAAGTTTTGTACTAAACTAGTGAGGCTGCTGACGCCATAATCAATACGAGTTTGCAACTTACCACTATCGTTTTCGCTACTGGTATAAAAGGCCATGCGATAGGTGAGGATACGCTCAATTATCCGCTGTGATAAATCACGAGATAGATTAATACGGATTTTTTCACCGAAGTAGCGCTGTCCAAAAGAGATAAATATAGACAGCACCTCTTTGGTCAATAAGACGGCGCTGATAATACCCAACATCCGCAAACCTGCTTCCCAAGGCTCTGATAAAGTCGTAATCTCGGTTAAAGTGTCTACGGTATAGCGCAGTACAAAAGCATTAACCTGTGCGGTAAATGAGCCAAGTACTGTCAAAATTAGTGTGGCGATAATCAAGGTTTTATAAGGTGCAGCAAAGACTGCCAGCTTTTTGAGAATATCCCACAGCAAAGCCCTGCGCTCATTTTTTTTAAGCGGAGGCTTTTTGTCTAAGGGTGACTTGCTAAGTTGGGGAGTTGTTGTCATATCTTAAACTTATCGACCTTAGTATTTAAACAATTGATAGAAGCAGTTTTTTGATGGTTAAAAGATTCAATTACTTAGTAATTAGCTTATATTATAAGCAGTATTATCCTGCAATATTCTCTGAAAATATAGGTAATAGGTGAAACCTAAGTAAATAAGCTAATCTTACGAATATGGTTAACGTAAAAATGGACTGTATATCAACAGTCCATTTATAGTCATTTAATAATTATAGTATTCAGCAAAGCACGGCTAATTTAATGCTAACGTCGCGTTTTTAGAAGCTTTAAAAAGCATCTGCTGGAACAAACACTTCACCAACCATAATCCGACGTGCTGAACGACTCATCGATACTTTCTTAGCTTGCCAGCGTTCATCGACCTGTTCTGTTTTGCCACCGACTAATAGCGTACCAGATGGATGACCAAAGCGCACTTCCGATAACTTGCCAGCACCAGCCGCTTGATTGACCAGTGTGCCTTGAGTGGTTGCTGCTGCTGCAATTGCTACTGCCGCTGTGCCCATCATGGCATGATGCAATTGTCCCATACTCATCGCTCGTACAACCAAATCAATGTCGTCCGCAGAGACGTTGCTGCCACTGGATGCGGTATAACTAGCAGCTGGTGCAACCCATGCCAATTTTGGGGTATGTTGACGGGTTTGTGCCTCGCTAATATCTTTAAACAAGCCCATCGCTTCGCCGCCATGAGCGCGAATAGCTTCAAGCTTAGCCAGTAAATTAGTATCGCTATTAACATCACTTTGTAGCTCGGTACCCGTCAAGCCTAAATCATCAGCCTTGAGGAAAATAGTCGGAATACCGGCACTAATAAAGGTCGCATCAAAGCTGCCAATATTAGGTACATCAAATTTATCGACTAAATTGCCGGTAGGGAACATAGCGCTGTCGCCATCTACTGGATCGATAAACTCAACTTTTACTTCAGCAGCAGGGAAGGTCACGCCGTCGAGGACAAAGTCTCCGGTTTCTTGTACCTGTACTTTTTGATTGTCATCTGTATACACAGGAACATGAGCGATAATCGTCTTACCGATATTCTCTTGCCAGATACGTACCGCACAGATGCCATTAGCTGGGATACGGTCGGCTGCTACCAGTCCCATATTAATGGCACAAGCGCCAACGGCTGCCGTTAAGTTGCCACAATTACCACTCCAATCAATCATCGGCTTGGCAATATTAACTTGACCAAATAGATAGTTCACATCATGGTCAGCTTTATCTGTTGGAGATAAAATGACAGCCTTCGATGTACTAGAGCTACCATTTCCTAAGCCATCTATTTGCTTATCGTAAGGATCGGGGCTACCGACAACACGCAATAAGAAATGGTCACGAGCCTTCCCAGCTACTTGACAGCGTTCCGGTAAATCAGCCAATTTAAAGAAAGTGCCTTTTGACGTACCACCGCGCATATAAATGGCAGGGACAGAAATTTGCGGGGCGAAAGATTGTTTTGGCGTAGAGTTTGATTGGTTCATTGTGATAAGTCCTTTTTTATAGTTGTAATAGAAAAAGAGCCAACGCTATATAAATATATTATACAAGGTCGGCTCTCTTATAAAATTAATTAGCGATACTATTAACACTAAGCAATGTCTAACGTACCATCGATAAACTCTTTGGCAAAACGCTGTAGCATCCCGCCAGCATGATACATTTTTACTTCATCGGCAGTATCTAAACGACAAATGATAGGAACTTCGGTAATGCTGGCATCGGCACGATGAATAACTAGATTCATCAACCCGCCAGCAGACACTTCACCGGTGACATCAAATACTTCTGAGCCATCGATATTGAGGGTCTGACGCGTGACGCCTTCTTCAAACTGTAGCGGTAGGGCGCCCATGCCGACTAAGTTTTGACGGTGAATGCGCTCAAAGTCTTCAGCGACCACACATTCAACACCGGCTAAGCGTACGCCTTTGGCAGCCCAGTCGCGGCTTGAACCTTGACCATAGCCGTCACCAGCGATGATGATAAGCGGCTGTTCGCGGTTCATGTAGGTTTCAATCGCTTCCCACATGCGCATGACTTGGCCTTCCGGCTCAACCTTGGCAAGTGAGCCTTGGATAATCTCACCGTCTTCATCGCGTACCATTTCATTCAGCAATTTAGGATTGGCAAAAGTTGCACGCTGAGCGGTTAAGTGATCACCGCGATGGGTGGCATACGAGTTGTAGTCCTCGGCAGGTAAACCCATGGTATCAAGATATTCACCAGCAGCTGAATCACCTAAGATAGCATTCGACGGTGACATATGGTCAGTAGTGATATTATCACCAAGTACGGCTAACGGGCGCATACCAGTTAGCGCATTTTTCTTCGCCATTTTACCTTCCCAATAGGGCGGACGGCGGATATAAGTAGTCTGATCACGCCAGTTATATAATGGGCTTAAGGCTTTACCAGTGTCTTTTTTAGCTTCATCAAACATCGGGATATAGACGGCATTGAACTGTTCAGGCTTCACGGCTTCTGCCACAATAGCATCGACTTCGTCATCGTCGAACCAGATGTCTTTTAGGTAAATCTCATTGCCATCTTGGTCTTGGCCTAATGAATCTTTTTCGATATCAAAGCGAATATTACCAGCGATAGCATAAGCAATAACCAATGGTGGTGATGCTAAGAACGCTTGCTTAGCATAGGGATGGATACGACCATCAAAGTTACGGTTACCGGATAGCACTGCGGTGGTGAATAAATCATTATCAATGATTTCTTTTTCGATATCAGGATCCAGCGCGCCACTCATACCATTACAGGTCGTACAAGCAAAGCCGACCACGTCAAAGCCTATTTGCTGCATCTCAGACATCAGCCCTGCTTCTTCTAGGTACATTTTTACGGTTTTAGAACCAGGGGCTAATGATGTTTTCACCCAAGGCTTACGTAATAAGCCTTTCTCATTGGCGTTACGAGCGACCAAGCCAGCAGCAACCATATTGCGTGGGTTAGAAGTATTGGTACAGCTGGTAATCGCTGCAATAATAACCGCGCCATCTGGCATCATACCGTCTTTTGGTTCTGGCAGTTTTTCATCAGCACCGTGGGCAATGCCTTTGGCAACCAAATCAGTAGTTGAAACACGAGCATGCGGGCGAGAAGGGCCGGCAAGATTACGTACCACTGCCGATAAGTCAAACTCAAGCACACGCTCGTAGACGGCGTTTTCCATACCATCAGCCCATAGACCCGTTTGTTTGGCATACTGCTCGACCAGCTTAATTTGCGCTTCACTACGACCGGTTAGGCGTAGATAGTCGATAGTTTGCTCATCGATATAGAACATCGCCGCAGTCGCACCATACTCAGGCGTCATATTAGAGATAGACGCACGATCACCAACAGTCAGCTGGCGGGCGCCATCACCGAAGAATTCGATATAGGTAGAGACCACGCCAGCATCACGTAAGAACTCGGTCATTGCTAATACTAAATCGGTACCAGTAATGCCTTTTTGCAATTTACCAGTTAGTTTGACACCAACAAAGTCTGGCAAGCGCATATAAGATGGATTACCTAGCATGACGCTTTCAGCTTCCAAACCACCAACACCGATGGAGATGACGCCAAGCGCATCAACCATAGGCGTATGGCTGTCCGTACCGACTAAAGTATCAGCAAAGGCAACTTCACGACCGTCTTTACCTTTTACTACTTGCACAACCGGAGACATTTTTTCTAGGTTAATTTGATGCATGATGCCGTTACCGGGTGGTACGACGTTGACGTTATCAAAGGCATGCTCACACCAGTTAATAAAGTGAAAACGGTCATCATTACGGCGCTCTTCAATGGCACGATTTTTCTCAAAGGCGTTTTCTTCAAAGCCGGCATGTTCAACAGCAAGCGAGTGGTCAACAATCAATTGCGTTGGGACAATAGGGTTAACTTTTGAAGGGTCACCACCTTGCTCAGCAATCGCATCACGCAGGCCAGCTAAGTCAACAAAAGCAGTTTGTCCTAAAATATCATGGCAAACCACACGCGCAGGATACCAAGGAAAATCAAGGTCTTGCTTGCCTTTGATATGCTGAGTTAGTGCAGCGGTTAAGTCTTCAGGAGGACAACGGCGAACTAAGTTTTCACACAGTACTTTTGATGAGAAGGGTAGTTGGTCATACGCGCCAGCTTCGATATTCTCGACGGCTTCGCGGGTATCAAAGTAATACAGTTCGGTATCAGGAAGTGACTTTTTGAATTGCTCATTCATTGGCTGAATTAGGTTGTTCATAGAGTACCTTTAGCGGTTGGCTGGTTAAATGGGGGTTAAATAAGTAAGAAGGAGAAATTTTTTTAGCAAAATCATTATTATGCCTTAATGCGATTGTCACTAATAGTTCTGGCGGGCTTTGCTAAAAAAACTGAAACCAAATAAAGTGAGAATTATTGAAAAATGATAGGAGGTGATTTAACTGCTAAGTCATATCGATATGACTTAGCAGTTAAACGAATTATATTTACCATAAAACTTTATGATGAATATAAAATTAACGCGCGCTCATATCCGGTACAGAGCGCAACTCTTCGCCAATATATTCCGCACTTGGGCGAATGATGCGGTTATTGGCACGCTGCTCAAACACATGAGATGCCCAGCCAGTTAGACGCGAGCAAACAAAGATAGGCGTGAACAGTTTAGTTGGAATACCCATAAAGTGATAGGCTGATGCATGAAAGAAATCTGCATTACAGAATAATTTCTTCTCGCGCCACATAACTTCTTCAACGCGTACTGATACGGGATATAGCACCTCGTCGCCAACGTCTGCAGCGAGTTTTTCAGCCCAACCTTTAATAACGACGTTACGTGGATCTGAGTCGCTATAGATCGCATGACCGAAGCCCATGATCTTGTCTTTACGTGCCAGCATCGCCATCATTTCTCTTTCAGCTTCATCAGGTGAGCTAAAGCCTTCGATCATATCCATTGCCGCCTCATTCGCGCCGCCATGCAGGTAACCACGTAATGAACCGATTGCGCCAGTGATACAAGAATGGATATCAGATAGAGTAGAGGCGCAAACACGTGCAGTGAAGGTCGAGGCGTTAAACTCATGCTCAGCATAGAGGATAAGTGATACGTTCATGACCTTTTCATGCAGCTCATTTGGCTTCTCACCTTTAAGCAGATGCAAGAAATGACCACCAATGGTCTCATCATCCGTCTCTGTTTCGACACGCACGTTATCATGAGTGAAGCGATACCAGTAGTTAATGATGGATGGGAATACCGCTAGCATACGATCCGCTTGGTCGTTTTCTTCAGCGAAATCCATTTCGGTCTCAAGGTTACCTAACATTGAACAACCGGTACGTAGGACATCCATCGGATGCGCCTCAGCAGGGATACGCTCAAGTACCTCTTTTAGTGCTTGCGGTAGCCCGCGTAAGCCTTTAAGTTTGGTTTGATAAGCATCAAGCTCGCTTTGCGTAGGCAAATTGCCATAAAGTAATAGATAAGCGACTTCTTCAAAAATGCACTTATCTGCCAACTCTGACACGTCATAGCCGCGATAGGTCAGACCTGAGCCTGACTTACCAACGGTAGATAAAGCGGTCTTGCCAGCGACTTGACCACGAAGACCTGCGCCTGAAAGTTCCTTTTGTGCTGCCATGGTAAATTCCTTTTTGGTGGCTTGATGTTAATTAGTAGTATTAACGGTTAAAACTAAATGATAAGTTATGACTAATAACTATTTATACTTTACTTGTTATCAGCAAACAGCTTATCTAAAGTCTGCTCAAACTCATGATAGTTTAAGAAGTCATAGAGCTCCATACGGGTTTGCATGGTATCGACAACTTTCTGTTGAGTACCATCAGCTAAGATATGCTGATAAACATTGAGCGCCGCTTGATTCATGGCACGGAAAGCTGATAATGGATAAAGCACCATATCGACGCCAACGCCATGCAGCTGCTCAGTGCTATAAAGGTCAGTCTGACCAAACTCAGTCATGTTAGCCAGTACCGGAATGTCAAGTACATCGGTAAATTTGCGATACATCTCGATATCCGTTAACGCTTCAGCGAAAATCATATCCGCACCCGCTTCTTGAAAGGCAACAGCACGCTCAACGGCAGCATCAAGACCTTCGACAGATAGCGCATCCGTACGCGCCATTACTACAAAGTCCTTATCAACTTTGGCATCAAGCGCCGCTTTTAGGCGATCTACCATCTCAGAAATACTAACGATTTCCTTATTAGGACGATGACCACAACGTTTTTGTGCCACTTGGTCTTCGATATGTACCGCAGCGACGCCGGCTTTTTCCATTTTTCTAATGGTTTGGGCAATATTAAACGCGCCGCCAAAGCCGGTATCAATGTCTACTAACAATGGGGTATCAACGGCATCCGTAATTCGGCGGGCGTCTTCTAAGACATTATCAAGGCTGGTCATACCTAAATCCGGTAGACCGAATGAGGCATTGGCCACGCCAGCGCCAGAGAGATATATCGCTTGATGACCAGCTTGCGTTGCCATCATCGCCGTATAGGCATTAATCGTACCGACGATTTGTAGCGGTTGTTTATCATCATTTTTTTGTTTAATCGCACTGCGAAAGCGAGCGCCAGCTGATCCTGATGTCATGGTCATGCGAGAATCCTTATGTAGAGAATAAGAGTACGGAAGGGAAGGTAGCCGTTTACTAATTTAATAAAGTTAATTCGATAATTGTTATCTTAAAGTACACGCAATTATTAATGATTGCAAAGCAATAA
The DNA here is from genome assembly GCF_904846675.1 of Psychrobacter urativorans. Taxonomy (GTDB): domain Bacteria; phylum Pseudomonadota; class Gammaproteobacteria; order Pseudomonadales; family Moraxellaceae; genus Psychrobacter; species Psychrobacter urativorans_B. Next base: position 29 of record NZ_CAJHBT010000016.1, on the reverse strand, counting down.
TTACGCCAATATATTAGTTTATTTAAAAT
>NZ_CAJHBT010000015.1 GCF_904846675.1 Psychrobacter urativorans | reverse complement strand
CTCGGGAGTGTAGTTTCGTGTTTTCATTGTCGTATTCTCTCAGATTGTTGAGTCTCCGACAATACCGGGGCGGTTCATATCAGGTCGTTTTGTTTCAATAGAGGTGGGGCTAGGCTGTAGCTTGTTGATACCTGTATGGGTTAGGGGCATGGTTCTATCCTTTGTTGGTATTGTCCATGTAAAAATACTTCGATACCAACAATAATACCAACATTCTATATGGTTCGCCATAGACCTATAGAACAGTGAAACCCAAAAAACGCCCAAAATAAAGGGCTAGCGGTCTATGACGGCTAACCCTATATCTATGTTTGGTCGGAACGGCAGGATTTGAACCTGCGACCCCTACACCCCCAGTGTAGTGCGCTACCAGACTGCGCTACGCCCCGAATGACTGACTATTTTACGCAAAATCGCACATATTGCAAGGGTTAATTATTTCCGTGCTTGCCGTGAGACTTTACTTAGCCTAGCCAGTCTAATATATCGCCGATAACAACTAGTCCAATAACTCTTTTAGGGTTTGGTTGACCTGTTGCGGATTGGCACTACCGCGACTGGCTTTCATCACTTGACCGACTAGGCCATTAAAGGCCTTTTGCTTACCGCCGCGATACTCTTCAACCATAGCTGCATTGTTAGCAATCACTTCTTCAACGATGGCTTTGATAGCACCGGTATCGGTTTCTTGCTTGAGACCTTTAGCTTCAATGATTTGATCAGCGGCATCATCAGTATCGCCACCTTCGCGCTCATACAGGGCGCTAAATACTTTTTTGGCAAGCTTACCGGATAGGGTATCATCAAAGATACGCTTTAGCATGCCAGCCAATTGCTTGGCACTAATGGGCGAGTCGATGATGTCTTTATCGTCTTTATTCAGTGCACCAAGTAAATCGCCCATGACCCAGTTAGCGGCAATCTTAGCATGTTGCTGACCGACTTCACTAACCACGGCTTCGAAATAATTAGCCAAATGACGGCTACCGGTTAAGATACGGGCATCGTATTCTGATAGCTCAAGCTCACTCTCTAAGCGCGCACGGCGTGCTACTGGTAATTCAGGCATTGCCGCTCTAATAGTATCGACAGTATGTTGCTCAATACGCACGGGTAGCAAGTCAGGATCAGGGAAGTAGCGATAGTCGTTGGCTTCTTCCTTAGTGCGCATAGCGCGGGTTTCGTCTTTCTCGAGATCATAAAGCATGGTCGCTTGAATGATTTTGCCGCCTTCTTCGATAACGTCGATTTGACGCTCGATCTCACGATTGATGGCGCGCTCGATACTGCGGAACGAGTTCAAGTTTTTTAGCTCAGTACGTGTCCCCAAGTCCGCTCCCGGCTTGCGTACAGAAACGTTACAGTCACAGCGGAATGAGCCTTCTGCCATGATGGCATCAGAGATACCCAACCATGTCACCAGCTGGTGAATAGCTTTGATATAGGCAAGGGCTTCATGTGCTGAACGCATGTCAGGTTCAGAGACAATCTCAATCAGTGGCGTGCCAGCGCGGTTAAGGTCGACGCCCGTCATACCATCAACCGCATCATGTACTGACTTGCCCGCATCTTCTTCTAAGTGCGCACGAGTGATGCCCATACGTTTGGGATATTCGTTTTTATCGCCTTCATTGACCACCACATCGATATGGCCAGGCCCAACGATAGGGTTGGCCATTTGGGTGATTTGATAGCCTTTTGGCAAATCAGGATAAAAGTAGTTTTTACGGTCAAAAGTATTGAACAGTCCCAGCTCAGCATCAACGCCAATACCAAATTTTAGGGCGCGTTCTACCACACCGCTATTGAGGACAGGTAACACACCCGGCAAGCCCAAATCGACGATACTGGCTTGTGTATTAGGCTCATGACCGAAGTCGGTCGGCGCGCTTGAGAATATTTTACTGTCAGTATTAAGCTGGCAGTGAATCTCAATACCAATGACCACTTCATAGCCATCGACCATAAGCTCTTGGCGGACAATATCGTTGCGAACGGTATCAGTTACTGTTGTTGCGTTCATTATACGGTCTCCTTAGCGATAGCAGAGTGTTGTAGATGATGATCGGTACGCTGCTGGAACAAATGCGCAGTGGTAAGCAGTTTGCTTTCTTGCCAATGCTGTCCGATCAGTTGCAGACCAACAGGTAGACCAGCAGCGGTCAAGCCCACAGGTTGACTAAGGGCTGGCAGACCGGCAAGGTTGACGCCAATGGTATAAACGTCGCCCAGATACATCGTGGCAGGATCTAAGTTTTCGCTAAGCTTATAGGCAGCTGTTGGTGCTGTTGGACTGGCAATCACATCGCAATGGGCAAAAGCATCATCAAAGTCTTTGATAATTAAACGGCGAATCTTTTGGGCTTTAATATAGTAAGCATCGAAGTAACCGGCGGATAGGGAATAAGTGCCCATCAAGATGCGGCGCTGTACTTCAGGGCCAAAGCCTTCAGAGCGTGAGCGGGTATATAAGTCGATTAAGTCTTTTGGATTGTCACAACGGTAGCCAAAACGCACGCCATCAAAGCGCGAAAGGTTTGACGACGCTTCAGCAGGAGCCAGCATGTAGTAAGTCGCAAGGGTAATCTCAGGGTCAGTAATATTGACTTCCACAACCGTTGCGCCAAGATCTTCATACTGCTGCAATGCGGCACGTACCAATTGATCGACCTCAGCATTCAGCCCTTCACTGAAGTATTCTTTTGCCACACCAATGCGTAGACCAGCAAGTGGTTTATCACCAGCTTGCGCTTCAGCTTCATTGATATCTTGCACGTAGTTAGGCATATCATGTTTGATAGAGGTCGCATCACGTGGGTCATGACCAATCATCGGCTGTAATAGATAAGCGCAATCTTTGGCGCTACGACCCAAGCTACCCGCTTGGTCGAGGCTTGAGGCGTAAGCAATCATCCCAAAGCGCGACACACGGCCATAAGTGGGTTTAATACCGGTCAAGCCGCAAAACGATGCTGGCTGGCGAATAGAGCCGCCGGTATCACTGGCGGTTGCAAGTGGAATAAAACCTGCCGCTATTGCCGAAGCACTACCACCTGATGATCCACCAGGAACATGCTCAAGATTCCAAGGATTGTGAACCGCGCCATAATAAGAGCTGCTGCTGTCCGAACCCATAGCAAACTCATCCATATTGAGTTTACCAAGGCTAATCATGCCCGCTTTATCGATATTAGTGACGATAGTGGCGCTATATGGCGACACAAAGTTATGCAGCATTTTGGAGCCACAAGTAGTCAACACGCCTTGGGTACAAAAGATATCTTTATGCGCCATCGGCACACCAAGTAGCGGGCGCTTATCGCCTTGCGCGCGCATCTCATCCGCTGCTTGTGCCTGTGCCCGTGCGGTCTCAGAGGTATGAGTGATAAAGCTGTTAATCTTGCTATCTAAAGCGTCAATGCGCTTGATAAAATGTTCAGTCAAATCTAGGCTGCTAAATTGTTTGGCTTGCAAACCTGTAATGAGTTGCTGGGTACTTAAATGATGAAGTTCAGACATAAGGGGTCGTCCGTCAAAATATTAACTGCGTAAAATAAGAAAAAGCCTGATAGCGACTTTTCACGCTATGGGGTAACAATCTGGCTATTAAAAGTGTGCTCAGTAAAAATGTGCTTAATAATGAAAGCTATTCAATTACTTGTGGCACGAGATATAAGCCTTGCTCAACGGCTGGCGCGACTGCTTGATTGCGCTCACGATTGATATCATGTTTGGCAACGTCAGCTCGCAAGTCTTGGCACGCTTCATGAATATTAGCTAATGGGGTCAAGCTAGTGGTATCAACTCCGGCTAAGGTATGCATCAAAGTTAACACTTTGCTGATGTCATTGGCGTACCTATCAGCCGTATCTTCATCGACACCTAAACGCGCTAGGCTGGCAACTTCGAGGATTTCGTGGCGGCTGACGCTACTGTCAGTCGCGGGCGTTTGTTGTGACATAATTTCTCCAGTGCAGGACAGTGTTTATTATAATTTAGGACTTAGAACTCAGAAACAGGCATTTTATTAAATAAAAAAAGGGTCACTCGCTCATAACCATTTTAAAACAGTTAGCGGCTTATTATAAAGCATCTGACCCAAGTTTACAGAGCGTGACGTTCGATTACTGCATAATCGCAGTTGAGTAGGGGTAGAGCGTAATAATGAAGCATCAAATGAAGACCCAATGATTGATTTATTATCAATCGTTTACCTATTAAGTCATGATATACGTTACAGTAAGCGCCCGCGACTCAGTGAAAATATTAGGTACTTTTTCATACGAGCAGTGATTATGGTTTCTTACTATATATTAATTAGCATATTATCAATTAACATAGGTTAGTGGCTGTCATGTGATCTGACGCCTTTCCCTCGCAGCGTTTGTAACGAGTTCTAGTCGTTAAGACCAGACTCTGTACTTACGCCTGTAAATACCTATGTTTTTTCGAGCTAAATCGGTATAATTTAGTCCGTTTTTGGCCTTATCGTTTAGGCTCAATTGATCGTGCAGTTCTCTTATTCGCCTTGTTTGCTTTATTTACCCTATTTGTTATTTTTATAAGACGCTGGATATATTAGTCATGAACCTGTTTGGATTTTTATCAAATAATATCGCAATCGACCTTGGTACTGCAAATACCTTAATCTTTATTCCTGATAAAGGCGTGGTACTCAATGAGCCTACCGTCGTTGCCCTACGCACTACTCATACCCAAAACTCTACCGTTGCCGCCTTAGGTGCTGATGCCAAGCAAATGCTAGGTCGAACTCCTGCTAATATTACTGCTATCCGACCATTGAAAGACGGCGTAATTGGCGACTTTGAAGTGACGCAACAGATGCTCAAGCATTTCATTGCCAAAGCAAAAGCCAAGCGTTTTTTAGCGCCGCCCAAAGTGGTGGTTTGTGTACCATGCAAATCAACCTTGGTCGAGCGTAAAGCCATTCGGGTAGCGGTGAGATCGGCAGGGGCGAGTAAGGTGTTCTTGATTGAAGAGCCTATGGCAGCCGCGCTTGGTGCAGGTTTACCCGTCCATGAAGCGAGTGGCTCAATGATAGTCGATATTGGCGGTGGTACTACTGAGATTGCAGTCATTGCGCTATCGGGCTGCGTCTATGCCGATTCGATTCGTAGCGGCGGCGATATATTGGATGACGCTATCATCACGCACATGCGTCGTACCCATGGCTGCGTGATTGGTGAAACGACTGCTGAACGCATTAAGCAAGAAGTGGGGTTGGCTCTTCTTAATGAAGACAGTCAGCTAGAGGTAGAAGTTCGGGGTCGTAGCATGGCAGAAGGGGTACCTAAGACTTTTACTGTCAATTCAGCTGAGATTCAACAAGCCTTGAGCGTTCCATTAGGCGATATTATCAATGCTATAAAATCAGCATTGGAGCAGACGCCGCCTGAACTGTCATCAGATATCGCTGAGCGTGGTATTGTCCTAACTGGCGGCGGGGCTTTATTACGAGATTTGGATAAATTGATCTCGAAAGAAACTGGATTGCCAGTGAGCGTCGCCGAAGATCCGCTAACTTGTGTCAGCCGTGGCGCTGGTAAAGCGTTGGAACTTATCAATAATAAAAGCTTTGAGATGATTTTTGTATAAGTGCTATTGTTTATAGGCTTTCATTACTAATAAGCATTTACGACTTATAAGCGTTTACTACTATTCGACGTTTTTGACCCTAGCGCTTAGTCTCAATCAAATTAGAACTCTTATGACGCCAAGTATGTTTGCCCGCCAGCCATTAGCACTACGAATGACGGTTATTGTACTGATAGTGGCGCTGATACTGATGTGGGTGGATAGCAAAAATCCAGAATGGTTCAAGCCCCTACGCAACACCAGTCACGCCGCCAAGCAGCCTATTTACGAGTTTTCGCTGTTGCCCAGTCATGCTAAATACTGGGTGAGTGGGCGCACGCAATCAAAAGAAGCCTTGCGCCGCGAAAATGTTCAGCTAAAGTCGCAACTGATTCTTGCCCAAGCCCAGCTTCAGCAGCAAGATTATATTTTGGCACAAAATGCGCGTTTAAAAGGTATCTTGTCGACCAGTACTTCTGAGCAGTACGATTTAAATTTGGCACAAGTTATCGGTACGGACAGCAATGTTCTTAAGCAGATTGTCGTACTGAATAAAGGCGCAAAAAATGGGGTGCGAGTCGGTCAGACGGTCATTGATGAAGCTGGTATTTTGGGTCAAATTATAACCGTCTATCCCAATACCAGTCGCTTGATGCTGATTACTGATGAGCAGCAATCGGTGTCAGTAATGATTAAGCGTACCGGTCAACGGGCGATTGTCAGCGGTGAGGGCTTACCGACGTCACTGCATCTCAATTATGTGTTCAAAAGCTCGGATGTACGGGTAGGCGATGAGCTCATTTCCTCCGGTCTTGGTGGTCGAATTCCGGCAGGCTACCCTGTCGGGCGGGTTAATCGTATCAAAAACACCCAAGCGGATAATTTTAGAAGCATTGAAGTCGCACCTGCAGCCAATTTTATTGATAATAACTTTGTCTTAATCTTACAAGATAAACTGCAAGAGCAGACACAAAATGAACCAATAGAGGCTGATAATGATTCCCCTTTATTGCTGCCTGCTGTGAATGACAAGGCAGACATTCATGAACCGTCTTAACGCTGAGCACGCCACTGGCATGTTGCCGCTGGCTATTATTATCAGCTTTGTCATCGCCTCCGCGCTCAATGTCTATCCATTCAGTCCTAATACGGCGACCTTACGCCCAATGATGATGATTATGGTGCTCATTTTTTGGTTGCTGTTTCAGCCGCGCTATGTCGGTATCTTTAGTGCCTTTACTATTGGTCTGCTTGCCGATTTTCTGATGGATACCCGCTTAGGTCAGCAAGCCTTTGCGGCGGTAGTAGTGACTTTGGTCATTAAGATTGCTGCTCTTTATATCCAGCCGTCAAATATCGTCAGTGCTTGGTTTATGGCTTCATTGGGATTAAGCGCTTTTGTGCTAAGTTTATGGCTACTACAGCTAATAACCCAAAATATAGTGGTCACCCAATCAGGCTTATCCCTATTAACGAGCACTATAATCTGGCCACTAGTATTGCTGGTATTACACAGATTCACCCTATCAAACACCCATTAAGGTAAGAGAATAATGATGGACATCATATTAGCTTCCGGTTCGCCGCGTCGCCGTGAACTGCTGGCTACCGCGCAGTTAGAATTTAGCACCATCAGCGTCGATATCGATGAAACGCCGTATGAAGATGAGCACCCAAAAAATTATATTCAGCGTATGGTTGTCAGTAAAGCTACGGCCGCAATCAAACAGTTAAATGCCTGCTATAAAAACGACCAGATCAAATCATCTAAATTTTCCGACCCCTTTATTATTCTGACAGCAGATACTATTGGCGTACTGCCCGATGGCAAGACCGTATTGGTCAAACCAACCGACCGCGAGCATGCGTATAGCATGTGGCAGCAAATGTCTAATAACAGCCATCAAGTATGGACTGCTGTACAAGTGACGAAAGTAACACATTTAGTAGTATCGTCTGCAAATGATGGGGATAAGGTTTTACAAGCAGCCGGACAGCAGCAAATTCTTGAGCGCACTGATGTCACTTTTGTGCCGTTAACGGCCAATATGATGGCAAATTATTGGGACAGTGGTGAGCCTGCTGATAAAGCCGGTGGCTATGGTATTCAAGGTTTAGCCGCTGCTTGGGTCACGCGTATCAATGGCAGCTACACTAATGTCGTCGGTTTGCCCTTAGCCCAGACCTTAGCTTTAATTAACCAAGCAACTAATCACGTAATCAATAACCCCAACGACAAATAAAAAAGCAAGAACACAAACCTGCCCAGATATAAGCACGGAAATAATAAGTGCGAAACTAAAATATAAGACACATAATGACACGGCAGGATGGTGGGCAGAGTTATAATGGGTTTGCTACACTGTGATGCGATTAGGTTAGTAACAATTAATGAGCACAATGATAATAAGAGAAGAGGCACTATGTCTGAAGAGCTGCTGATCAATGTCAGTCCGATGGAATCCCGTGTGGCAGTCTTAGATAATGGTGTGCTGGGCGAAGTTTATATTGAGCGTCACCATAAGCTGGGTTTGGTGGGTAATATATATTTGGGTACGGTAGTACGCGTCCTACCAGGGATGCAAGCGGCCTTTGTCGATATTGGCCAGTCACGCACAGCATTTTTGCATGTCAATGATATGCAGCGTGAACCGCGTCCGCGAGCCAATAGCAATAATAAAACAGTTGACGCTACCGATGAAAAGCCTGTCAGTATATCTGCTGCTAATCTGGCAGTGACACCGCCAGTTGTAAGCGCGCAAAGCACCGACGAGATCATCGCTACTGCGAGTAAAAGCCTAATCCAACATCGGCTGCACGAAAGTCAACGTATATTAGTGCAAGTAACCAAAGATCAGTTGGGCAGTAAAGGCGCACGGCTGACTACCAATGTGTCATTGCCATCGCGCTATTTGGTATATTTGCCATCAAGTGATCATATTGGTATCTCCCAACGTATTGATGGTAGTGAAGAGCGGACGCGCCTAAAAAATGAACTTAGCAGTCTCATGCAAACGGTTAACCTTCAAGGCGGCTTGATTGCCCGTACTGCAGCTGAGCGCGTACCAGTCGATAAGCTCGAAGAAGATATCTATTATCTACTGCAACTTTGGTGCACTATTTGCGCGCGCCGCCAAGAGACTAAACACAATCAAAGCTCAGAGCTCATTTATCAAGAGCTGTCATTACCGCTACGCTCTATTCGTGACTTAGTTCATGCTGATACCGAAAAGGTCATCGTTGATAACACCCAGGTTTATGAGCAAATACGGCATTTTGCCAAAGAGTTCGTGCCTTTTATTTACGATCGTATCGTGCACTATACTGCAGAACAGTCATTATTTGATGTGCACCGTGTGGAAGAAGATTTACTTGATGCGCTCAAACGCCGCGTGGATCTAAAGTCTGGCGGCTATTTGATTATTGACCAAACCGAAGCCATGACTACCATTGATGTCAATACAGGCTCTTTCGTTGGTGGTCGCTCTTTAGAAGATACGGTTTATAAAACCAATTTAGAGGCCACCCATGCTATCGCTCGTCAACTGCGCTTGCGCAATTTGGGCGGGATAATCATTCTAGATTTTATCGATATGCTTGAGCAACCGCATAAAGATGATGTGCTAGAGAGCCTGAAAACCCAGCTAACGCAGGATTATGCCAAATCCAATATCACGCAAGTCAGTGAATTGGGCTTGGTTGAGATGACCCGTAAGCGTACCCGTGAATCGCTAGGGCAGCAATTGTGTGAGCCGTGCTCGACTTGTCAAGGTCGCGGCTTTGTTAAAACCGCTGAGACCATCTGTTTTGAGATATTCCGCGAGATCATGCGCTGCGCGCGCACTTATAACTCTCCTAAGACGTTCACCGTCGTGGCTCATACGGCTGTCATTGATTTATTATTAACGTCAGAGGCAGATACAGTCGCAGATTTAGAGTACCTACTAGGTCGCGTCGTTACTTTTGAAGTAGAAAGCCTTTATACCCAAGAACAATATGATATTGTGCTGGATTAGCGGATGTTTTAGACTGATTTTTATCGACAAAAAATACAGTTTATTGCGGTCTAAAGTTAGCAATAAGCCTCTTTATATGGCCTAAAGCCCTCAAGTTCTTGCAAATATTTCTCTTGCAATCATCAAAATACCCTGTATAATATATACTACTGAATTATAAGCGCGGCCAAGTAAACAGCTGGCGCTAATACAGCTAGAGCATCGTTTCTAGCACTATTTCATTATGCCTTTGCTGACATCCATATAATTAGGAGAGTCGGCGGGGCTTTAAACTATTTTGCTTTTAGCACGCTGCTGGTTCTGACAAAGAACACGTTCTAATGAAGAACAGAAGGCCGCTTGAAGTGAATCTCTAACCAAACGGCTTTTGATCATCACCTTGCAGCGCAAGAATGACGAAAGCACATATTAGGAGCTTGCTGGCATGGCTAACCAGAGAATCCGTATCCGACTCAAGTCTTTTGATCATCGTCTGATTGATCAATCTGCACAAGAGATTGTCGATACTGCAAAGCGCACTGGTGCGCAAGTTTGTGGTCCTGTACCGTTGCCGACTCGCATTGAGCGCTTCAACGTTCTAACCTCTCCACACGTCAATAAAGATGCTCGTGACCAGTACGAAATCCGTACTCATAAGCGTATGGTTGACATCGTTCAGCCTACTGACAAAACTGTGGACGCGTTAATGAAGTTAGACTTAGCGGCCGGCGTTGACGTTCAAATTGCTTTGGGTTAATGCACATTAAACGCCCAATCCATTAATAGAAGATATAAAGAGGTTTAATATGGCGATCGGTTTAGTCGGTAAAAAATGCGGCATGACCCGTGTCTTCACTGAAGCAGGCGCGTCTATCCCTGTAACAGTGATTGAGGTCGATGCAAACCGCATTACTCAATTAAAGAATACTGATGTTGATGGCTATCAAGCCATTCAAATTACCACAGGTACTCGTCGTGACAGCCGCGTAACCGCAGCACAAAAAGGTCATTTCGCAAAAGCTGGCGTTAAAGCCGGTCGTGGTGTTTGGGAATTTCGTGCCAATGAAAGCGATCTTGAAGGACGCGAAATTGGTGGTGATATCCTAGCTGACCTATTCGAAGAAGGTCAGATAGTCGATGTCACAGGACAGAGTAAAGGTAAAGGCTTTCAAGGCGGCGTAAAGCGTCATAACTTTAGCATGCAAGATGCCACCCATGGTAACTCAGTGTCTCACCGTGCCCTAGGTTCTACTGGTCAAAACCAGTCACCAGGTAAAGTGTTCAAAGGCAAAAAGATGCCAGGTCAGATGGGTAATAAGCGTGTCACAGTTCAAGGCCTAGAAGTGGTCTCGGTTGATGCCGAAAAAGGATTACTTGTCATCAAGGGTGCTATCCCAGGCGCCACCGGTGGCGATGTCATCGTACGTCCGTCAATCAAAGCCTAAGCAAGGGGATTAACGTGGATTTAAAAACAGTTACAGGGGCGGCGGTTGAGCTTTCTGATACGGCTTTCGGTCGTGAATTCAACGAAGCATTAGTGCATCAAGTCGTCACCGCATATCTTGCTGGTGCTCGCCAAGGTACACGTGCACAAAAAACCCGTGCCGAAGTTTCAGGCGGTGGCATCAAGCCATGGCGTCAGAAAGGTACTGGTCGCGCTCGGGCAGGCTCTATTCGTAGTCCAATCTGGCGTGGGGGCGGTCGCACATTCGCGGCAAAACCACAAGATTGGTCACAGAAAGTTAACCGCAAAATGTATCGCGGTGCTATGCAGTGCATCCTAGCCGAATTAATACGTCAAGAGCGATTAATTTTGGTTGAAGACTTGACTCTTTCTGCACCTAAGACCAAAGAGCTGATCGCGAAGTTAAATGAATTAAATGCACCTCGTGCATTAATCATTACTAAAGACGTTGATGAGAACTTATACTTAGCTGCCCGCAATATTCCACACGTCAATGTACTTGGTACAAACGAAGTGGATCCAGTGAGCTTGATCGCTTTTGATAAAGTGATCATGTCAGTCGAAGCTGCGAAACAATTTGAGGAAGCACTAGCATGAACAACGCAAGACTTTATCAGGTCTTAAGAGGGCCTGTATTCTCAGAAAAATCTCAGATGCTCGGTGACTCACTTGGTGTGCAAGTATTCAAAATCGATACTAATGCTACTAAGTTAGAAGTCAAAAAAGCAGTTGAGTTAATGTTTGAAGGTGTTGAAGTCATTAAAGTAAACACTTTGAATGTTAAAGGTAAGACAAAGCGTTTTGGTAAAAACATCGGCCGTCGTAATGATTATAAAAAAGCCTATGTCACCCTAAAAGCTGGTCATGATGTACAAATGGCTGATGCTGGTGAAGAGGTAGTTGATACTACTGCTTCTACTAGTGAAACAGCGAACAACGAATAAGGATAACACTCATGCCTATCGTAAAAGCAAAGCCAACATCACCAGGCCGTCGTTTTGTTGAAAAAGTAGTGCATCCACACCTGTATAAAGGTCGTCCGTTTACAGCACTTCTAGAATCAAAAAGCAAGTCAGGTGGTCGTAACAATAATGGCCGCATTACTACCCGTCATATTGGCGGCGGTCATAAGCATCATTACCGTATTGTCGACTTCAAACGCACCAAAGACAATATTCCAGCAACTGTAGAACGTATTGAATACGATCCTAACCGTACTGCACATATTGCCTTGCTTAAGTATGCTGATGGCGAGCGTCGTTACATTATCGCTGCTAAGAAGCAAGCAGTTGGTGATACAGTATTATCAGGTGAAGCGTCTCCAATTCGTCCAGGTAACTGTCTACCGCTTAAAAACATTCCATTGGGTACTGTGATCCATAATATCGAACTTAAAATCGGTAAAGGTGCACAGATTGCTCGTTCAGCGGGTGCAAGCGTTCAGTTATTAGGTCGTGACGGTATTTATGCGATTCTTCGTTTACGTTCTGGCGAAACTCGCCGCGTACACGTCAATTGCCGTGCTGTTATTGGTGAAGTCTCTAATACTGAAAACAACTTGAAATCACTTGGTAAAGCCGGTGCTTCACGTTGGCGTGGTATTCGTCCTGCCGTTCGCGGTGTGGCGATGAACCCTGTTGATCACCCACATGGTGGTGGTGAAGGTCGTGTTAAAGGTCGTCATCCAACCAGCCCTTGGGGTCAGAAGTCTAAAGGACTTAAAACGCGTCATAATAAGCGTACTGACAGTATGATCATCCGTCGCCGTCGCGCCAAGAAGAAATAAGGAAGAATTTCATGCCTCGTTCATTGAAAAAAGGTCCATTCATAGACGCGCACCTGTTTGCCAAAGTTGAGAAAGCATTAGATACCAACTCACGCAAACCCATTAAAACTTGGTCGCGCCGCTCAATGATTCTGCCCCAAATGGTTGGCCTGACTTTATCTGTTCACAATGGCCGTACTCATGTACCGGTTATCGTAAGCGAACAGATGGTTGGTCATAAACTAGGTGAATTTGCTCCGACTCGTACGTATCGTGGTCATGGCATTGACAGAAAAGCTAAGAAATAAGGTGCTCACCATGGAAGTAACTGCAAAATTACGCGGTGCCGCCATATCGGCACAAAAAGTTAGACTCGTTGCTGATGAAGTTCGTGGCAAATCTATTGAGCGTGCTTTGGATATCCTGACGTATAGCAATAAAAAAGGCGCTGTGTTTGTTAAGAAATGCCTTAACTCAGCCATCGCCAATGCCGAACATAATCATGGTGTAGATATTGATGACCTAAAAGTCTCAACCATCTATGTCGATGAAGGCATCACGCTAAAGCGTATCCTACCACGTGCTAAAGGTCGCGCTGACCGTATAAGTAAGCGTACCTGTCACATTACTATAAAGGTAGGAGAATAAGTTATGGGTCAAAAAGTACATCCAATCGGAATTCGTCTTGGTATTGTCAAAAAGCATAACGCAAACTGGTATGCTAATCCTAAACAATACTCAGAATACCTAATTAACGACATTCAAGTACGCGAATATCTACGTAAAAAGCTAGATAAAGCGATGATCAGCAATATCATGATTGAACGTCCTACTGGTGCCGCTAAGATTACCATCGCCACCGCGCGTCCTGGTATCGTTATCGGTAAGAAAGGCGAAGATATCGAAAGACTTCAAAAAGAATTGACCAAAATGATGGGCGTACCCGCTCAGGTCAACATTGAAGAAATCACATCTCCTGACCTTGATGCTCGTCTGGTAGCAGACGGTATCGGAAGCCAGCTTGAACGCCGTGTTATGTTCCGTCGTGCGATGAAGCGCGCCGTACAAAACAGCATGCGTTCTGGTGCTAAAGGTATTAAAGTTGAGCTGTCTGGCCGTCTTGGCGGTGCTGAGATTGCTCGTACTGAATGGTACCGTGAAGGTCGTGTGCCACTGCATACGTTCCGTGCTGATATTGACTATGCGTCAATACGTGCGGAAACGACTTACGGCACCATCGGTGTAAAAGTTTGGATTTTCCGTGGCGAAATACTTGACGGTATGAACAGCGTATACAATCCCGTCAATGAAGATAAGCCTCGTGCGCCAAAACGCCGTGGTCGTGGAAACCGTCGAAACTCAGACAGAGGTTAAACTATGTTACAGCCAAAACGTACCAAGTTTCGTAAAATGCAGAAAGGTCGTAACACTGGGCTAGCTCATCGTGGAAGCACCGTTGCATTCGGACAAATTGGTCTAAAATCTTTGACTCGCGGTCGTATGACAGCGCGTCAAATTGAAGCAGCACGTCGTACCATTACTCGTAAAATTAAGCGTGGTGGTAAGATTTGGATTCGCGTATTCCCAGACAAGCCTATTTCTAAAAAACCATTAGAAGTGCGTATGGGTAAAGGTAAAGGTCCTGTAGAATATTGGGTATGCGAAGTCAAACCTGGTAAAGTGCTATATGAAATTGAAGGGGTCTCAGAAGAGCTTGCTCGCGAAGCCTTAACGCTTGCTGCAGCAAAACTGCCCTTTAAAACTACCATTGTTAAGCGGACGATAATGTAATGAAGATCAGTGAATTACGTGATAAATCATTAGAAGAACTGACCCAGTTACTTGATGAAAAGCAACTTGATGCTTTCCGTATTCGTATGGCTAAAGCAACTGGTCAGTTGGGGAATACCCATGAAGTCAGAGTCAATCGTCGTACGATTGCTCAGATTCAGACTTTGATTAACGAGAAACAACGAGGCGACTCATGAGCGATAACGATCAAGCAACTACCAACACTAGCGTATTGACAGGAAGAGTTGTCAGCGACAAGATGGACAAGTCCATCACGGTTTTGATTGAGCGTCTTGTTCGTCATCCTTTGTATGGCAAACAGCTTCGTCGTTCTACAAAAATTAAAGCCCATGATGAAAACAATGTTTGCCAACAAGGCGACCTTGTCCGCATCAAAGAAACGCGTCCAATCTCAAAAACTAAGTCATGGACTTTAGTTGATGTGGTTGAAAAAGTAGAGAAAATCTAAGTAAATTGCATTAAAAGCCAGAAGCTGTTAGAATAGCCGACTTTTTGAAGATGCTGATTGCGCCGAGCGTAGATCATTCACATTCAGAGTAAATAGCGGTTATTTATATTAAAATGCCGCCTACTCATACTGTGCTAGCGGCAGCAACTGGTTTTTATTGCTCATACGTGTGGAGTAACGCTATGATTCAGGTTGAGTCAATGCTGGAAGTTGCAGATAATAGCGGTGCAAGGCGAGTTCAGTGCATTAAAGTACTGGGTGGCTCTCATCGTCGTTATGCATCAGTCGGCGACATCATTAAAGTAACGGTTAAAGAAGCCATTCCTCGCGGTCGTGTCAAAAAAGGCGACGTGATGAATGCGGTAGTTGTACGTACCAAAAAAGGCGTTCGTCGCTCTGATGGTTCTGTGCTACGTTTTGATGACAATGCTGCAGTATTGTTGAACCAAAACAACGCGCCGATTGCAACTCGTATTTTTGGACCGGTAACTCGTGAACTACGTGGTGATCAGTTTATGAAAATTGTATCCCTAGCACCAGAAGTATTGTGAGGTAATCCATGTCAAAATTACGTAAAGGCGATACAGTCGTTGTGATTGCTGGTAAAGATAAAGGCAAGCAAGGTACTGTACAAGCTGTAAAAAATGATCGTATTAAAGTTGAAGGCATTAATATTGTCACTAAACATCAGAAGCCAAATCAGGCAACTGGCGTTGAAGGCGGTATTCTTAAGCAAGAAGCTTTTCTGCATATCTCAAATGTCGCAATTTTAAATGCGCAAACCCAAAAAGCAGACCGTATTACTTATCAGTTCAACGAAGACGGCAAAAAACAGCGTGTCTATCGTTCGAACGGTGAAGTCGTGGCGACTGCGTAAGACACTAAGGGTGTAATGGTAATGGCAAGATTAAAATCTTTATATAATGATAAACTAAAGCAGCAAATCAAAGAAGAGCTTGGTTTAGATAATGTGATGCAAGTGCCTAAAATCACTAAAATCACACTTAACATGGGTGTAGGCGGCGCGTCTCAAGATAAGAAATTGCTTGAAGGTGCAGTAGCTGATATGACCGCGATTGCTGGTCAAAAACCTGTAGTCACCAAAGCGCGTAAATCAATTGCTGGCTTTAAGATTCGTGAAGAATGGCCAATTGGTTGCAAAGTAACGCTACGCGGTGAGCAAATGTACGAATTTTTAGATCGTCTCATTGCCGTTGCAATTCCTCGTATTCGTGACTTCCGCGGTTTTTCACCTAAAGCCTTTGACGGTCGTGGTAACTACTCATTGGGTATCAAAGAACAAATTGTATTCCCGGAAGTAGAATTTGACAAGATTGATCGTATCCGTGGTATGGATGTGACTATCACCACGTCAGCTGCTACTGATGATGAAGGTCGTGCTTTGCTTAAAGCATTCGGCTTCCCATTCAAATAAGGTAAAGACGTTATGGCAAAAAAAAGCATGATTAATCGCGAATTGAAGCGCGAAAAAGCAGTCGCTAAATACGCTGACAAGCGTATGAAGCTAAAAGAAACTATCAGTGATATGAATGCAAGTGACGAAGTGCGTATGGACGCGATGTTAGAGCTTCAAGGCCTACCACGCAACTCATCGCCAGTTCGTCTACGCAATCGTTGTGCTATCACAGGTCGTCCTCATGGCTACTTCCGTAAGTTTGGCTTATCGCGCAATATGCTGCGTGAACGAGTCATGCAAGGAGATGTGCCTGGTGTTCGTAAAGCAAGCTGGTAAGGAGTAACTACATGAGTATGCAAGATACCGTTGGGGATATGCTAACCCGTATTCGTAACGCACAAATGGCTAATAAAGTATCCGTAGCTATGCCAAGCTCGAAACTACGTAAATCTATCGCTGATCTATTAGTCAGTGAAGGTTATGTGGCTAATGCTGTTGTTAATGCTGAAGAGAATAACAAAGCAACGCTATCTATTGAGTTAAAATATTTCGAAGGCAAAGCTGTCATCGAAACTATTCAACGTTTTAGCCGTCCTGGTTTACGCCAGCATCGCGGCAAAGACGCTATCCCTACTGTCAAGCAAGGTATGGGTGTTGCTATCGTATCTACCAGCCAAGGTATCATGAGCGATCGTGCTGCTCGCGCTGCTGGTATCGGTGGCGAAATCGTTGCATTTGTTGCTTAAACTGCAGTTTGTTGCTTTAAGTAATGAGACGATAGAGTCTATTTGTACCCTGTTAAACTTACTTGAATCTTATAGAAATTCATTGTAAGTTTAACCTTATTCAAACACGTAGTAATTTCATGAAAATTGGTTAGTGTTTGACAGGGTCAATTGTGCTAAACTAGCAGGCTTTTTAGCCTGTTAGTTTTTTCGCTAATAACAGTTTTAATTTTTTAAGGAATATTCCTATGTCTCGTGTGGCTAAAGCCCCAGTGACGCTGCCTAACGGCGTAAGCGTTACTTTGAACGATCGGCAGGTCGAAGTGAAAGGCAAGAACGGTAATTTGTCTTTACGCCTGCATGATTTGGTCGAGCTGAAACAGGAAGATGATGTTGTCACTCTCTCACCTACAGCCGATTCAAAAGAAGCCATGATGCATACTGGCACCATCCGCGCTCTATTAAATAATTATATTATAGGCGTGAACGAAGGCTTTGAAAAACGTCTTCAATTGATCGGTGTTGGTTATCGCGCACAAGTTACTGGCAATAAAGTAACCTTAAACGTTGGTTACTCGCATCCAGTAGAATATACGCTACCTGAAGGTGTATCAGCTGAAACCCCAACGCAAACTGAAATTGTTTTGAAATCAAACAATAAACAGCAGCTTGGTCAAGCAGCGGCTAAGATCCGTGGTTTCCGCCCACCAGAGCCTTATAAGGGCAAAGGTATTCGCTATAGCGACGAACATGTGATTCGTAAAGAAGCTAAGAAAAAATAAGGTGAGTTGAAATGTTTGATAAAAAAGCAGCTCGTCTGCGTCGAGCTAAGAAAACCCGCGCGCATATCCGTTTTTTAGGCGTTCATCGTTTAACGGTTAATCGCACACCAAAGCACATCTATGCCCAGATTATCTCTCCGAACGGTGGTGAAGTGATTGCTCAGGCATCTACCTTAGACGGCAGCTTGCGTTCAGGCGCTACTGGTAATGCTGATGCAGCGACGTCTGTAGGCCAAATGATCGCAGAACGCGCAAAAGCAGCTGGCATTACTAAAGTTGCCTTTGATCGTAGTGGTTTCAAATATCATGGTCGAGTAAAAGCTTTAGCTGAAGCAGCTCGCGAAAATGGATTGGAGTTTTAATCATGGCTAGAAATGATAAAAATGATAAAAATGAACAGACTGACGGTCTAGTAGAACGCTTGGTTACCGTTGATCGCGTTGCTAAAGTAGTCAAAGGTGGTCGTATCTTCTCTTTCACTGCTTTAACAGTAGTAGGCGACGGGAATGGTCGTGTTGGTTTTGGTCGCGGTAAAGCACGTGAAGTGCCAGCTGCTATTCAAAAAGCTCTAGAAGCTGCCAAGCGCAATATGATTACTATTGAGCTTAACGATGCAACTTTGTTTCATCCTATCAGCGCACGTCATGGTGCAAGTAAAGTCTATATGCAGCCTGCGTCTGAAGGTACTGGCGTAATCGCTGGTGGCGCAATGCGTGCCGTATTAGAAGTTGCTGGTGTCAAAGATGTTTTGACTAAATGTCATGGTTCTACCAACATGGCTAACGTTGTACGTGCAACATTCAATGGTTTACGTGATATGTCAACTCCAGAAAAGATGGCAGCCAAACGTGGTAAATCTGTAGACGAAATTTTGGGCTAACTTAGACTAGGTGAGTTACGATGAAGACAATGAGAGTCACTCAATTAAAATCAGGTGCCCATCGCCTCAAGAGCCACAAAGCGAGCTTGAAAGGATTGGGTTTACGCCGTATCGGTCATACCGTTGAAGTTGAAGATACTCCTTCAACCCGTGGCATGGTACATCGCGTCAACTACATGGTAAAAGTGGAGGAAGCGTAATGGGACTTAGATTAAATGAATTATCACCAGGTGTTGGCGCAAAGAAAACTGCCCAACGTCGCGGTCGTGGTATCGGTTCAGGTCTTGGTAAGACTGGTGGTCGTGGTGTAAAAGGTCAAAAGTCACGTTCAGGTTCTAGCATCCGTGCAGGATTTGAAGGTGGACAAATGCCACTATATCGTCGTCTACCAAAATTCGGCTTTACCAGTAAAATGGCAATGACGACTGCAGAAGTCCGTTTGTCTGAACTGAACAAAGTTGAAGGCGATGTAGTTAGTGTTGCAACGCTAAAAACCGCAAATCTTATTCGTCACGATATGAAGCGTGCTCGTATTATTTTGTCAGGCAATGTCACTAAAGCTTATACCTTCCAAGGTGTAAAAGTGACCAAAGGCGCCAAGCAAGCAATCGAAGCTGCTGGTGGTAGCATCGAGGAGTAGTATCGTGTCAAAGCAATCGATGTCATCGTCTGGTATTCCGCTCAACCCTTTTGCATTTATACGTAAGTATGATGAGCTTTGGTCGCGCTTACTGTTTTTGATCGGCGCATTGATTGTTTATCGTTTTGGGTCACATATTCCAGTACCGGGAATCAATCCGGTTAATCTGGCTGATTTGTTCTCACGCAACGAAAATACTATCTTGAGCATGTTTAACATGTTCTCAGGTGGTGCGCTTGAGCGAATGTCTATTATGGCGCTTGGCATCATGCCGTATATTTCAGCGTCGATTATAGTGCAGATGATGTCAGCAGTATTGCCATCGCTTGAAGCTCTCAAAAAAGAGGGTGAAGCAGGGCGGCGTAAACTGAACAAGTATACCCGTCAAGGGACACTTGCTTTAGCACTGGTACAGTCATTAGGAATGTGTGCTGGTCTCATCAGCCAGAATCTTACTTTAACTGCCGGTCTTACCTTTTATATCCCAGCCGTTACTTCATTAGTAGCGGGTGCTATGTTCTTAATGTGGCTTGGTGAGCAGATTACAGAACGCGGTGTGGGTAACGGGATCTCAATGCTGATTTTTGCCAGTATTGTTGCCGGTACGCCAGGTATGATTTCGCAGTCTATCGAACAGGTCAATCAAGGTCAGATGAACTTGATTGTGTTATTTATATTTGTAATATTGGGTGTCGCAGTTACTGCAGGTATCGTTTATATTGAGCGTGCCCAGCGCCGTGTCCCTGTAAACTATGCACAAAAGCAACAGCAAGGTCGCAAAATATACGCTCAGCAGCAGTCACATTTGCCGCTGAAGATTAATATGGCAGGGGTTATTCCTGCTATTTTTGCCAGTTCGTTGTTGTTGTTTCCGGCAAGTTTGGGACAATGGGTGGGTCAATCAACAGATCCTACTTTTATACAGAAAATACTACAAAATATGGCATTGGTGCTGTCGCCAGGACAGCCGTTATATTTAGTTCTGTTTGGCGCGATGATTATTTTCTTTTGCTACTTTTATACGGCATTAGTGTTTAGTCCGCGTGAAGTTGCTGAAAACCTTAAGCGTAGTGGTGCGTATATCCCAGGTATCCGCCCGGGACAACAAACACAGCGTTATCTCGATCATGTATTAAACCGGCTGACGTTTATCGGTGCGATATATATGACAGTTATTTGTTTAATGCCGATGATTGTCCAGTCGTCATTTGGTGTGCCGTTTCATTTAGGTGGTACGTCACTACTGATTATGGTGGTTGTGGTAATGGACTTCATATCGCAGATACAGGCGCATTTGATGACCCATCAATATCATGATCAGACGTTAATTCAATCGCCCACGCAATCTTAAATACTTAGTTTTATAAATACTTAATTTTAAATGATTAGGGCGATTTTCCAAGGAGCATGTGATGAAAGTCCAAGCATCAGTTAAGAAAATTTGTGGTAGCTGCAAAGTGGTACGCCGTAAAGGCAACGTGCATATTATTTGCACCGCAGAACCTCGCCACAAACAGCGTCAAGGTTAATCAATATTTAGTACAGGACATTATGTCTGGACTATAAATTGAATTAATACTTGAAAAATAACGGCGGATGCGATATCATCCGCCACTTGCCGTAGTTCATACTGAATTTTTTATAATTTGAAATCATCAGTCAATTTGCGTAGCAAGATGGCATGGTAGTAATAATAATAAAAAATTAGGTATTAACAGCAAAAAATCTGAATAACAACGCATTATTGATTATTAATAATGTTTGTTTTTCTTTAATGGAGAGAAATCAATGGCTCGTATTGCCGGCGTCAATATTCCGGATAATAAGCATGCTGTTATTTCACTAACTTACATCTTTGGCGTAGGTCGTACCACTGCTCAGAAAATTTTAGAAGCAGTTGGCATTGCCCCTACTACTAAAGTCAGTCAGTTAGATGATACACAGTTGGATGCTATCCGTGCACAAGTTGCAAACTTTACGACTGAAGGTGATCTTCGTCGCGAAGTATCAATCAATATCAAGCGTTTAGTTGACCTAGGTAGTTACCGTGGCATCCGTCATCGTCGTAACTTACCAGTTAGAGGTCAGAACACCAAGAACAACGCTCGTACTCGTAAGGGTCCGACACGCCCTCTCAAAAGATAATTAACTTAGGAAGCTAAAAGATGGCTAAAGACACTCGTAGTCGCAAGAAAGTGACTCGTCGTTCAGTATCGGAGGGCGTAGCCCATATCCATGCGTCTTTTAATAACACCATTGTTACGATTACCGATCGTCAAGGTAATGCACTGGCTTGGGCCACCTCAGGTGGACAAGGCTTCCGTGGTTCACGTAAATCTACACCATTTGCAGCGCAGGTTGCAGCTGAAGTCGCCGGTAAAGCGGCTCAAGAATATGGTGTTAAGAATATCGATGTTTTGGTCAAGGGACCAGGACCGGGTCGTGAGTCTGCGGTAAGAGCACTAGGTGCATTGGGTTATAAAGTTAACAGCATCTCAGATGTAACCCCAATTCCACACAATGGTGTACGTGCGCCGAAAAAGCGCCGCGTCTAATATTAAAGACGAAGCTTTTCGTCCCAAAGGCTTACAGGAGACATAAATATGGCCCGCTATATTGGACCAAAACTTAAATTATCGCGTCGCGAAGGTACAGACTTAGGTCTTAAGTCTGGCGTTAAACCTTATGACGTAAAAACGAAGAAAGCTGGGCGTCCGCCTGGTCAACATGGCGTTAGCCGTAATAAGACTTCAGAATATGCATTACAGCTGCGTGAAAAGCAGAAAGTGAAGCGTATTTATGGTGTGTTAGAACGTCAGTTTGCTAACTACTATAAAGAAGCCGCTCGTAAGCGTGGCGCTACTGGTGAAAACTTATTGGCTATGCTAGAAAGTAGGCTCGATAATGTGGTATATCGCATGGGCTTTGGTTCAACACGCGCCGAAGCACGTCAACTAGTTAGCCACCGCACTGTTATGGTAAAAAGAGCCGGACGTGATGAGTTTGTTCGTGTGAACATTCCATCTATTCAGCTGCAAGATGGTGATGTCATCGCTATCCAAGAGAAGTCTCGCGAACAGCTACGTATTAAAAACGCTATTGAACTGGCGACACAACGTGGTATTCCAGAATGGCTAGATGTTGACCACAGCAAGTTGCAAGGCACGTTTAAACAAGCGCCTGATCGTATTGATCTGCCTGCTGAAATTAACGAAAGCTTGATCGTTGAGTTGTACTCTAAATAACTGACGTTACGACTGATTTTAATACTGATGTGAATAAATATTGATATCAGTAAATATAAGTAACGTTAATTAAACCAGTTAAATAAATCGAGGTGACATCATGATGCTAAATGCAACTGAGTTTCTAACGCCGAATGCCATTAACGTGGACACGGTCAATGAAACGATTGCGAAAGTCACGCTCGAACCGTTAGAACGCGGCTTTGGACATACCCTCGGGAATGCCTTACGTCGTATCTTGTTATCTTCATTACCTGGTGCTGCAGTCATTGAAGCTGAGATTGATGGTGTTGACCATGAATACTCAACGCTTGAAGGTCTGCAAGAAGACGTACTTGACCTACTTTTAAATCTAAAAGGCTTGGCAATTACTCTTCATGACCAAAATGAAGTATTTTTGACCTTAGATAAACAAGGTCCGGGCACCATTACTGCCGCAGATATCGCGTTACCGCATAATGTCGAGATTATCAATCCAGAATTGGTATTGGGTACATTAAGCGACCGTGGTCATCTTAAGATGCGTCTGCGTGTAGTTATGGGTCGTGGATATGAGCCAGCAAATCAGCGCCGTGAAGATGGTGACACCAAAGCAATTGGTCGCTTAAAGCTTGATGCAAGCTTTAGTCCAGTGCAACGAGTCGCTTATCAGGTTGAGAACGCACGTGTAGAACAACGTACCGATCTTGATCGTCTTATCGTCGAGCTTGAAACTAATGGCACTATTGATCCAGAAGAAGCAATTCGTAAAGCAGCGACTATTTTGCAACAACAGATTTCTATCTTTGTTGACCTAGAAGCTGAAGAAGCGCCTGAGCCTGTGAAAGAAAAAGAAGAGGTCGATCCGGTGCTATTACGCCCTGTGGACGATCTTGAACTAACGGTTCGCTCAGCCAACTGCTTAAAAGCTGAAAACATTTACTATATCGGTGATTTGGTCCAGCGTTCAGAGACTGAACTACTTAAAACCCCAAATCTTGGTAAGAAATCATTAACGGAAATCAAGGACGTACTATCGTCTAAAGATTTAGAGCTCGGTATGCGCCTAGATAATTGGCCACCCGCTGACTTACGTGTTGATGATCGTTTCTCTTATCGTAGCCGTTAAACTTTAAGGATATTTGACCATGCGCCATCGTAAGAGTGGAGTCAAGCTGGGTCGTACCGGCAGTCATCGTAAAGCAATGTTCCAGAACATGACTAACTCGTTATTTGAGCATGAACTGATTAAAACAACATTGCCAAAAGCTAAAGAATTGCGCCGCGTTGCTGAGCCGCTAATCACTATGGCTAAAGACGACAGCGTTGCTAATCGTCGCCTAGCATTTAGTCGTATGCGTAGCAAATCTATGGTAGGTAAACTATTTGGCACGTTAGGTCCTCGTTACCAAACGCGTCCAGGTGGCTATCTGCGCATCGTAAAATGTGGTCATCGTGACGGTGATAATGCGCCCATGGCTTATGTAGAATTAGTTGATCGTGACTAATCATGTACGCTATCTGTATTTTGCATAAAAAAGCTCCAATAAATTGGAGCTTTTTTATGCGTTTGATATTTAAAATATTAATTATCAGCATTAATTATTAGTACCGTACTTTTCTTTTATATCAATTATCTACTCATGCTAATTTTCTCTATAACAATAACATCTATAATAATAGTGAGCTTACATCAGCGGCGCCTTGTCTAATAATCGTAGGCTGACCGCTGGTCATATCGACGATAGTAGTAAGCTTAGTAGTCTTGATACCGGCATTGATTAAGGCGTCTATTTGATTGCTCAATAGCTCTTCAATATCAAATGGGTCATCTATTACATGGTCATGCATAGGTAGTATCAATGAACTGGTCAAGATGGGCTCATCCATCGCTGTTAACAATGCTTGGGCGATAGGATTACTGGGTACACGAATACCAATGGTCTTTTTCTTAGCATGAGCCAGTTTCTTCGGTACATCTTTAGTTGCGTTTAAAATAAAAGTGATGGGCGCTGGTGTATGTGCTTTCAGCTGCTTAAACTGAACATTGTCTACTGCCGCATAAGTAGCAATCTCGCTTAAATCGCGGCATAGCAAGGTAAACTGATGCTTATCATCAAGTTCGCGAATTTGTTTAAGCTTATCGAGAGCATCTTTAGCTCCTAGACGGCAGCCAAAGGCGTAGCTGGTATCGGTAGGATAAATAATCAGCTTATCATTGCGCAGCAATTCAGCCGCTTGTTCGATGAGGCGTGGCTGTGGATCTTCCGGATGAATATAAAATGTTTGCATAATGAATCCTTATTTCATAAGTTTTGATTGTTTTATTAGTCTTATATTCTCGGTGCTGTACTTTTATCGTTATCAATTAGATATTGATATTAACGTTGCGAGTGTTATTAAATATATCCTTTCATTTTTTCATTTGCCAATATAAATATTGGCTACACCTTTAGTATAGCGATAAGTGAGAGAGGGGATATAGTAGTAAGGCGTTACTATTGTAGGGAAACGTTAATAGTAGGGAGTCATTAAATAGGTTAAACGAGATTAAGCAGATGGCAATTTGATATAGTGCTTAGCTTGCAGATGCAATTGTTTATACCAGTAAATTGTTATTAATAAAGCACCGTTAGTAAATCAATCTTATTAACTCTTCATTAGTAAACTATTATTACTATCAGCAAATCATCAACAATGCTCGTAACAATGTTTGTGCATCATTAGGCAGGGTTTGCGGTCTGGTAATATAATGGGATGCTTGCTGATAGACGTCCTTGGCAAATGTGCTGTGACTGGTATCAAAATCTGCAAACAAGTTGTCCTGTGAGACCTGAAAGGTGCGCTTACAGGCAAGAGTAAATAAACATTCTAAAGCTTGGGGTCTAATCTCTACGCGTTCAAAGGTTTGCTGCTGAGCACTGCTACGACCATCAGGAGCATACCAGTAACCAAAGTCCGCCAGCTGCCTGCGTGTACTACCTGCTACGCACCAATGGCTCGCTTCGTGCAAGGCACTGGCAAAAAAACCATGAGCAAACTCAACACGTGCAGGATGACCATTATAAGCAGGAAAGTATTCTGGTTCATGCTCACCGCGAACCAATTGCACATGATGCTTAGCGAATAGAGTATTAAATAGGTTCATTAGCCAGTCAGTAGCTGCTTGCTCGCTATGGTCAACTAGAACATCACCATTTATATTGTTTATACCGTCTGTAATGGCACTGTCACTATTTTTTTGTTCTTCAGCTTGGTCACCGTTAGTCAATTGCTGCCATTGTGGTTTTAAATATTCTAGATACTCCTCTACCTGAGCACCTGCCGACCCATCAGACTCATTTGTTGCTTTATTATTCAACTTAATCAGACGTTGCAATAATAATTCCTTATTATTGCCAACGAACAAGGTAGTGAAATCAGGAGAGGTATTATTAGACATCATAAATACAAAAGTAACCGAATAAAAAATGAGTTTATTAACATAAGGTTTTATTGCTTTAACCGTGAATAATAAGACTATTCACGCTGCTAGATAACAAAAATATTAACATACTAGGGCTAGCGTCATACTGAGGTTTCCGTTAATATAATAGCCAATATTATACACCGTTTCTGACTAATGAGGTCGCGTATGTCAAGCACTCCAGCCAGCCAGCCATCAGCTATTCACGATGATGTTACTCAAGCGTCTAACTCAGTAATCATGCCTGAGCATATTTCTTTAGACAAGTGGGCTGATAGTGGTTTTGAGTGGACAGGTGAAGTGGCGCCAACGTCATTTGAACGTCTAGTCACCCAATTGACCACAGAGCATGAACAGCCAAATCTGCAAGTTGAGACGGATCTATATCG
Source organism: Psychrobacter urativorans (assembly GCF_904846675.1). GTDB lineage: Bacteria > Pseudomonadota > Gammaproteobacteria > Pseudomonadales > Moraxellaceae > Psychrobacter > Psychrobacter urativorans_B. The sequence goes on along the minus strand of NZ_CAJHBT010000015.1, from coordinate 39,272 downwards.
CCGCAATAATGTCCTACATCTCGCCTTTAAACTCACAGGTGAAGTATGGCTCACTTGTCAGCGATGCTTGCAACCTATCGCCATCGACTTAACAGATGATTATGATATTGCACTATTAGATAATGATAGCCAAGTGCGCTTGGTCAATGAAGAACAAGATTATTTGTTACTAGATGAGATAGTTAGTGATCAAACTCCTGAGCGTTTATTGCCATTTAAAAACCTAATTGAAGATGAGATATTACTTAAGGCACCTATGGCGCCGAAGCATGATGACTGTGAGATGGTGGTTGATCAGGTTGGCGAAATTCCTGAAGAAGAAAACGAAAATCCTTTTGCCGCTCTTGCTTCACTAAAAGGCAAACTGTCTAAATAATGGATATTAATATAGTGCTCATCTAGTAATAACTAACCTAGTGTTATAACTAATTGTGAGTAATAGGTGCTAAACAGGCGCTAAAATAAGTTTTATAAGCTCATACATAGGTTGTTAATAGTAATCTTTTATCAGCTTTGTACATAAGAGCGAGAAGCAGGGCTTTATTAATCTTTTAAAGATGCGTATAATATTCGGTTTATTGCATTCTAGTAACATGCTGCTTGCTCTTAGAAAGACGATTGAGCGAATTATCCATAGATTTTAGACTTAATCAGTATTTTAATAAGTAAGTGGTACACTATTTAATGATGCGTAAGGCCTAGGTTGTTGTGATTATATGGCCTATGTCAGTATCGATTAAAGCTGAATTTTCAAGCTTATCCCTTTAAGTATAGGAGCTATATCATGGCCGTTCAAAAAAGCCGCAAAAGCCGTTCTCGTCGTGACATGCGCCGTTCACATCACCATATGACTGTGGCTGAGCTCAGCGTAGATGCCACCACTGGCGAAAAACATCGTCGTCATCATATGACTAAAGATGGTTTTTACCGTGGTCGTCAAATGTTTAAAGTCAGTCAAGACGCATAATTTACTGTCTTTTTGAAAATTGATTTGGGACTATTATAGTGGCAATAAGCCGCTACAGTGTTCTATACGATTATCATCAGGCAGTAAGCGTTGGGTTAACAAAAGCCAAGTTATTTTGCTAATATATATTATGTAGCCGAATAACTTGGCTTTTTGTTATTTAGTTTTTGTAGGGCAGTTACTAATTATAATAGACAACCCCCAACTATAATAATAAGCTGCAGCCGTGTATAGTTTAGTAATAATCAGCTATTATTGATTTCTTCTTAAAATAATATCTTAAAACGTACCTAATTCTACAACACGATTCTAAAATAATACCCGATTCATTCTAGGGACATTTCCAATTTACTTAAGGAATATTGGCTATGGCATCTGCACCCGATATGACAATAAAACAGCCACTACGTATTGCAATTATCTTTCCTGGACAAGGCTCGCAAGCGGTTGGTATGACCTCTGAGCTTGCAGAAATTTATCCTGAAATTCGCGCTACTTTTGCTGAAGCCAGCGCCGCACTTGGTGAAGACTTGTGGGCAATTTGCCAAGATGAAGAGCGATTGAACCAAACGCAATATACACAACCAGCATTGTTGACTGCTAGCATCGCCATTTGGCGTATCTTGCAAGACAAGTTAGACAAAGCGCCTCTTTATCTAGCGGGTCACTCTTTGGGTGAATACAGTGCCCTTTGTGCGGCTGGGGTGCTCTCTTTCGCTGATGCAATACGCTTAGTTCACAAACGTGGTCAGTTGATGCAAGAGGCAGTGATTGGTGTTGATACGGCTATGGCCGCCGTATTAGGGTTAGAGGACCACCGCGTTGAGACCTTATGTGAGCAAGCGACTGAACACGTCGATGGAGCAGTCGTCAATGCGGCGAACTTCAATAGTCCAGGCCAAGTGGTGGTATCGGGTAATGCGGCTGGTGTGACTGCAGTAATTGATAAAGTGCAAAATACCGGTAAAAAAGCCATTCCTCTAAAGGTTAGCGTCCCTTCGCATTGTGCGTTGATGCAGCCGGCGAGTAGTGCGCTTGCTGAAGCCTTAGCTGCTATCAAGTTTGATCAGGCTCATATCCCTGTCATCCAAAACCGTCATGCCCGCGTTGAGACCAGCACGTTAGGTATCAAGCAAGCATTAACTGAGCAGCTGAGCGAACCTGTATTGTGGTCCCAGACCATGCAGGAGCTGGCTGATAAACAGATTAATCTTTTAATTGAGTGCGGCAATGGCAATGTGCTAACCAATCTGGCCAAGCGCCAAGCGCATCCTATTGTCAGCTATCCGGTAGACAAGCCTGCCAGATTAGACAAACTAATAGAGGTATTATAATGAGTCGGACAATTACTTTAGTGACTGGTGCCAGCCGAGGTATTGGGAAAGCGGTTGCCAAGCGTTTTGCAAAAGAAGGACATTTTGTCATTGGCACTGCGACGACTGAAAAGGGCGCAGCGCTCATTGATAGCTATTTGCACGATTCAGGGGGCATTGGACGTGTTTTGGACGTGCGAGATAGCGCGCAGATTGATAAGCTGTTCGAAGAGATTGAAAGTGTTTACAGTGCCGTGCAAGTGCTGGTCAATAATGCGGGTATCACCCAAGATGGTTTATTGATGCGCATGAAAGATGAAGACTGGGAGAATGTGGTTGATACCAACTTATCATCCGTATACCGCATGAGTAAACGCGCTGTTCGCGGTATGATGAAAGCCCGTCGCGGTCGTATCATTAATATCAGCTCTGTGGTTGCACAAATGGGCAATGCCGGACAATCGAACTATGCTGCGACTAAAGCTGGTGTCGAAGGATTTAGTCGTACGCTAGCACGTGAAATCGGTTCTCGACAAGTGACTATTAACTGTGTCGCTCCCGGTCTTATTGAAACCGATATGACCGATGAGCTTGACGAGCGCTTGCTCAACTCTATGCTAGATGCGGTACCTATCGGACGACTTGGGCAACCAGAAGACATCGCCGCCGCAGTATTGTTCCTAGCGAGTGATGAAGCCAGCTATATTACTGGTGCTGTCATTCCCGTCAACGGCGGTATGTACATGTAGCATGAATAAAAACGTTACATCTGTATAATGAAAATCTGTGTGAACGAGTGTAAACTCTAATAAAGAGTGTTATAATGTTAAATGCTTTTATGTCAAAGACCTGTATTATAATCAGTCTTTATCCGACATTAAATAAAATTCAACGCTCGTTATGGTGTATTAAAGCTGTAAAGCTGACATAATGTATTGCGTTCTATATAACGCTATCAGCTCAAAAAGCGTCCAGTTGATAGTTTTTAAAATTAATAGATAAAAAGGGAGTTATTTATATGAGTAATGATACTGAGCTAAGAGTAAAATCTGCGGTTGCAGAGCAATTGGGTATGAATGTTGAAGACATCAAAAATGAGGCTTCTTTTATGGAAGACTTAGGTGCTGATTCGTTAGATTTAGTTGAACTAGTTATGTCATTTGAAAGTGATTTTGGTATCACTATTCCTGATGAAGATTCAGCTGAATTGACTACGGTACAAAAAGCAATTGATTACGTACAAGCCCAATTGTAATGAATAGTTGCTATAGCAGATAGTGCTAAGCCGCTTATCTTTATAGATAGGCGGTTTTTTTATGTCTATCACTTAGCTAAATAACCTCAGCTGTCATAAGTTTAAAATATTAGTATTAAAGCTTTATTAACATAAGCCACATCAAATCAACATTACTCAACATACGCTTACTATGCAAATTCTGCACCTTTGTTATACTCATCACCAGTGGTAATCGATACTTTTTTATTGCCATGATAATCAACACTTTAACAAAAGTGGCATTACTAATAATAATATTCAAAGGAGCATTTATATGGGCGTTTTCAGTTTTGCAAAAGATATTGGTGATAAGATTTTTAATCGTGACGATGATAAACATCAGGCTAAAGTTGAAACTAAAGCTGATGTAAATACACCAGTGAAAAGCACCGAACCTTCTGCACAGTCAGTTGCTAATATTTTATTGAGCCGTATCCAGCAGCAACATCTAAATATTAGTAATCTGAAAGTTAAGTACAATGGTTCAACAGATACTGCAGAAATTAGTGGTTCTGCTAAAACTCAAGCGGATCGAGAAAAGGCTATTATTGCTATCGGTAACGTACAACATGTAGCAAAGGTTATTGACAATATTAGTATCGAAGAAGATGCTCCAGAATCAACCATGTATACCGTAAAATCTGGCGATAGCTTGTCTAAAATCGCCCAAAACGTTTATGGCTCAACTGATGACTATATGAAGATTTTTGAAGCCAATAAGCCTATGCTGTCTGATCCGAATAAGATTTACCCTGGTCAAGTATTACGTATTCCTAAACCATAATTCTCTAAGTGATAATTTTAACGATTAGCTAAGCTTAGTTAAAAATAGTAAATAGTAAAAATAAAAACGTCCTTTAATATTTAAAGGGCGTTTTTTTATATGCCTGATGCCTAAATAGCTGATGTCCAATTTTGTTAGTAGCTATTCACTAATATTGCACAATTTACCTTGCTGCTCATCTATTGCCCATTGAATATGCTCATCCAGCATATCACTGTGAAAGCCTAATCTAGTGTGCAACTGGGTAATGATGTTAAAGCTAGCATTGGCATTACCAAGTCCGATAGTAATGTTACGCAAAAAATTAACGTAGCCGGTACGCCTAATGGGACTGCCTTGCGTCTTCTGTAAGAATTCTTCTTCAGTCCACTGCCATAACTCCAGCAAGCTGCTGTCATCAAGATTGTGCCTGGGCGCAAAATCGTCTACTGATGTCAGCTTGGCATAGCGATTCCAAGGACAAATCAGCTGGCAGTCATCACAGCCAAATACGCGATTACCGATAGCGCGGCGATACTTATGATCTATAGCTCCTTCATGCTCAATGGTTAAATAAGAGATGCAGGCAGCAGCATTCAGCTCATGGGGCGCGACAATCGCTTGAGTCGGGCAAATATCAATACAAGCGCTACAACTGCCGCAGTGCGCCTCAATGGGTCTATCCTCAGGTAGCTCTAAGCTGATAAACAGCTCACCCAACACGAAAAATGAGCCGGCTTGTTTATTGAGTAGTAAGGTGTGCTTTCCTGTCCAACCCAGCCCAGCCGCATCCGCTATTGGCCGCTCAAAGATAGGGGCAGAGTCACTAAATGGCCGAAAGACAAAATCTGCACTATCGCCAATATCTAGATGTTGCCATTCAGGTAAGATAGCCTCAATCTGTAGCGCTAATTGCTTGAGACGGCCACGCATAGTTTTATGATAATCACGGCCACGCGCATAACGGGCAATAATGCCATTATTGGGACGATTATTGTCTTCTACCGTTCGTGGTTGCGGTGCTTCGGTCAGATAATCCATACGCACACTGATGATGGTTTTTGCGCCTTCTACTAATTGTTCTGGATGTGCCCTTAGATGATGGTTGTTATGCATAAACTGCAATTGACCTTCATAACCCTTGTCCAGCCACTTTTGTAGTTGCTGCATTTGTTGCGCAAATAAAGGGTGATGTACCGATAAAAAGCCGCAATCAGCAAATCCTAATGCTTGCGCTTGCGCTTTAATCCAGTATTTAACGTCCTCTGGGGTCGCAAACGTAGAAGTATTAACCATTGCAATACTGTTTGTTGAAAAATGGTTTGCTGAGGAGTCGTTTTCTGCAGTTTTTGTATTCATAAGTGACAATAAATGATAGCGTGAATATCACTATGATAAGCCAGATAACACAGCACGCAAGTATAAAGAATAAATTAACAGTGCTTTGGTATTGATAACGATACATAGTGCTAAGCAAACTTTTGCTACGCTTATAATAATAAAACCAATAAATGGCAAAAATAACAGAGGTTGAGTTATGCAAATACAGAATTATTCCCTTTTATCACAGTCAAATATACCTATCGCTCTATATAGCAGCAAGCAAGTTCATGCCATGGAGCAAGCATGGTTTGCGCATGGGCATGATAGCTTTGCGCTGATGCAACAAGCGGCATGGCAAATGGCGCAGCAAATTATTCAGCTTGATGCTCAGAATTATCAGGATTCATTAGGTTCTTCAGCAAACTGCGACAAACTTTATGGTCAACATCACAGACAATCACGAGTAAGTATTTGGATCGGTCACGGTAATAACGGCGGTGATGGTTGGTTGATAGCCCATTATCTACAGCAAGCGGGCTGGCAAGTACAAGTCACGACTGTTGGCCTTAATATCGATATCGACACTGATGCAGCAACTGACGCGTTATCTGATGCAATGAAGGCACAGCAAATGGCTGCTGCTGCATGTTCCTATCGGCGTTTTGAGGACAGTGAGTTAGCTCGAAATGATCAAAACCCCAAAACTTCGCAAGCTCACTGTCCGGCTGCAGATATTTATGTCGATGCGTTATTCGGAATTGGCTTTGATCGTGCAGCGACAGGAGTTTATAAAAAGGCTATTCATGCCTTTAATCACTCTGCTGAAGCTAGCAGCGCGTTGGTGGTTGCTGTTGATATTCCGAGTGGATTGGTTGCTTCTACTGGACAGGTATTTGACCAGGTAGCGATTCAAGCTGATGTGACTCTATGCCTAATTGCGCGCAAGTTTGGTCTGCATACCAAAGATGGAATGGATTATGCTGGAGAAGTGTTTGATATTCCGTTGATACCTTATGCGCCAGTAGTGCCGGCTGCGACTCTATTAACGAGTGCGCATGGCTTATCTGCACGTCGGCAAAATAGCTATAAAGGCAGCTATGGACACGTATTGGTTATTGGGGGGAATCAGATTGACGGTTCACAAGGAATGGGCGGTGCTTCTATATTGGCGTCTGCTAGTGCGATGGCGATAGGGGCGGGTAAAATTACAGTGGCTTGTCATCAGGCTTTTCACGGGGCATTATTAACGTCATTACCCGATGCGATGACGATTAACTTACATGATCAGGATGGTGTAAAAAATTTGATTGAAGATGCCAGTGTGATTGCTATTGGTATGGGACTTGGACGTGATAAAACCGCAAAAGAGTTGTTTATTAGCTATGTTCAAGCGGCTATGGCACACGATAAATCGATAGTGATAGATGCAGACGGTCTATATCATTTGGCATCACTACAAGCGGATAAACATGAACTGGTTGCTCAGCTGCGAGAATATAGCAACGTCCATCGAGTTTGCTTGACGCCGCATAGTGGTGAAGCCGCTAGATTGCTTGATCAAGAAATAAATGAAGTAGAGAGTGATAGATTGACTACTATAAAACACGGTGTAGAATTATACGGTGGCGACTGGGTACTCAAAGGGGCTGGCTCCTTGGTACTAGAGCAGGTATTAAAACAGGAGCAAGTGTATGTCTGCGGCGTCGGTAATGCTGGTATGGCAACGGCTGGCATGGGTGATGTATTGTCAGGGGTTATCGCGGGCTTGTTAGCGCAGCAGGATTTAGAAGACGAGCAGCATAGCTTACACCAAGCGGTACTCATTCACGGTTTGGCGGGAGATATCTTAGTCAATCAGCCGTCGCATGCTGCCGATAGAAATACTCAGCTATTTATTGGACAGCGCGGCCTACAAGCACAAGATATGCCTGCAGCCATTCGCCATGTCATGCAATTAATTACAATATAGTATCAGCTGGATAAAAGTCGGGCGGCATTAGCAGTAATATTAATAAAAGCTTAGACCTTAAATTAACTACAATATTGACTAATGGCTTGCTGGACGCGCTCACGTTTTATCTCAATTTCGCGGCTATCAAGATACTGGCGTTTACCGCTGGTATCCATCTCGTAGATACGCCCGCCAACATTGAGATTGGTTAGGTTGTTACGTAGAGACTGACAGCGTTGCGCATTCGCGTTGGCTTCTTGCTCTTGGATACGAGCTTCTAGTTGCGCTACCCGCTGCTGTTCAGCATTTTGGTTATTATTATTCTGGTTGGCTTCAGTCTTACCGGCCAATTGCCCCGTATCCGTTTGGCGGCCATCGCTACGAAATTCAATGACTTCGATGTTTTTACCGTTTTGCGGTAGATACTGACTATATTTTACCTCTCCATGCGCCCCGATAGATTTATAGACCTGAATAGCATGACTAGGATTCATAGTGAGTGCTAGCATACAGATGGTGCTGATTCTAATCAGAAGCTTAGTGACAGTATTTATCATAGTTGAATGTGCGATGATAGCAAACATTTTAATCCATAAAAAAGATGAGTGTTGATATGTCAGCGTGAACATTCTGTAGTGTCTATAGAAGGACGTATTCAAGAGACGTCTACAAATGGCAAAACAGCTGTCGATATGGTAGGTCTAATTTTAACAAAAAATACTTATAAATGTATATTGTTCCATAACCATTAGTTAGGGATGGGCTTTATAAGTTTGTCTTGACAATAATGCCCAAACCACCGACTATAATGATAGTTGATTGGTCAGTGAGCGGCTTTTATGATATTGCCGTAGCACTTGAAGGTAAAACCTACCTCGCTACTTATCATTAGCTGAGCGTGGTTTACTTTCTTTGTGACAATAGCTTAACAACGATAGTAATTATAATGATGGCTATTATTGTTTGAGTTGGTTGTTTCCGGACTTATCGGTCTACAACGACTAAGATAAACTTATTATTTTGATATGCTAAATTGATACGTTAAATATAGTGTCTATGCTAGTTGCAATGTGACGTGCGAGCCTGATAATGGTTGGCTACTGTTAATTGTGCGGTTAATAGTGTTAACCCTTATTTAATTTCTCAATTTGATTGCACTTTTAGAAACTGCAATGTCATTCATGATAAGCCTCTTTTATAAATGCGCTCGCATTTAGTCATCGTATATCGATAACCTCCTATCACAAAGCTAATCCCACAAATTTCTGTGTTTAAGGCCCATGCTGTCTCATAAAGCAGCTGCACTTTGACATAGTGAGCATACATTCTTGATATGGATAAAGGTGACGACAGTGACGCAAACTACGCAAAGTCCGAACATGACTGGACATACCCAAACGGCTAATGCCGCTAAGAATTTTGATAAAAAACAACAACTGCTTGCTGAAGACAGTACGCAGCCGGTGATGCTAACAGGTGCTGAAATGTTGGTACAAGCCCTCACTGACGAGGGTGTCAAATATATCTTTGGCTATCCAGGTGGCGCTGTTCTGCATATCTATGACGCCTTATTTCAGCAAGAAAACATCGAGCATATCTTAGTTCGCCATGAACAAGCAGCTGGGCACATGGCAGATGCTTACTCACGTGTAACCGGTAACACCGGTGTAGTGCTGGCGACATCAGGTCCTGGCGCTACCAACACGGTCACTGCTATTGCTACGGCCTTTATGGATTCAGTGCCGATGGTTGTAATCTCAGGACAGGTACCGAGCAGCCTAATCGGCGAAGATGCCTTCCAAGAAACAGACATGATTGGGGTGTCACGCCCTATTGTCAAACATAGCTTTCAAGTGCGTCATGCCAGTGAAATCCCGATGATTGTCAAAAAAGCCTTTTATATAGCTCAGGCTGGTCGTCCAGGTCCTGTCGTCATTGATGTCCCTAAAGACACGACTGCTCCCAATGAAAAATTCGCCTACGAATATCCAGAAGAAGTCTTCGTACGTTCTTATCAGCCTTCAATGAAAGGTCATGGCGGACAAATCAAAAAAGCAGTCGAGACTTTACTGGCATCGAAGCGTCCGGTAGTTTATGCCGGTGGTGGCGTCATTTGGAGTAAAGCTCACAAAGAGCTAACCGAGCTTGCTCATCGCTTAAATCTGCCTGTGACCAATACATTAATGGGGTTGGGAACTTTTCCTGGTTCTGATCGTCAGTTCTTGGGAATGCTAGGCATGCATGGCACTTATGAGGCCAACATGAGCATGCATCATGCCGATGTTATCTTGGCCGTTGGTGCGCGTTTTGATGACCGCGTGACCAATAATGTTAAAAAATTCTGTCCTAATGCGACCATTATTCATATTGATATTGATCCCACTTCTATCTCGAAAACTATCTTTACTCATATTCCTATCGTTGGCGATGTAAAATCGGTACTGACTGATATGTTAGAGATCATTGGTGAGGATAAAGAACTAGAGCAGCCGGCACTATTAGACTGGTGGTCACAGATTAATGAATGGCGTAAGCGTCATGGCTTGCGTTATGACACCAGCACTGAGCATGGTATTAAGCCGCAAAGCGCGGTACAAGCCTTATGCAAAGTAACCAATGGTAATGCCATTATTACTAGTGACGTCGGTCAGCATCAGATGTTTGCTGCCCTTTATTACACTTATAATGAGCCGCGCCAATGGCTTAACTCAGGCGGTCTTGGTACTATGGGCGTTGGCCTGCCGTATGCGATGGCCGCTAAGCTTGCTCATCCGGATCGCGATGTGGTTTGTATTACAGGGGAGGGCTCTATTCAGATGAATATCCAAGAGCTATCAACTTGCTTACAATACAATTTACCGGTCAAGATCTTGAACTTGAACAATGCGCAGTTAGGTATGGTCAAGCAGTGGCAGGACATGCTATATGAAGGTCGTCATGCGCACTCGTATATGAACTCGTTACCAGACTTTGTCAAATTAGCTGAGAGCTATGGTCACGTCGGTATCAAAATTACTGACCCTGAAACCATGGAAGCACAAATAGCTGAAGCGATGGCTATGAAAGATAAACTGGTATTTATTGACGTTTATGTCGATCGTAATGAGCATGTGTATCCAATGCAAATCGCTGGGCAAACGATGCGCGATATGTGGTTATCAAAAGGGGAGCGTACCTAATGCAACAACAACATCTGATTTCGGTATTAATGGAAAACGAAGCGGGATCGTTGTCGCGATTGGTCGGCCTATTCTCCCAGCGTGGTTATAACATTGAGACGCTGAATGTTGCGCCTACAGACGATCCGTCCATCTCACGCCTGACGCTAACCACGATTACCTCACCTGAAAAGATTGAACAAATTACTAAGCAATTACATAAGCTTATTGAAGTCGTTAAAGTATTAAATCTATCGGATACAGTACACGTCGAGCGCGAACTAATGCTGATTAAAATTCGGGCGACTGGCAGTACTCGTGAAGAGATTAAGCGCAGCGCTGATATTTTTCGGGCGCAAATTGTTGACGTCAATGCGAACTTATACACCATTCAAATCGTCGGTGACACTGCCAAGCTTGACGGCTTTATCGATATTATTGGCAGCGAGCGTATTTTAGAAGTAGTACGTTCAGGTGTCATCGGTATTGCTCGCGGTGAAAAAACGCTAAGCGTATAAAATCATTCATTCCAAACTTAACAGGACGCTTATAGCGTTAATCATTCTTATGTAATGATGGCCTATAAGCGTTAACTACCCATGGCTCTCCATGATTTAGGAAAAGGACTCTACCTATGAAAGTATTTTATGACAAAGATTGTGACCTATCTATCATCCAAGGCAAAAAAGTTGCTATTATCGGTTACGGCTCACAGGGTCATGCGCATGCGCTAAACCTGCAAGAGTCTGGCGTTGAGGTGACCGTTGGTCTACGTGCTAGCTCAAGCTCATGGAAAAAAGCTGAAAATGCGGGCTTAAAAGTTGCTGAAGTAGCAGACGCGGTAAAAACAGCTGACGTGGTTATGATTTTGACTCCTGATGAGTTCCAAAAGCAGCTTTATAGTGAAGTGATTGAACCTAATATTAAAGAGGGCGCGACTTTAGCCTTTGCTCATGGTTTTGCCATTCACTATAACCAAGTTGAGCCGCGTAGCGATCTTGATGTTATTATGGTTGCTCCAAAAGCGCCTGGTCACACAGTTCGCTCTGAATTCGAGCAAGGCCGCGGTATCCCTGATCTTATTGCAATCTACCAAGATGCTTCAGGTCAAGCCAAGCAATTGGCACTATCTTACGCTGCAGGCGTTGGTGGTGGTCGTTCAGGTATTATCGAAACTACCTTTAAAGATGAAACTGAAACTGACCTATTTGGTGAGCAAGCAGTCCTTTGTGGCGGCGCTGTTGAGCTAGTGAAAATGGGCTTTGAAACTCTAACCGAAGCCGGCTATGCTCCAGAAATGGCTTACTTTGAGTGTTTGCATGAGCTTAAGCTTATTGTTGACTTGATGTATGAAGGCGGCATCGCTGACATGAACTATTCAATCAGTAACAACGCTGAATATGGCGAATATGTGACCGGCTCTGAAGTTATCAATGAGCAATCACGTGAAGCCATGCGTAATGCCCTAAAACGCATTCAGTCTGGCGAATATGCGAAAATGTTCATTAACGAAGGTATGACTAACTATCCATCAATGACTGCGCGTCGTCGTAACAACGCTGAGCATGAAATTGAAATCACTGGTGCTAAATTGCGTGGTATGATGCCTTGGATTGGTAGTAATAAAATCATCGATAAAGACAAAAACTGATCTAGCTAACTGCTTGTTGATTTATAGCCAACAATGATTATTACCCATGTTATCGTATAGATAGCATGGGTTTTTTTAGATCAGTTTTTAGACTAGTTTGTATATGCGGGCTAGTCGTTATATCGCCCTGCCATTAGAACAGGTAATTTAACCCTGCCATTAGAACAGGTAATTTAACTTGAAAAGTAATTAAGGCCGCCTCATATAAAACTCCGGTACAGTGCTTAAACAGCGGACTGCTGCTTCATTTATTCTTTCTTATTCTTTAAATAATAGGTTGTGTGTTGTGCAAATATCTTTTCCAGACTGGCTGACGCCGCAATTTGCCTATATTGTCCTCAGCGCCGTAGTTGCCGTTCTGATTTGGATAGAAGGCGATATGCTCAAGCGTACCGCGGGCAAATTACCAAAGTCATCATTTTTTCAGTTCAGCTCCTTAATAGACACCGCATGGTTTTTTGTCTCTACAGTCATGTTATATGCTATCGACTTTGAGCCCTTAGCTATCGCTGTACCTGCGGCCTATGGTATCTATACCGTATTTGGTTGGGTTTATGGCACACGTTTGCTCAAGCGCCGTGGTATTCCAGACTCTCCAGAAGATTTAATCGTACCGCCCAAATACATTGCTTATAGTCAGTCATTTGCGCTGATATTTTTTGCGCTATGTTTACTGGTATTGGCCGCGCCTTGGTTACCGTCGCTGAACTAAGTAAATGATCGTATTAAAGCCAATAAAGCGTCTGTTTTTAAAAAGCAGCTATTCTTTTAATAAGATTTATTAGTAATTTAATAATAAAGAATTTGCTCGTAATCAATAGTAGAGGGGTCGAAAATAAGCAAACTTATTTTTGATTAAATCTTAAAGATTATTTACAAATCTCTCCGATTTGAGCTTCTATTGGTCCTAAAAGCTGTTATACTACGCGTGTACTCATAGGATTTGAGACGAGAATAGTAAATTACCGTTAAGATATAGTAACTATTCTAGCCTAGGCAGTTAGTCAACAAGTTATATGCGGTATTTATCAATTAATCGGTGACGACACACGTCTCACCAACAGTTAAAGAGTTAGGAAAATTTATGTCAGATAAAGTTGAAGGCACTGTAAAGTGGTTTAATGAAGCTAAAGGTTTTGGTTTTATCGCTCAAGACAACGGCGGACAAGATGTATTCGTTCACTATAGCGCTATCCAAGGTAACGGCTTCAAAACTTTAGCCGAAGGCCAAAAAGTGTCTTTCATCTTAGGTGATGGCAAAAAAGGCCCACAAGCTGAGCAAATCGAAGCTATCTAGTTTTAACTGCTAATAAGTATGACCGATCTATCAGCCAGGCTTATTGCATTGAAATTATTAATACGTATTGATTGCTTTGTTTGTTAAAACAAAAAAATATTGTCTAGACTGTACCCCAAAAGCAACCTCTCATCAGGTTGCTTTTTTTTGTCAATTAAATAGGCTCAAGCTTGGTATCAAGTACACCCGATTAGAGGTGAGCGACTAGGTACAAGGTAACAGACGTACAAAAGGTAGAAAACGATATGAGGTGGCAAGCGTGGTTTGCAATTGAATGGCAACAGGTGTTCGGTATTTCCTTGTCCGCTTTGGGTTTTTATTTGGGGCTGATGTTATTTACGCGTTTGATGGGACTACGTAGTTTCTCAAAGCTGTCAAGTTATGATTTTGCGATGACCATCGCTATCGGTAGTATCTTAGCATCGACGGTAACATCAGACTCACCATCATTGCTCCAGGGATTGCTGGCAGTTGGGGTACTGTTTGTCATTCAGGCATTTATTTCAATGATCAGACGCAAAGTTAAACCCATAAAAACACTGCTTGATAACCAGCCCGTTATCTTAATGGCACATGGTGAGTACTTTGGGGATAATTTAAAAGAAGCCAATTTAAGTCCTAGCGATGTGCAAGAGGCATTGCGCAAAAATGGTATAAAGTCGAAAACTGAGGTGTTTGCTGTCATTATGGAGACCACGGGGGATATGAGTGTGATTAAAACTAATGACGTGACACCAGATCGGTCACTATTTAATGACATTCGTGACAGTGAGTTATTGTTTGCCCCTATCCCAGATTTATCAAAACCTTCAGTATCAAAAAAGGTAACGTAGCGATAAATAATAACAAAACGTTAAGCAACTATAGACTTAGCAATGCTATAAAGGTAATAATATTCTAGACTGTATAAATAATGAGACTACAAATTTTTAAGTCAATATTCTATTTTTTAAGAGTGTGTTAATAAATTTATGACGCATTATTCACGGCATAGTCTTGACCTTATAAGCATGGTCACGCAAGATAGTTAAGTCTAATAAATAAGGGTAGGCTTGGATTTGGCAGAGATACTGGGTATCAACGCTTATGTTGATATATTTTATTTCACTATTTTCTCATAAGTATTTTTAATAGATTCTTGCTAACTAAGTCATAAATTTATCAAAGCTTTTAAGTAAAACTTTGAACGACAATTATCCCTTGGTTCTTAACTAATAAACTTTTAATTCATAACATTAATAAAAGAGGAACGTATGAAAGCATTAGTCGCGGTCAAGCGTGTCATAGATTATAACGTAAAAGTTCGTGTCAAAGCGGACGACTCTGGTGTGGATTTATCTAACACTAAAATGTCTATTAACCCTTTTGACGAAATCGCCGTTGAAGAAGCGGTACAGTTAAAAGAAGCGGGTGTTATTGATGAGATTATCGTAGCTTCAATCGGCCCAAAAGAATCACAAGAACAGATTCGTGCAGCCTTAGCCTTAGGCGCTGATCGTGGTGTACTTGTCGTATCTGATGACAAGCCTTATCCGCTACAAGTTGCCAAAATCCTCAAAAGTATCGCTGAACAGGAAGGTACTGAGATTATCCTACTAGGCAAACAAGCCATTGATGATGATAATAATCAAACCGGTCAGATGCTAGCGGCACTAATGGGTATTGGTCAAGGTACTTTTGCCTCAGAAGTTAAAGTCGAAGGTGATAAAGTTAACGTCACTCGTGAAGTAGATGGTGGTTTGCAAACGGTTGCTCTTGAGTTACCTGCGGTCATTACTACCGACTTGCGTTTGAACGAACCACGCTATGCCAAATTGCCAAATATCATGAAAGCGAAGAAAAAACAGATTGATGAAAAAACTCCGGCAGACTTTGGTGTTGATATGACCTCTAAGCAACAGATTACTAAAGTTGTGCCACCTGCTGAGCGTAAAGCTGGTATTAAAGTGGGCTCGGTGGATGAATTGGTCGATAAGCTAAAAAATGAAGCAAAAGTAATCTAATATCTTGCGATAGCGTAGGGCGGTCATTGTTGTGCGGACTGCCCTTTGAAGACGGTACCAAGCAATGGACGATATGAGATAGCGCCTACGCTTATAAATAATAATGCAAATAAACGATTATGCGAACCTATATATGCAAACTTATAAAGGATAAAAACAATGGCAATTTTGGTATATGCAGAACATGACAATGCCAGTCTAAAAAAGGCAACCTTGAACACTATTGCTGCTGCTAAGCAAATGGGTGACGACATCCATGTGTTAGTCGCTGGTAGTGGTAATCAAGCTGCCGCTGACGAAGCTGCAAAAGCGGCAGGCGTTAGCAAAGTATTACTTGCTGATAATGCTGCTTACGAGCATCAAATGGCAGAAAACATCGCGCTATTGGTTGCTGATGTTGCTGGCGACTATAGCCATATCATAGCACCTGCAACTACCACCGGTAAGAACTTCATGCCACGTGTGGCAGCTCTACTTGATGTTAGCATGATTTCAGAGATTACCGCTGTTATCGACGCCCAGACTTTTGAGCGTCCTATCTATGCGGGTAACGCTACCGCTACGGTCAAAACGACAGAAGATAAAGTTGTGCTGACTGTACGTACGACCGCTTTTGATCCTGTTGCTGCTGAAGGTGGCTCTGCGTCAGTTGAGACTCTTGATAATATACAAGATTCTGGCAAAGCTAGCTTTGTTAATGAAGATATGGCCAAATCTGACCGTCCTGAATTAACTTCTGCTTCTATTGTAGTTTCTGGTGGTCGCGCTTTAGGCAATGGTGAAAATTTCACTAAATATATCGATCCTTTGGCTGATAAATTAGGTGCTGCTGTTGGCGCATCACGTGCCGCTGTTGATGCTGGTTATGTTCCAAACGATATGCAAGTTGGTCAAACTGGTAAAATCGTTGCCCCAGATCTTTATATCGCCGTTGGTATTTCTGGTGCTATTCAGCATTTAGCAGGCATGAAAGATTCTAAAGTTATCGTTGCTATCAACAATGACCCAGAATCACCAATCGCTAGTATCGCTGATTACTTTTTGGAAGCGGATCTATTTGATGCGCTACCTGAACTTACTAGCAAAATCTAGTAGTCGTTAGAAGTTTAGCGACGTCAGTATTAAATAGTTTAAGTAATAGTTAGTTTATTAAGCACAAAAAAATCCCGCTATCGATGATGGCGGGGTTTTTTTATGCTTAAAGGCTTTATTGTCAAAAAATAAGACGTTAGAAATAAGACGTTCTAAGAATAATTACGCTGGCGTAAAGTCTCATATAAACAAAGTGAACCTGCGATAGCCACATTCAGACTTTCCTGACCATTAGGCTGTGGCAAGGCGATGGGAGTAGCACATTGCATTAATTCTGCGCAGACACCTTG
The DNA here is from genome assembly GCF_904846675.1 of Psychrobacter urativorans. Taxonomy (GTDB): domain Bacteria; phylum Pseudomonadota; class Gammaproteobacteria; order Pseudomonadales; family Moraxellaceae; genus Psychrobacter; species Psychrobacter urativorans_B. The sequence goes on along the minus strand of NZ_CAJHBT010000015.1, from coordinate 22,188 downwards.
ACCTTCATGGCCCATAATCCAAGCGACAGGCGCTTGCAAGTCATGCTCATAAATTAAAGTATCGGTATGCGAGCTGGTCGCTAATAATGGTACTTTAACATAATCAAGCACATCGGCTACGCTAAGGTTCTCATAAGTAGTCAGCGCAAACTGTGCGCCCATGCCAGCACGTAAAGTCTTAGGTGACCATGCTTGTGCCGTAGCGCTGGTACAGAGTACGGTCTTAATGCCGACCGCAGCGGCAGTTCGTAATAAGGTTCCGACGTTACCACTGTCTTGTACATCATTTAAAACTAAGCAGTCACTACTAATCGTTGATAGCTTTGGTGTGGGGATATTAACAATTGCCATAATATCAATGCCAGCCCCTAAGCTCCGAATAGCTTGATACAACGCATCAGACAAGACTAAAATAGAGATATAAGTGGGCAGACGGGTTAAAATCCGCTGCACCTCAGCATGAGTATGCGCCGACTCTGCTAGCAAGATATGCACAAATGGATAATTGCTACGTAGGGCCGCATCAATTAAATGCGTGCCCTCGAGTACCGTTTGACCTTGTTTTTTGCGCTGGCGGGCTTGGGTCAGTAAGGCTTTCGTCAGCTTTATCGTTTGGTTTTTATCTGAGGTAACTATAGTAGTGAGCTCATTGGTGTTCGATGTCATAGTAGACCGTCTAAGAGTAAGTATTAAGTAAAAACCACTTATAAAAATGCTTTATAAAGAATGGGTCTTATTTACTAGCATGTTGCATATGCAAGTCTTTGACATAACTGACTTCGTTTTTGCTACCCAGTACTACAGGAACGCGTTGATGAATATCGGTGGGCTCAATATCAAGAATACGATTAACCGCATCCGTTGCGCTGCCGCCAGCACGTTCAATGAGCAAGCTCATGGGATTGGCTTCGTACATCAGGCGCAGTTTACCGGCTTTCTTGGCATCTTTCGTATCAAAAGGATAAGTAAATAAACCACCACGGCAAAGAATACGATGGACATCACCTACCATAGCAGCGACCCAGCGAGTGTTAAAGTTACGACCACGAACGCCATCTTTACCCGCGATCAGCTCGTCAATATACTGCTGCATGGGGGCGCACCAGTAACGATAGTTGGAGCCATTAATAGCATATTCGCTGGTGTCAGCATCGATTTGAACCTTATCTTCTATCAATACATAGTCGCCGCTATCTGGGTCCAAGCTAAACATGAGCACATTGTCATCTACCGTCAATGCCAGCATAGTGGAGGTGCCATATAATAAATAACCTGCGGCTAACTGTTGATTACCGGCTTGCAGAAAATCCTCATTTTCACTATCCTCACCTTGACGTTGATAAGGTAGAATAGAGAAGATCGTTCCAACTGCCATATTGATATCAATGTTTGATGAGCCATCGAGTGGATCGAATAGCACCAATAGACTACCATCAGCATTGGCAGGGGTAGCGTTATCAAGCTCTTCTGAGGCCACACCGGCGCAATGTGAGTTTTGAGCTAAGGCATCAAGCAGCAAGTCATTAGCCAGTACGTCAAGCTTTTTTTGGTCCTCACCTTGAATGTTTTGATTGCCCGCTTCCCCAAGAATATCTGCCAATGCGCCTTTTCTAAGTAACTGCGAGATGGTTTTGCCAACCTCAGTAATAGTAGTAATTACGTCACTTACCGCAGGATTGGCTGTATGGTCGTTTAGGTAGTGTGTTAGGGTCGTCATAAGGTTTCCTAATAAATGGGACTGAAAGCTAAAGAGCGCTGAACATCAGAAATAATACTCAATAGGTCAGTCTAAACGCGCGAAAAAACATAAGATCAAGAGAAATGAGCTACTAAATTAGCGAATATTCAAATAGCCTGTACGGTAACTTTGTACTGACCATAAAATCAGCTACACTAGCTCTATTATTATTCTTAGTAGTCAACAAAGCAGCCGACTGCATTTATGCCACTTGTTCTGTGCCACTTACTTTAGGCCGCTGTAACCGCTGCGGTAAAGTGTAGCAAATTAGCAGCAAAATGTCCCTGTCTCTATACTTATAGCTATAAATGAATCAGCAATTATAATCAATACAATATAAACTAAATTAATATAAACCGACAATAAAGACTCGCCATTATGTCAAATTCTATAAATAGCAGTTCAAAAAATACGGTTTCGCCGTCTGCCTATGCTAAGTTCGACCCCGATACAATCCATCAAAGGCTTAATACCTCACTAAGTCGACCACAGCTCAATAGCGACGGCAGTATTCGGCACTTTTTGGGTGTAGAAGGTCTAAATAAAGCGCAGCTAAAAGCTATTATTGCCAAAGCGGAAACGTTTTTTGATGATAACGGTCAGCTTATTAATAGCCCTGAGCTTGACGGTTATACGGTAATGAATCTGTTTTTTGAGCCATCAACGCGTACGCGAACGACCTTTGAAGTGGCCGAAAAGCGTCTAGGCGCAAATGTACTCAATATTGATATTGAGCGCTCTAGTACTAAGAAAGGCGAGAGCCTACGCGATACGCTATGGAACTTGCAGGCAATGACCGCTGATATCTTCGTAGTACGGCATTCAGCGTCAGGTGCTGCGCATTTTATGGCGACGGAAGTCACACCAGATATTGCTATTATTAATGGCGGTGATGGCTGGCATGCCCATCCAACGCAAGGAATGCTGGATATGCTGACCATTCACCGTGAAGCACCACGCCCATTTGAAGAGCTGTCAGTTGCTATTATCGGTGATATTAAGCATTCACGAGTAGCCCGCTCAGACATTAGTGCTCTGCAGACATTAGGGGTAAAAGACATTCGTGTCATTGCGCCACGCACCTTATTACCCAAAGGTATTGAGCGTTTTGGCGTAAAAGTCTATGAAGATATGAACCGCTGCGTGACTGACTGTGATGTCATCATGGGGCTAAGAATACAAAACGAGCGTATTGGCTCACCGCTGCTCGCTTCATCTAGTGAATATTATAAGCATTATGGTATTACCCCTGAGCGGGTAGCGCTGGCTAAGCCTGATGCGCTGGTTATGCACCCGGGCCCAATGAACCGCGGCATTGAGATTGCCTCAAGCGTGGCGGATGGTGTGCAGTCGGTTATTTTAAAGCAAGTGAATAACGGTATTGCCCTTCGTATGGCAGTATTGTCGCTGGTGATGGAAGGGCAACGGGCTCACCAAGCTGCGACAGCACCTTAATAGTTAATACTAAATATAGGTGATAAAATTAGGCGCTTAACGCACCTTTTAGCTCTTTGCACCTGATGACTTAAATAACTTAAATATTTTATTTTAATTATTAATACGGTAATAAAGCTCATGACCAACACCCTCACTACCGATGCGCAGATCATCAATTTACTGCCCAAAGCCTTTAGAAAACCATTACCCAGTGCAGCTATAAATAAGCTTACCAATCTAGAGGCTGGCCGCGAGATGTGGCTACTACCACCTTTAGTAGATCTGTGCGCGCGCTTGCGTGAACCTGGGCAACAGCAGCATGGAACGCTGGCTTCAGAAGGCAAAGCGGCACGCGCTAATGGCTTCTTGCACGTGGTCATACCGCCAGATACCAGTCCTATTTTAGAAAACGGCTCGTTACTTAAAGGTTTGCGCGAGCGCGCGCTGGAGGATGGCGGCATTTATTTATATATCCTTGGCGCATTGACCGCAGGATTAGAAGGTGAGCGCCCTTCTAATATTGCCGGACTCAAAAAAGGAGGTTGTATTGCGGTCTCTAACGCACGCCAGCCTTTTACCAATGATTTGGTACTGCTGCGGACATTGGAGTACGCAGCGACTTTTGGGATGAAGGTGTTCTTTTATCCTGATGAGCCCAGCTTATCAAAAGATGGGGTCGCGCACGAAGGCTATATCGCCTCGTATCATGGTCTGCAGGGTATTCCGTGGATTGCTGAGACTGTGGCATTATCCACTCAACTATTGATGGTAGAGGAGACCGGCATTGCCGCTCACTTTAGCCAATTATCATGCAAATCCTCTGTGGAGCTCATGCGCTGGGCGAAGAATAAAAAACTGCCTGTAACTTGTGATGTGGCCATGCATCAGCTGTATTTAACCGATGACAATCTAGAAGGCTTTAATGCTATGGCCTATGTATTGCCACCACTGCGTAGTAATACGGATCAAAAGGCGCTACGTCGCGGTTTAAAAGATGGCACTATTGATGCTATATGTAGTCATCATGAGCCCTTAAATGCCACGGCTAAAAAAGCACCGTTTGAAGACAGCACGCCGGGTATTTCTAACTTCGATACTTTTATGGCGCTGGCGTGTCAATTGGTACACGATGAGGTATTAACCTTAGAGCAACTGGTAGATAAAATTTGCTTCAATCCTGCGAAAATCGCCGGTATTACTTCCCAATATGAAGATATCGGTGGCGCAGTATTGGTCGATCCCAATCTTGCCTGGCAAGTAACCGCTGAAACTATGCAGTCCAGCGGTAAAAACACGCCCTTCTTTAATCAGCAATTGCAAGGTCGTGTCGTGGAGACTTTCTTTGGCTAAGGTGCCCCGGCAGGATGGTCGCCAGCAGCCATCCCGCGCGGGTCAACAGCAAAAGCTAGCAAATAGTGATAGTTATAAGAGTAGCCCGCGGCATCAAGTAAGTGAATCCAGCGAATCTATCAAAGCGGTCGCGATTTACGAGGTTGTCAAAGGCATTGGCGCGCTGATAGGCGCGGTGGCATTATGGCAGTGGCATGCGGATATGGAGCGTTGGCTGTCGACTGCTACCCACTCTTGGCGGCAATATTTCGGTCAACTGCTTGCTCCACAAGTTGAAAGTACGGTACAGATTGCCCAGCAAGCCAGTAAAAACTGGACGCTGTTTTTATTATTAATATTCGCTTATGCCAGTCTGCGTTTTCTTGAAGCTTACGGGTTATGGCAAGATAAAACGTGGGCTTACTGGTTTGGCGTGTTGGGTTATGTGATATTTATTCCCATCGAGCTGTATTACCTGATTGTGAGCCCATTTGACTGGTTTAAACTGGGTGTTTTAACACTAAATATTATTATTGTAATTGTGGTTTATCGCAATATGAAACGAAAGGGTTTGATATAGAATAAATTCTCATAAAGGATTTTACTAAGCGATGATACTTTGACGACAATAATAAAAGCCAGCATAAAGAGGTTATCTTTAGTGCTGGTTTCTTATTACTTGAAACTACCTTTCATTTTAACTTAAAGTACAATATTATTGTTCCTCTAAACCTCTAATGGTTTTTCTTCAGGCGGACAAATCGTCTTGGCCACTTTACCAATACTCAACCCTTGAACTAAGATAGAGAATACTACCACCGCGTAAGTGAGAGCCAATAGAATATCGCGCTCCGTTCCTGTTGGTAGCTGGAGTACTAGCGCTACGGAAATACCACCGCGCAGTCCGCCCCAGGTTAATACTTTCCAAGCGCCCGTTGGTAAATCAAGCTGATAGCTAAAGGTCTTCGTGGTCATACCGACTACGATAAGACGAGCAAGTAGGGCAATGATAATAGTCAAACCAGCGGCAATAAATAAGTTTCCAGAATAGGCAATCATCACCACTTCAAGACCGATTAAAACAAACAAAATTGCGTTTAAAATTTCATCAATTAATTCCCAAAATAAATCAATATAATGCCGAGTTTTGTCACTCATCGCCAGCTCGCGTCCGCGGTTACCTACCATTAAGCCCATCATCACCATTGCCAGTGGTCCTGATAAATGCCAATGACTGGCCAATGCATAACCGCCTATCACGCCCGCTAGTGTTAATAGTACCTCTTCTTGGTAGCTATCAATGCTCTTAAGCAGGTAATATAAAATGGCACCCAACACTAAGCCAAATACAATACCGCCACCAGCCTCGACTGCTAGGGTGTGTGCCACATAGTTCGCGGTTGGAATATCGCCACTAGATAAAATCCCCAGTAGTATCACAAAGATAACCACGCCGATACCATCATTAAACAACGACTCGCCAGCGATGACGGTTTCGATGCTTTTGGGTGCACCCGCTGAAGCTAAAATTCCCATCACCGCAATCGGGTCGGTAGGCGATATTAAAGCACCGAACAATAAACACCAAATGAAAGGTAAACCAAAGCCAAGTAGCGGCAGCATAAAGTAAAGTGCCGTGGCGATGAGTACCGCTGATACGACTGTGCCAATACATGCCAGAATACCAATCGGTAGTTTATAGCGCTTTAAGTCGCTAATATTGACATGTAATGCTCCCGCAAACAGTAGCATGGAGAGCATGCCATCAAGTAATACCTCGGTAAAATCCAGCTGGTCTAACAAGCTGACTTCATAATTGATCAGCTGATCAAACCCTAAAAACCCTAAAAATATTGCCATAATAGACAGCAATATAGAGATAACCATTACTCCGATAGTGGTCGGTAGTCCAATAAAGCGATGATTAACATAGGTTAATAAGGAGGTGATCGATAAGAATATGGCGCTGATTTCAAGCATGGTCAGGCTGGTTGCAGATGCCATAGAGGGAGTCTCAGGTTAATATAAAAAATTGTCATAAGGCTAACGGCTGCAAAAGTCAGGTACAGTAATAATTTTGTTATTTTACTTATATTGCAGACTGTAGAGTCTATATATAGACTCTAATTTACAGACAGGGCCTTAATAACATAAAAAACTAGCTGGATTCAGTTTGGAGCTCTTTTTCGATATGGGCGGAAAACTCGCTAATATACTCAAAATATTGGTGCTGAGCGTTGTCATCATGAATAAACTGCCGTGCTTGCTGACACATGGCAACCAAGTCTGCTACTAATTCGCGATAACCAAGATTCTCTGCTCCTGCACGCTCAATTAACGCCAGCTCGTGCAGTAGCGTCTGTCGTTGGGCGTTATTTATTCGTGCATAATTAAGGTCGGTCAGCGCTTTACAAAGCGCTTTTAATACCATTAAATCAGCGGTAGCATAGCGGCGTATCTCACCCAGTGAGGTATCGATAAAGTCAGCTATAGTAGGCGTTTTAGTAATGACCGCTAATATAGCAATGCGTGGCTGCTTAATAGTCGTATCAGATACCGCACTGTCATGCGGGGGGATATAAAAATGATAAGGACTGGGTGGCTGCCGGCGTAACATTACGCTGAGGCAAGCTGTTAAGGACTGTACGCAGTTCACAGCCGTTTTAGGATCATTAATCCCTGGTGATAGCGCCCGTACGGCAATCTCAGTCATTTGTCCCAAGCTATACGCAATATCATTAGAATGGACTGGACGATTTTCAAGTTGAATACAACTGGCAAAGCGCTGCCAAAATAGCCCATCGGGCGGGCGCGATATAGTAGCTAGATTTGGCGTTTTGTTTTTTTGTCGATTGCTGGCATGATTGGCAGGGCGCTGGTAAAAATAACCTATAATATTTCGATCCGTGACAAAGTTGCCAAGATTGCTATGTATCTGTACTACACTGCTATAATCTTGTGCTAGCGCCATTAGCGACTCAATATAAATCTGCTGTAGATAACCGGATTTTGGAGCATATATAGGCGTTGCCGGCCAGTGCTGGTATTGTTTAATATCGTGGTGCGCCACATCACGCTGATGCTGAATCTCGCAATTGTCACTATACCAATAATGAATATTTTTGATCGCATCATTACTGGCATCTTGAATAACGTGCGACGCTTGAATGGCGTGTACCATGTGCTGGACGAAATATACTAGTAGTAACGCGCAAATAATGGCCATGATAATGGCAAAAGTCACTGCCAATTGTGGCACACCAAAATCAACATCTTGCTTATGTATAGACTTTAAAACCAACAAGCTGTAGCTAAAAGTACCAATGAAGGCTCCAAGTACAAACTGGTTTGGGGTATCGGTCAAAAAGTTACGTAGCAGCCGTGGTCCAAACTGTGAGGAGGCCATCGATAATACGGCAATGGTAATCGAGAAAGTTGTCCCAGCTACGCCCAGTACCGCCCCCGCAATAGCAGTCATGATAGCGCGTGCTGCATTGTCATCACCGGTGAATGCGAAGCTAATCTCTTTTACGGTTGCACGATCAAACTGCTGGTCAATAGTGACTAAAATAGGTGCCAACATTATACCGAGTAGCACACATGCCGTCGGTATAAACCAGTAGGAGCCAATCAATTGCTGCCACAAGTTTTTTAGGCGTTCAGGTAAGCTGGCTAAGGTCTGTAGCGACCATAGATGCACAAACCGCCTGATCCAGTCGAGGATTGTCATTACTGTGCGTTTCGGCAGATTAACTTTAGACACATTGCGTTCCGGCATATTACTCTCATCGTTGTTACGCACGGCCATAAGCTCCGAAATAGTTGCAGATTTTTCTATTGCTAATACGACTTAACTAACTTTTATACTGGCATACTGATTTTATAAACACTATTTATTTGCTTCTGGATTGTCAGCTTCAGTAATGATATTGCGCTTATCATCATTTTTAATATAACTTTCTGTCTGCTTATGACTGTTACTATCGTTATTGCTATCGCCATCCGGAATTAAGGTTTCATGGTTGTTATTATCACGCTCAATAGCACTGTTTTTATCATAGGCAACGGCATCAAAGCGCGGCGTGCTTTTATCCTCTGAAACGTTGTGCTTGCTAATTTTAAGTTTGCTATGGTGTTGCTTTGCTTCATCTTGATAGTCATCAGATGATTTTTTGCGCGGCTCACTATGGGCAAAGATAGCTGCTAACGGTAAATTAAGCTGCTCTTTAGCACAAGCTTCTGTAGTCTCAAATCGATTTACCAACAAGCCTAGCCACGGCTTTTGGTCTTCACTTTTCATCTCTTTAAGCTCATCTTTAATCGGTAGCGGATAAGGTAGCGTCCGATAAAAATCCCATAAGGTCATTTTGCTCAAGTCTTTTTTAAGCACATAACCATTATCTTCGGTCATGGTAATTAAATTGCTGTCTTTAAGGTAGTTAATATAGGTGTACCATTTTGGTAATTCTTTACGACCCAACACATTGCGCAGCTCTTGCTCACCAACCGCAGTGCCTTTTAGATGATGGATATACACCAAATTAAGCATATCCAGCAAACTGAGTAGCGGATGACGGGGATAAACTTCCTCGGTTTCAAAAATCGTTAGGGTATAGCTAATCTCGACGCCTAATAGGATTAAATTCCACGACAGATAAATCCATAATAAGAAAATCGGTATGGCAGCAAACGCACCATAAATAGCCTCATAGCTGGTAAAGTTAGTCATCACGGTACCGAAGACATGTTTGAGCAGCTCAAATATAATTGCCACAAAAACCCCAGCAATAACAGCACTTTTCACCGGTACACGTGCTTTCGGGATAAACCAATACATACCGACGAAGCCGGCTACCGTTATCCCAATCGATACCATTTGTACCCAAAATGACCAATCAATTCCATAACCGGCAATTTGCCGGTTTAAAAAACTGAGACTCTGTACCGCACTTGAGGCGAGAAATGCCGAGGCCAGTACCAATGGCCCCAAGGTAACTATCGTCCAATAGCGCAGCATACTTTTGATGCCACCCGAACGACCTTCCACTCGCCAAATCTGATTAAAGGCGCGCTCAATAGTGGTCAAAGTCATGATGGTGGTGACAAATAGAAACGTCACCCCAATCGCGGTCAGATTAGTCGATTTCTCAGCGAAACTATTAATATATTTACTGACTTGAAGGCTTGATTGCGGTATCAAGTTGCTATAAATAACTTCATAAATCTGCGCTCTAACTGAAGCCAGTGCCGGAACCGAAGATAAAATCATCAATAATACGGTCAACATCGGCACAATTGACAACAAGGTGGTATAGGTAAGGGAGGCAGCTTTTTGTTGGCAGTTATCTTCCAGAAAATGCCGCGTTAAAAATTGTAAAAACTGAAACCAGCGCTGCTGTGCAAAAGGGAGTTTCTTTAATAAGTTTTCCATGTCGTCCATTTAAGAGGATAAAAGTAGCCATAGTTTAACAAAAATATACTGGCGGCATCTGCCAATTATTTGTGTCAAAATACTTAGCATTGTCAATAATAGTGCTGCCAATAACAGTCCTGCTAATAATAGTCTTAGTCAGCTATGTTTGCATGTCGGCTGGTGAGTCGGGCATAATGTGCTTATGAATGTTAACAATAAGTATGAACGATGTTATCAAAATTAGTTTATAAGGAAGCGGTACCAATGAGCCAAACCACCTCTTATGTATTGGTGCTTTATTATTCTAATCATTGTACGACCGAGACGCTAGCTTATGCCATTGCCCAAGGTCGTCGTCTTGCTATCGGTACTACAAGTACCACCGTACTAACGCAAGCAGACTGGAATCGCTAAGCGAGAATAGTCTGTTTATTCCAGTCCCATTTGTATGTCTAAAAACAATATCCTAAATTAGGAAATACCCCCCTCTAATGCCGAACAATCCTAATCGTGCTACTAGCCAAATGCCGCCAAATAAATTGGGTAAGCCTGTGAAGCGCAGTAAACCTATTGCCCCAATGCAGCAGCGCTTAATGCTGACGTGGTTAGCTTGGCTAGTCTATCGCTTGCTAGGACTGCCTATTTTAATCAGTATTTTTAACCCGATGAATCCCGATATCATTGGCGGTATCGTATGGCAAGCGCTGTGGCTAGTACCGGCATTTATATTAACGCCGTGGATGTTACGTGGCCGCTCACCTTATGCGCTGTTGGTCGGTAGTATGTTGACCTTAGTATATTTGGGGGCTAGCGGAGTGGTATTATTTACTCGTGTTTACGGTAGTAGTTGGGCTGAAATTTCGGTTTATCTGCTTGATTTTGTATTGTTATTATTGATTAATACATGGTTGTTTTTGCTATTAAAGCGTTTACCATCGATGAATAATGTCGTTAAGCAGCCGCGTTCTCGCTAAACAATTAGATGGTCGTCAATACTGGGTAATGCTTTACTTTCAACCAATAAAAAGCTGCGCCTTATTTTTAGGATGCAGCTTTTTTATTTATAAGGGTTTTTAACTATCAAAATTAAGTTAGTTAGATTCAGGTCGCTCTAAGCTAAATTACTTATGAATTAATTAACTTTGGTCAATTCTAAGTCCATTTTTTTACCACCATTTATCTGGCTTACTTTCACTGGCAGATAATCTAAGCTTGGCGCTAACCAAAAGCTGGTCGAGCGGCTATTGTCATCATGGATACGGTCAACGCGGACAGTATCAAAGGTGCCAGCGGGGACAGTCACTCTAGGGTTGCCTGATTTTTTAAAAGGCGTTTTTTCAATTTTATCTTTTTTCGCCATATAGTAATTACCAGAGAATTTACCATTCAATAAGTCTTGGCGAATTTGAACCTCAAGGCTTAAATCGTCAAATGCTTGCTGAGCCATATTTAGATTGATTGATTTGCCTTTATAAGTACTGATCACTTGTTTTTTACCGCCATTAAAATTGAGGTTATGGGTGCGGCCGATACCGAATATTTTATAAGTAGTGCTAGCTTGAGTGGGGGATACATTATCGCCGACTATTGCAAAGTTGCTGCTTTGCGCGGCACTAGCGACACCTGCGACACGAGCTTTAACATTATATTTCCAGACATTACCTGATTTACTCAAGGTACGGGTCGCCGTGCCTTTATATTTATCTTCAACGGTAAAGTTGTAATTAGCACTTGATGGTTGAACGGTTTTTGCGCTAGCAATAGTGGGGGCGGTCATACTCAAGGCTCCAATAGCAGCAATGCTAGCACCCATTGTCAAGGAGGATAAGAGCTTGTTGCGAGGTTTTGTATGTGTAAAGTGAGTTTCTGGTGCTGATAAGTTCATGGATATTCCTTAATTGATGTACCTGTTACGTTTTTAATATACTAGCGTTTTTTGCATAATATTATTTAGGCTGTTGTTATCGCTGGTTCATTGTTCATTAAGTTGCTGTAGTGGTCAATTGTCTATAATGGTTATATCTTGTTACCTTTTCAAGGATGATAACAGCAGAAGCCGTTTGGGTTTTGTTGTCAGTGTTGCCACCCGCTACCGTGTTGTTACGCATTATTAATAACAGCTGATTATTAGCACTTTCTATGCAGTATTATTGTAATTTTTCCGGCTTTGGGCTTGAAGCTATTTCACCTTGGCCCCACTGTTGGGGACAAGCTCAATGATTATCTTTAAGGTAATTGTTTTTTAAGATAGTGCACTTTCTTGAAGATATTGGAATTGAGTTTCTTAAATTTTAAAAACCCTCAAACTAACTAATAATTTTTGGAGTCATATCGATGAACATTCGTCCTTTACATGACCGTATTGTCGTCCGCCGCATAGAAGAAGAGAAAAAAACTGCTGGTGGTATTTTGTTGCCTGGTTCCGCTCAAGAGAAACCTTCGCAAGGTGAAGTCTTAGCGACTGGTAACGGCCAGATTCGTGACAATGGCGACACGCGCGCCTTAGATGTCAAAACTGGTGATAAAGTGTTGTTCGGTCAATATGCTGGTCAAACTGTTAAAGTTGACGGCGAAGAGCTACTAATTATGAAAGAATCTGATGTGTTGGGCGTTTTAGAAGGCTAAGGAATAATGAGACTGTTCTCTATAAAAACATCCTCATCATTTAAGGATAAAAATTCTTATAGAGAGGTATTAAGGGTTTAAAACTAAAGTCGCGCCCTTATAACAACAGATAACTTATTCAAGCGTATTCTTAACAATATTATCAACTCATTCAAATATATTACTGGAGTAATTTACCATGGCAAAAGACGTAAAGTTTGGCAGCGATGCCCGCAAACAAATGATGGATGGCGTAAACATCCTAGCAAACGCAGTTAAAGTTACTTTAGGCCCTAAAGGTCGGAACGTAGTTATTGATAAGTCATTTGGTGCTCCGACCATCACTAAAGATGGTGTGTCAGTAGCCAAAGAAATCGAGCTTGAAAACAAATTTGAAAACATGGGCGCACAGTTGGTTCGTGAAGTGGCTAGCCGTACGAATGATGTGGCTGGTGATGGTACGACTACTGCAACCGTATTGGCGCAATCAATCTTGCAAGAAGGCATGAAATCAGTTGCCGCTGGCATGAATCCAATGGATTTAAAGCGCGGTATTGATCAAGCCGTTCGCGAAGGCGTTAAACAAATTCATCTGCTATCTACTTCAGCTGACGACGAAAAAGCCATTGCCCAAGTCGGTTCTATCTCTGCTAACTCAGACCCTAAAATCGGTGAATTGATTTCGCAAGCGATGCAAAAAGTCGGCAAGCAAGGCGTTATTACCGTTGAAGAAGGTTCAAGCTTTGAAGATACCTTAGAAGTTGTAGAAGGTATGCAGTTTGACCGTGGTTATATCAGCCCATATTTTGCTAATAAGCAAGACAGCTTAACGGCTGAATTTGAAAACCCATATATCTTGCTCGTTGATAAAAAAATTAGCAATATTCGTGAAATCGTACCTTTACTTGAGCAAGTCATGCAGCAAAGCAAACCTTTGCTGATCATTGCTGAAGATGTTGAAAACGAAGCATTGGCCACTTTGGTTGTGAATAACATGCGTGGCGGCTTAAAAACTTGTGCGGTAAAAGCACCAGGTTTTGGCGATCGTCGTAAAGCGATGCTCCAAGATATCGCCACTCTTACAGGCGGTACCGTTATCTCAGAAGAAATTGGTCTGAGCTTAGAGACGGCTACTCTTGAGCAGCTTGGTACGGCTAAAAAAGTCACTGTCGGTAAAGAAAACACCGTTATCGTTGATGGCGCTGGTAATAAAGCAGACATCGATGAGCGCGTTGAATCTATTCTTCGTCAAGCTGAAGAGTCAACATCTGACTACGACAAAGAGAAGCTTCAAGAACGTATGGCAAAACTATCAGGCGGCGTCGCAGTTATCAAAGTTGGTGCGGCTACTGAAACTGAAATGAAAGAGAAGAAAGACCGCGTTGACGATGCCCTACATGCAACCCGTGCTGCGGTTGAAGAAGGCGTTGTACCTGGCGGTGGTGTTGCATTAGTTCGTGCCATGAATGCACTTGCTGAGCTTAAAGGCGATAACGATGACCAAGACGCGGGTATCAATATCTTACGTCGCGCGATGGAAGCACCACTACGTCAAATCGTAACTAACTCAGGTGAAGAAGCTTCAGTTGTCGTTAACGAAGTGAAAAGTGGTAGCGGTAACTATGGTTATAATGCTGCTTCGGGTGAATATGGCGACATGTTAGAGATGGGTATTCTTGACCCAGCGAAAGTTGCGCGTTCAGCACTAGAAAACGCGGCTTCTATTGCCGGCTTGATGCTTACTACTGAGGCCATGATTACTGACCTGCCAGAAAGCGATGACGGTATGGCTGCTATGGGCGGCGGTGCTGGTGGTATGGGCGGAATGGGCGGTATGATGTAAACTGTACTAACCCTTAAGTGTTCCCGTTAGCTGAAAGTCATTAATGATATCTGTTTTTGATAACAGCTAAGAAAAAGCCCCGACTTAATTGAGTTGGGGCTTTTTTTGTATTCATCTAATAGACTTAAAGATTTTATTATTGGTCAGCTACATCTCGTCTAAACGTCCACATCTTATCATCAGACGCGTCTTTGCAATAATAGTACCCTGCTAGATTAAATTTCTTAAGCTGCTCAGCGTTAGTAAGCTTATTATCAGCCGCGTATTTCACCATTAGGCCACGTGCTTTTTTGGCATAAAAGCTAATCACTTTGTACTTTCCATTCTTCTCATCTTCAAAGCGTGGCGTGATAATTTCTGCATCCAGCGCTTTTTTTTTGACTGCTTTAAAGTATTCATTTGATGCCAGATTAATCAAAATGTTATCGTTACTATCTGACGGTGCTGTTTTGATACGTTCATTCAATAAGTCGGTAATTTGTTCGCCCCAAAAATCATATAAATTATCGCCGCGCTCATTTTTAAGTTTAGTGCCCATCTCTAGCCTGTACGGTTGCATCAAATCTAATGGTTTTAGCACCCCATACAATCCTGATAAAATCCCCAGATGTTCATTTAAATAAAGTATAGCCTCTTTATCCATGCTATAACTATCGAGTCCAGTATAGACATCACCATCGAATAGATAGCTGGCAGGTTTGGCATTATCAATGGTAAATGGCAGCTGCCACTCTTGATTGCGCGCAGCATTTAAAGTAGCAAGCTCGGCTGAGATGCTCATTAATTCTTGTAAATCTAGCGGATCTTTACTTTTGAGGCTCTTCATTAGCTGAGTTGAGTTGTCAATGAATGCTGGCTGGCTATAGTGATTACCAAGGTTTAAAGGCACAGCATCATTCTCATTTAAGGCTTTGGCGGGGGAAAGTACAAAATACATCGTTTATTCCTTATTATTAATACAGCAAATTTTTTCGGTATTATGAAATCTCATTCAGCGTACCGTAAACTAACCGCTGGCGTCTAGGTTGTTAACTGTTGAGAATAAATAATGATGCTAAAATATCTATAAGAGTATTTCTCTTTAGAGCTATTCAGACATACTAAAAGCTACTGAGGTGGCTTTTTTCGTTAAGTCAATTTACCTTTGTCTTTTTTAAAACCTGTTATCCATCATTACTTTTAACAGTTGCCATCTAATAAGAGAGTTGCCATGAATATGTTACTGCGGTTTTTTATCATGACCAGCTTGCTTACGCAGCAACTTAAACTGCAGTCGGTTTACAAGCAGCTCAGTATAGAGATGCTAACATCGCCTATTGTGCGCAGCTACCGCGTATTGCCTCATGATATGGGCTTTCGTAATCATTTGCCCAATTATCGCTATTTATCCTTCATTGAACTTAATGTCACGCGCTGGTTGCTGACGTGTTGTCATCAAAAAGGATTGGAGCCCTTGCAATGGATTATTGCCATGCAGGAAATAGTTTACCTTAAAGAAATTAAGTTTTTAGATAAAATGGCTGTGAATAGCACCCTTGTTGGTTGGGATCAAAAGTACGTTTACTTTGAGCATCGTTTTTTGGTAAAAAGCCAGCTAATGGCGGTTGGCATGACTAAGTTCGTATTGATGGATAAACAAGGTAAATGTGCGCCAAGCTGTCTGGATATGAATGATACCAAGCTAACCGATGTCATCACTTCATGGAATACACACCAAACAGCTATAAAATCTGCGCCAAATCAATAACACTTGTAAACTTTTATACTTGGCTATACATCATCAGGATAAGTTTGCTACGATACAGCGTATTGACTTGATCATATTCATATTTAATTTTAAGGAGCAATTATGACCCCGCAACCATTAAAATGGACAGATAGCTTAGATGTTGCTATTGAGCTTTATGAGAAATTCCCTGAGACCGATCCACAATACGTTCGTTTTACCGATTTGCATCGCTGGGTCACAGAGCTTGAAGGCTTTGATGATGACCCAAACAAATCGAACGAGGGCATCTTAGAGTCGATTCAAATGAATTGGATTGATGAGGCCGACTAGTTCAATTCTTCTACTTTAACCATGACCTTAGATAAAAAACAGGACAGGCAGCATCATGACTTCACAAATTAAAGAGCTAACCGAAGCGCTAGCTTGTAAAGGCATTGGCATTTGTACGACCAATATCGCTGAAACCAGCCATGAAACTGCCAAGTTAGGTAGATTATGGCAAAATTTCTATCAAGGTCATGTGAGTCATCTTGAAGAAGGTGAGGATATTTATGGTATTTATCATAACTATGAGAGCGATGATGATATTGGCGCTTTTGATGTAGTAGCCAGTTGGAAGACTAGCAGCCAGCAAGCTCAGTTAGGTAATGACGCTATTCCTAATGTTAGTAATATGGTGACAGTGACCATTCCTACAGGAAAGTATTTGGTATTCTCTGAACAAGGTAACATGCCTAATACGGTGATGAATGCTTGGGAGAAGGTTTGGGAATATTTCAATGATCCAAGCTGTGAGCACACCCGAGTTTACGATGTCGATTTTGAGCGTTATATCGATGGTAATCTAGAATACGGTCAAGTTGATCTTTATATTGGTATTGAGTAGAGCTATTAAGACATGAAACTGACACTTAAAAACTAAACGAAAGCATTTTATAGTCTATTTAAAAGAATAGAGTTAATGAGGTGGACTAGTTAAATAAAGTGACTTTGACAATATTAAGTTTCAGCTATTATTTTGGATTAATAATGAATCCATCAAAACCAAACTCTAATGATAGGTTGGTTAGTGTTGCTAAAGCAGTAGCAGGTACACTTCCATATATAGGAGCTTTAGTTTCAGAACTGCTTGATAACGTTGTGCCAAACTTGAGGTTTGAACGTATAGTAGTTTTTCTGCAAGCACTTGATTTAAAAGTATCTCAAATCGATGATAAACTCGAGTACTTTAAAGTAAATTTGGCTAGTGAGGAAGGTATAGATTTATTAGAAGAAGGGATGCTGCAAGCTTCTCGCTCGATAAGTCGTGAACGTAAAGAAAGACTAGCTTCTATTCTTGGAAAATCTTTAGGCGAAGAAACTCTAAAATATGAAGAGTCAAAGAAAATTCTTAATATATTTAGAGAGCTAACTGATCCTGAAGTCATTTGGTTGATATATTATTCTCTTGAACCAATACTGGGGCAAGGACCGCATTATGATTTGGCTCAACAATATCCAGAAATTCTGCATCCGATATCTAAGGCTTTTACTGGGTTAAATGAACAATTAGAAAATGAACAACTAGAGAAAGCTGCTTTACAAGATAGTTATACAGATACATTGCTACGTTTAGGTCTAATTCAAAGGAACGGGGACACAACTAGCATGACGACCCTAGGTGAAATGATTATTAAGTATATTAAAGATTGAGAGTAGTTTTAACTGTATTTATTCATAATAAAAAAGCGCTAAACCTGAGTCAGGTGGCGCTTTTTCACATCCTAAATTAATATTTTCTAATCAAGCAGTAAGTTCTCTAGAATCCCCTCATATATCTGTGCTAATTGTCCTAAATCATCAACTTCTACTTTTTCATCAACTTGGTGAATAGTGGCGTTACGTACGCCCAGCTCAACGACTTGCGCACCCGTTGGGGCAATAAAACGTCCGTCTGATGTACCACCAGAAGTTGATAAGGTAGTATCAGTTCCAGTCACTGACTTAATCGCTCGCTGGCATGCCGAAACTAATTTACCTTCTGGGGTTAAAAAAGGCTCACCGGAGAGCTTCCAATTAATCTCATAGCTAGCTTTACTGTCTTTGAAATGCTTATCAAATAGGGCATGGGTTTTAGCCTTTAGCTCATCTGCCGTGGTTTCAGTCGAAAAACGAAAATTGAATACTACTTCTAGGGTTTCAGGAATGACGTTGGTTGCACCAGTACCGGCATTAAGATTTGATATTTGTAGAGAGGTAGCAGGGAAATAGTCGTTACCAGCGTCCCAAGATGCTCCAGTCAGATCTGTCAACGCTGGTAGGGCGGCATGAATAGGGTTGGATGCTAAATGCGGATAGGCAACATGACCTTGTGTGCCAGTTACGGTTAAGACGGCACCCAATGAGCCGCGACGGCCATTCTTGATGATATCGCCTAAGGTATCGGTACTCGATGGCTCACCAACCAAGCAGTAAGTAATCTTTTCATTACGTGCTTCTAACGTTTCGATGACTTTAACCGTGCCATTAATTGACGGCCCTTCTTCATCGGAGGTAATTAAGAATGCAATAGAGCCTTTATGTTGTGGGTGATTACGCACAAAGCGTTCGGCAGCAACGGTAAAGGCGGCAATACCAGTTTTCATATCAGCAGCACCGCGCCCCCACAGATAACCATCAGCAAGCGTTGGGGTAAATGGCGGATAGGTCCAATTATTTTCATCGCCGGTAGGTACCACGTCGGTATGACCGGCAAAGCAAATAACGGGTTCAGTCGTTCCACCCCGCGCCCATAAATTTTTGACTTCAGCATGTT
Organism: Psychrobacter urativorans; assembly: GCF_904846675.1. GTDB lineage: Bacteria > Pseudomonadota > Gammaproteobacteria > Pseudomonadales > Moraxellaceae > Psychrobacter > Psychrobacter urativorans_B. Next base: position 3,301 of record NZ_CAJHBT010000015.1, on the reverse strand, counting down.
CACCGCTTTGGGCTTTGTCACCGAAGTACATAAACTCGCAGTCAAAGCCTGCTTGCTCGAGTCGCGCTGACAAGATATCTTGGCAATCAGTATCGTCAGGCGTTACCGAAGGACGTTCCATCAGCGCTATGCTCAATTCCAAAGTCGCTTGCTGATGAGTATCTGTCTCAGAGTTTTTTATACTTTCGTTATTATTAGCCGTTTTTACTGTTGCGTCATGATTTGACATTGGGAACCTTTTTTAAAGTTAGAAATGATTAAGGATAAGGAGTGGTTATGCTAATGGTTTATTATTTGAATTATTTTCAATATTAGGTGTTTTTAGTATTAAGTATCTTCAACGAAAGGCACTAAGCCATCACGGCGCATCCAAGTCGCAATAGAGTAACGTCGTCGATTGGCAATCTGCACTTGATGTTGCAGATTGCTATCAAATACTATTAAGCGATTGGCAGCCGGCATGACGTTATGATGTTGGCCATCATTATCAATCACTTCTAACGCGCCTCCATCTTCTGTCGCCCATTCATCATTAAGATAAAAAACTGCTGAGATGATACGCTCATTGCGGCCAGCAGGATTGTCGCTATGCCATTGATAGCCAAAGCCGACTGGATACCAAGCATAATGCGCCTCACTGTGACGAACGCCGGCGAATAAGCTGCGATTAAACACGGTAGCCAGCGCATTAATACTTTGAAGATAATAAAAGCCTGCAAAAAAATTCTGGGTAATCCAGCGTATTTTATCGCCGCGAATGTCACTAACATGAATACCAGCAGTGAGCGCTGCATCTCGATAATCAATAAAGCCGCTCTCTGTCTGCAATGCTAATAGCGCTTTTTTATTAAAGACATCGTCAATAATAATCCAGCCATTATTAGTCAAGTCATCAAGCAGTGCATCAGTAAGCCTGTCTTCCCAATTAACGTCGAAATCAGAAGTTTGCAGCTCGTGTTGATTAAGCGTACTTCCAACTGCTTCATTAATATGAGAAGTTAGTAGTGGCGGGTTATGCTCACCTATCAGACTGTCAGCGTCTAATTCTGTTAGGCTTAAGTCTGCTACGTCAAGATTGCTAATAATCTCTGTCATTTCATACCTTATTGACTTTGTTGCAGGGCTTATATGCATCTTATTGATAGTTACCTTTGTCTATCAGTTATCAATCATGCCTTTTTACCAAAACCATCGTTATCTTTTACTAATCCTATGCTACCATAGATGCAATTTTTCTTATTTAAACTTTTGAACTTATGAATTATAAACACGCCTATCATGCCGGTAACTTTGCTGATGTGGTCAAACACATTTTATTGGTACAATTGCTCAATCAATTAGGCCAGAAGGAAAAGCCTTTCTATGTGCTTGACGCTTATGGCGGTCGTGGACTGTATTCACTTAGTAGTGAAGAGGCGCGCAAAACCGGTGAATCTAAAGGTGGCGTCCAAGCCATCATGAAGGCCGATACCGAAAAAGCACCCGCTGCCATCAAAGAATATGTGGAAGGTATCAAGCAAGCCCGCTTCACTTACGACAATAAAGTCTATCCTGGTTCACCGTGGTGGATTGCCCATCATGTTGAAAAGCATCCTGAAGCTAGCGTTCGCGGTGAAGCATTTGAAGCCAAAGCCAGTGAGTATGATGCGCTAAATTATCAATTGCATAAATTACCAATCGGTATTCATCATCGTAATGCCTTTGAAGGTATTGCTGCGGTCATTCCTCCAAAAGAGAAACGTGGTTTAATTTTACTTGATCCGCCTTATGAGCAGGAACACAAAGACTTTACGCGTTTGATTGATTTATTGGTGCATTCTTATAATAAGTGGCCACAGGGTACTTATGCATTATGGTTCCCGATTAAGAACATTGATGCCGTCGAGCTTTTCTATAAAAAACTGAAACGTACTGAGATGAGACGCCAACTGGTTTGTGAGCTCAATATTTATCCTAATGATATTGCTGTCGGTCTTAACGGTACCGGTATGTTGATCATTAATCCGCCTTGGCAGTTTGATAACCACGCGCGTGAAATCTTACACTTCTTACAACCGATACTAAAAGTTGCGGATGCGCCAGACTTATCTCCTGATAGCGCCACCAATGTGCGCTGGTTAGTTGGCGAATAAGGACACTGTTATGAAGACTGAGCAATCACCTAATAGCTTAAATAACAATCGTACAGAGGCTAGTCATCTGAACGACGGATTATCAAAAGAACCTCTATTACAAGACAGTGCTGCTACCCAGCCGCCCTTTGCGAATGAGCATGACTTTGATATTCGCTTAGCAGATAATGATAGCTATGATGGTCTAACCTTTGAGGTGATTGAAGCGGAAATCACAGAAGGCAAACGAGTGGTTAGCCGTGGTGTTTATTTAGCACCCAATCTGATTACTACTTTGTCGCTGTTATCTGGCTTTTACTCTATCTTAGCCAGTACTCAAGGTGAATTCTACAAAGCTTCACTAGCAATTTTTTTATCGGCTATTCTTGATGGTGCAGATGGTAGGGTTGCGCGAATGCTGAATGCGCAAAGCCCATTTGGTGAGCAATATGACTCATTAGCAGATATGCTGGCTTTTGGTATTGCTCCAGCTATTTTGATTTATAGCTTTGCGCTAGAACCATTAGGTCGCATCGGACTTGGGTGTGCTTTTGTCTTTACCGCTTGCGGTGCTTTTCGTTTAGCCCGTTTTAACGTCCAGGTTGGTACAGTGGATAAAAAGTACTTTGTTGGTCTTGCAAGTCCGCTTGCTGCTATCTTAGTGACGTCTGCTGTTATGGTTGCTGTCGATCATAACCAGTGGGTAGGTCAATATGATGCGCTAATTACGACCTTATTTGCCGCGTGGGTAGTCATTTGTGGTTTATTAATGGTCAGTAACGTCAAGTACTATAGCTTTAAAGAGTTCGATAAAAAGAAAGTTCCTTTCGTCGCCTTAATTGTGGGCGTATTGGTTATGAGCGTAGTACTGTATGATATACCCGTTGGTATCTTAGCGATTGGTATCATTTACGCTTTATCAGGCATTGTTACTACGTTGAAAAGTAAAGTGTAGAGATAGAGGTTACATATAAAATACAGACTCAAACTCATATAAAGCTTATAGGTGGCATAGCTTCCGTCTTCGATCCTAAAAAGAGCCACCCTATTTATGGTGGCTCTTTTTTTATCTCTAACTTTAACTGGGATTAAAAGACTATCAATTATTTAAGCTCCAAAACTCCTTGACCCCTACTTCAAACTGCGTATAATACGCCCCTATCGAAACAGAGCTGCTTCAAATAATATAG
>NZ_CAJHBT010000014.1 GCF_904846675.1 Psychrobacter urativorans | reverse complement strand
GTTTCCGCTCGACTTGCATGTGTTAAGCCTGCCGCCAGCGTTCAATCTGAGCCATGATCAAACTCTTCAGTTTAATCTTGCTATGTAACCCTTTAAAGAGGTTACGAAACTTGGCTCATTTAATCTGGCAATTACGCTCTTCGTATATGTTCGTAATGAATTAACTTTGAGTTTTCTTGCTGTCTTAAATGATAATTTTTATAGTTAATAATTTCTCCGAAAAGAAGAAATAGTCAACTTTATTTTTTAGCATTCTGAATCAGCAAAAATCCACACAAGTTGTTCTTTAGTTATGCTTTTAAATAGTGCTCTTAACTGTCGTCCAGTATAAGAGTAATCTGTTTCACTCTAATCAGTACTCAGCAAATATGCCTTTCTTAATTAGCGAGCTGACTAGTATATCATAATGAAATAGTCTGTCAACCCTTTGTTCTAATTCGTCTCAATCAAGTTAGTCAGGTTATAAGCGTGTTACTTATTTAACCAGCTTCCTTTGCTGAGGGGCGTATTATATAGGTTTTAGGATGGGTGTCAAGAACTATTTGATTGGTTCCTAAAGTTAGTTTTAAACTCCAATTGCCAATCTTCTTATTTTATAATAATAGAGGATATCTATATTATTTGAAGCAGCTCTGTTTCGATAGGGGCGTATTATACGCAGTTTGAAGTAGGGGTCAAGGAGTTTTGGAACTGTTTGCAAGTTCTTTATACTGACCGTTTTTAGGTTCAAGAATACTACTACAGTTATCAGGATGTTAGTAACAAGAATAATCGGGAATTTATTATTTATGACCGTCTACTATGAATATTTATTCTTATAATTCATTTTATAACTATGCTTTACGCTATTTTATAACTTACCTACCTTCTTAAAGAATTCTTTATAAGCTGCGACCTTTTTATCTAAGGCCAATGGGTAAGCGCGTGAGGTAGAAGGCAACCTATATAGAATCAAATCATTCACTTGCTCTGCAATATAGCCTTGTTCAACATCATGCCATTGGTAAGGATAGTCGATATTTTGATTGGTTTTGGGGTATTTAGACTTAAGAGGCGGAGTCGGTAGCAAGTTAAGTAAGACTTCCGTGGCTTTGCCACCCGTAGTGAATAAAGCATTTACCTTCGGTACTTGTGGCAAAATATTATCTAAATCAACAGTCGTGACGACTGTTAAGTTTTTATCTGAGGCGTTGCCAGTCTCGCGAACCGCTTGTACTACTGTGGGGCAAGAGGCAATACCACGCTCAAACAAGAAAGCGCGAATACGTTCAGGATCAAAGCGCTTTTCGTCCCCTACTCTAAAATAATCAGCATTGTCAAAAAAAACACGTCCATAAATGCGCCACATATCATTATGAAAGTTGGGATAGTGAAACCTCATGGCCCATTTATCAGCGGTGGGTGGAAAGCTACCCATCATCATAACCGTAGCATCCGGCGGCAATACGGGCCCAAATGGATGCGTTTCGATAGTCGGTGGTTCCGTTTTCAAAGTTTGTGACCATACGAAGTCGCTAGCAGCTTTTGATTGGTCAGTGTCAGTATTCAATGGTTGTTTGGTCATGATATTCTTCATCAGAAAAGAGGTTTTTTTGTTATCATAGCATACGACTAAAAACAAGAGAATGCTCATGAGTGACTTAAATAGCGACTTAAACATTACTGTAATTGACCATCCGCTAGTGCGGCATAAGCTCAGCCTCATGCGTAAAAAAGACTGTAGTACCTATAAATTCCGTACACTAACCAAAGAGCTTGCACGCCTAATGGCTTATGAGGCGAGCCGCGATTTTGAGATTGAGAGCTTTCCGATGCAGGGCTGGAGTGGTAATGATATTATCGGTGAGCAAATCATTGGTAAAACCGCAACTATCGTACCGATTCTGCGCGCCGGTCTTGGCATGTTAGATGGGGTGCTCGATTTGATCCCAACTGCCAAAATCTCTGTTGTGGGTCTGCAACGTGATGAAGAGACGTTGCAGCCAGTACCTTTCTTTGAGAAATTTGTTAGTCATATGGATAAACGTCCGGCGCTCATCATTGATCCAATGCTAGCAACGGGTGGCTCAATGGTGGCGACCATTGATATGCTCAAAAAACATGGCTGTAAAAACATTAAAGCTTTGGTATTGGTCGCCGCTCCTGAAGGTGTGCGCTTGGTCAATGAGGCGCATCCTGATGTGATTATTTATACCGCAGCATTGGACAGTCATTTGGATGAGCATGGCTATATCATTCCTGGTCTTGGCGATGCGGGTGATAAAATATTTGGTACTAAGCAAATTTAATATCAATTGTAGTAAATATAGAATCGATGTTTAGACTTCGAGTAAACACCGTAACCGATCTAAGTCGCTGCACTTATCAGCGTAGCTCATAGCAACGAAGCAATATAGGATTGTCTATATTGCTTCTCCCAACACTTTGCTCATCTACTAACCGCAAATCATTAAAGTCCAAAATCAATACTTCATTACGAGTTCGCTCGCTAGTGCGTTTGTTATGGCGCATCGCAAAGCCTGACACTCGTTTGCTCCTCACCCGTACCTGATTAATAATGGTCTCTTGAGTATTTACTATCGCTGATTTATTAGCAGGCTGATTTAATTCCTGCATGGTAATGACAGCGGTAGCAGGATTAATCGTGGTGGTAAAGAGTTTTTCTTGGCGGGCACTTTTGGGCATATCGCCTGCTACAAATAATAGTTGCTCTAACGGTAAATACTGGGTATGCCGCATCAGCTCGTGGCGAAACAAAGCTGGCATATCCATATTAAAGCTGTCCTCAGATTGCTGATAAAACGCTGCAAAAGTGCGCTGAATATAACGCCCAAATACTGTAAAGTTAACCCATTCTTGATAAATATTATTGCTTACAAGCTGTTTAGTAAAGGCTTTAGCATCGGGTGTAATATGCCCTGTCAGCATGGCTTTTAATAAAGCCTGCGCATCATCAAATGTTTGCTGCTCCCAAACTTGTGGATAAAGGCTACTATCCAGTTCCGGTAGCGTGGGTTTACTCATAGCGTGTCATCCTTTTTGTTTTTATGATTATCTAAATTATAATTATAGTGATGACTGGCCTTAGCTATGCACTAAACTTTCTTATTAGTTTTTCTTTTTGCTTTTATGCTATGGTCAGTTTGACTGTTTTTATTAAAGTAAGTTTTACTATAGCAGTTTCAAATTTATAATAGATTGATATAAACGCATGATTCCTAAAATACCCACTCAATATCAACTACGAACCATTACTGTCGCTGCCGCTGACGGAACGCTACTACCCGTTTCGGTGATTGGTAGTGGTCCGCCGGTACTGATGCTGCATGCGTTTGGTATGGATGCGCGGCAGTTTTTACCGTTTATTTTGCCTTTAGCGCAGAACTATACTTTTTATTTGCCGCATTTCCGTGGTTTTGGTTTGGCGACTGATTTAACGTTGCCAAGCTTTGATTTCATAGAACAATACGCGTCAGATACCCAGCAAGTACTGCAATATATATTGCAACAGACTAGCGCGCAAACGGCAATTGATGACATACCTGTCGCTGGAATTTCTATGGGTGCGCTGGTAATGTGGGCTTACTTTCACCGCTTCGGCACTAGTAATATCAGTCGCTATTTAAATATTGACCAAGCGCCTATTATTCATAATCAACCCGACTGGCAAGGTGGCTTGTTTGGTACGCGGCAGACAGAGTTATTTGCCTATTTTGAGAAGTTAATCACTAAAAGTGCACCTTACCTGCATATTAATGACTTCCGCCATCTTCCTTATAGTTTAAAAACTGATTTGCTACAGATGGAGCGTGCTTTCTCCTTACTCTCTGTTGGGCGCAAGCATTCACAACTTTTGGTAAAGACATTAAGCCATCGCGCTCCACATCAAATCGCGCTACTTGAACACCCCACTTGGCAGCATAAATTGCGCTGTCTATCCGCTTATATCCAGCTTCCCTATGATTATCGTGATGCCTTAGCAGCGGTAGATGTCCCAACCACCTTACTGATTGGCGGTCGCTCGCAATTATACAATCCAGTTTGGCAACAGCGTTTGACTGATATGCTACCTAATGCCACTATGCAAATATTACCCAACTCAGGACATGCGGTGCCGATGGATGCGCCGGTTGGGTTTTATCGAGCGTTAAAAGAATTTTTACAGAATTAAATTTTTCTTTAAATAAATAACGGTAGCTAAACTATAAATCATTCTTTAGTTTGTTAACTTAATCAGCTAAAGCTTTAACCATCTCAAATCTTGGCACTTGCTTACCATCTACCGTGACCTTCTCTGTAAACATCGCCAATGGACGTACCCAAACGCCATATTCACCATAGAGACAGCGATAGACGACGACTACCTCTTCCGTTTCGGAATGTTGAGCGTTGTGTAATACTTGATAAAGACTGCCTTTATAATGACGGTAAATACCTTGGGGAATGGAGGTTGGGGTTGATTGAGTCATAAGCATACTTATATTTAATAGAGTTTGAAGTAGTGTACCAAAATATCGTATATACCATAACCTGAAGCTTTTGTTTTCTTTACCAGCTGACACTTTTCAGCGTCACCATTATCCATAAATGCTTAGACCAAATCTGGCATGAAGTTTACTATTTTAACTTCATTTTAATAAGTGTAACTGAAACCATGACTGTACAACACGTCCTAGTAATTAACCTCGCCTCTCTCTATAATAAAAAAGAGAATCGATATTAGTCAGGAATCAAAAGCGCCATACAACACAAGAACCTAATAATTTAAAAGGATAAAACTATGCCCTACATTACAGTTGCAACCCAAGCTGATCAACCTGTGGATCTATATTATGAAGTCCAAGGTACTGGCAAACCAGTCGTTTTAATTCATGGCTGGCCGCTTAGTGAACGGGCGTGGGAGAAACAAGTTCCTGCACTGGTCGATGCCGGTTTTCAAGTCGTTACCTATGACAGGCGCGGCTTCGGTGAATCCTCTAAACCATGGGAAGGCTATGATTACGATACTTTAGCACAAGATTTAAAAGCCCTAATGGACGCCTTAAATTTGCAAGATGCGACCATTATCGGTCACTCTATGGGCGGCGGTGAAGTAGCACGCTATCTTGGCCAGTATGGATCAGAGCGTGTCAGTAAAGCAGTTTTATCTTCCGCTGTTCCCCCTTATTTGTTTAAAGCCGATGACAATCCTGATGGCGGTATGCAAGAAGAAGATGTTAAGAAATTCTTAGATGGGGTAAGCGGTGATCGTATCGCCTTTTTGAATGACTTTACTAAGGACTTTTTTACACCAAAAGACGGCAAATTATTAGTCAGCAAACCGCTACGCCTGTACAACCGTGAAATTGCCGCCTTTGCCTCTCCTAAGGCCACTTACGAGTGTGTCAAATCATTCAGTTATACTGATTTCCGTGAGGATCTAAAAGCCTTCGATGTGCCAACCTTGGTTATTCATGGCGATGCCGATGCGATCGTTCCGATTGAAGTCAGTGGCCAGCGCTCGCACGATATGATTGCAGACAGTCAGCTACACATTGTTGAAGGTGGCCCGCACGGTATTAATGTCACTCATGCGAAAGAGTTCAACCGCGTGTTAATTGATTTTTTAAAGGCTTAATAGCTACTCTGTAATGAAAAAGAAGCGACCTTGATGGGTCGCTTTTTTATATGGGATTTGGTTGTTATAATTGAATACTTTCGTTATAACTTATCCAACCGTCACTTTCGCATAAGCTTTCTTGCCAGCTTGGATAACAACAATTTGTCCAGCAGTTAAGCTAAAGCCACCATCAACCACTTCGCCATCTACTTTTACCGCGCCACGTTTTATCATATCTTTGGCAGATGAGCTATTTTTAGCTAGCCCAGCTTGGTTTAGTATCTGGGCGATGAATAGAGCATCTTGACCTTCCAATGCTAACGTCACTTCCGGTAAATCAACTGGTAATTCACCATCTGCCAAGACATTACCGGCTGATTTGTGCGCATTCGCTGCTGCATCGGCATCATGGAAACGCTCAATTAACTCTTCCGCTAAGATACGTTTAATTTCTTGTGGATTACGACCTTTTTCCATTTCCTCCATTAAACCTTCAACCTCATCCATTGGCTTAAAGCTTAAAAATTCAAAATAGCGACGAATTAGAGTATCCGGCATGGATAGGATTTTTTGGTACATCGTGCCCGGTACATCATAGATAGCGACGTAATTGCCCAGTGATTTGGACATTTTATTGACGCCATCTAAACCTTCTAGAATCGGTACGGTGATACAGACTTGTGGCTCTTGACCGTAACGACCTTGCAAAGTACGACCCATTAATAAGTTAAAGGTTTGATCGGTACCGCCAAGCTCAACGTCAGCTTTGAGCGCGATAGAGTCATAACCTTGAACCAAAGGATAGAGAAATTCATGAATAGAGATGGGTGTTTGCGCCGCATAACGTTTAGAGAAATCATCCCGTTCAAGCATACGTGAGACGGTTTGCTGGCTGGCAAGCTGAATCATATCCGCTGCTGACATATCGTTAAACCATTCAGAGTTAAAGACCACGCGAGTTTTTTCTTTATCCAAAATCTTGAAGACTTGCTCAGCATAAGTCTTAGCATTGGCTTTGATTTGCTCATCGGTCAATGGCGGACGAGTGGTATTTTTACCAGAAGGGTCACCAATTTTGGCCGTATAATCCCCGATTAAAAAATAAATCTCATGACCTAAATCTTGAAAGTGCTTGAGCTTATTGATCAATACGGTATGCCCCAAATGCAGGTCAGGTGCAGTGGGATCGAAACCGGCTTTGATACGCAGCGGACGGTTTTGCTTAAGCTTATCAACTAAATCTTCTTGGGATAAGATTTCTTGAGTACCGCGCTGTATAAGGGCAATTTGTTCTTCTAGGCTGTATGAGTGGTCAGTCATAATGATCTCTTTGTTGTTTATATTTAACGATTAGACCTTTAGGATGCTTATAGCATCGAAGGCATACAAAAAATGTTAGAATTTGGCAGATATACTAGCGTTTTTTAAGGTAAATTGCCATGACCAACCCCGCGCCTACTGCTAATAGTACCCAGCAGACGGTATTGTCAGACCACGATGTATTAGCAAATGACCATCTGTTGTTAGACAATAATGATGATTTAAATTATGCCACGCTCACCGATGCCCTTGAGCAAACGGTATTTGAAAGCTTTGATGACGGTTTATATATCGGCATGATGTCCGGTACTAGCTTAGATGGGATGGATGCGGTGTTATGTCAGTTTGCTGATGGCAGTACTGATAACAATACGAACACGCCCATGCAATTATTGGCGACTTATAGCCAAGATTTCCCGCCGCGCTTACGTGAAGTACTATTGGCCTTGTGTCAGCTAAACGGTGTAAATGATTTAGTTCCCCAAGCCGATGAGCCTGATGATAAATGTGGCGAGCTAGATTGGTTCGGCTGGGCAAGTCATGCTTATGGTGAATTTGCTAGTAAAGTGGTCAATACGTTATTGCAGCAGGCGGATATTGACTCGGAAGCCGTATTAGCGATTGGCTGTCATGGGCAAACAGTACGTCATCGTCCACAGATGGGCTTTAGCTTGCAACTGGTCGATGCTAATATTATTGCTGAGCGTACCGGCATCATTGTGGTCAGTGACTTTCGCCGCCGTGATATGGCGGTCGGTGGGCAAGGAGCGCCCTTGGTACCGGCATTTCATCAGGCATTATTTTCCGCACCCGACAGCACTCGCATACTGCTCAATCTAGGCGGCATTGCTAATATAACGGTCTTGCCAGCGACAGCTATTAATGATTCTAATAATCAGCAAACAGGCGACCAAGTTGTTGGTTACGATACGGGCCCTGCAAATTTATTATTAGATGCGTGGGCGGCGCTGCATACTGGGAACAATTATGATGCGGGTGGTGCTTGGGCGCAGTCTGGACAAGTGATTGAAACCCTCCTAAACCAACTATTAGCCCACCCTTTCTTTACTAAAACTTATCCTAAGAGTACCGGACGTGAAGACTTTAATTTAGCATGGCTACAGGATGAGCTACAAAGGTTTGATCAAGCCGGTGCCAGTATTCGCTATTCATCAGCCGACGTGCAAGCGACGCTAACTGAGCTGACAGCCATAACTGCTAGTAATCAAATTAGACAGTTTATAAAAAGCAAAGAAGCAAAAGGTGAGGTCTATATTTGCGGTGGTGGCGCACTCAATGGTTATTTAATGACTAGGCTGCAAGCCCATTTGCCGCATTGCAGCGTAGAAGCTACCGCCCAACTAGGACTCGATCCGGCTTGGGTAGAAGCCGTTGCCTTTGCATGGCTGGCGCGGCAAACGCTAATGGGTGAAACCGGTAACTTGCCAGCGGTGACTGGGGCTAGTAAAGGCGTGGTATTGGGGCAGGTTTGTTTTGCTTAATTGGGCACTTTTTAACGTTATCTGGCCCTATCGAGTAATAATGATGACTATTAAGTTTACAGCCGTGCACCTATGTGTTTTATAATAGTTGCTAAAATACTGATATAACGCTATAAATAACGTAGTGTGACCGCGTAATAGCTGTATGAAATCAGAAAGCCCATCCCTTTAGGACCGCAAAGCACAGGATATATTGCATGAGCCAAAATAACAGTTCACCCACATCGCACGCCAATAAGGCCAACGCAGAGTCGCAACATAAACCGCGTCATAAGCCGCCACATTTCGAGCGCACTGACGATATGCGGGTGGTCGTCACAGGTATGGGCGCTATAACCCCATTAGGACTGAACGTCGAAAGCACGTGGACTCGACTCTTGAATGGTGAAAGTGGTATCGCACCGATAACCCATTTCGATGCTGAAGGTTTCCGCGCCCAATTCGCAGGCACAGTCAAAGACTTTGACGCCAAGCAATATATGAATGCCAAAGACGCGCGCCGCTACGATGAATTTATGCATTATGCAGTGGCTGCGACCGCGATGGCTCTTAAAGATGCTGGCTTTATCGAGACGGTTGGCCCCGATGATGCGCCCGTACAAAATGTCGATCAAGAGCGTTTTGGTGTCATCTTAGGATCAGGAATTGGCGGTATTCAGACCATTGAAGACAGCTGCGCAACGCTACGTAATAAAGGCGCTAAAAAAGTCTCGCCATTTATCATCCCTGGCTCTATTGCTAATATGGCAGCGGGTTTGGTCGCCATTAAACACAAACTTAAAGGCCCTAACCTTGCCACTGCAACTGCTTGTACCACCTCCACTCACGCCATCGGTTTAGCTGCGCGTTTAATTGTTTATGGTGACGCCGATGTGATGGTCGCTGGCGGTAGCGAAAAAGGCTCAAGCCCGCTTGGTATGGCAGGATTCGGAGCGATGCACGCCTTATCGACACGCAATGACGAGCCTACCCGCGCCTCGCGACCATTCGATAAAGACCGTGATGGTTTTGTACTGGGTGATGGCTCAGGTATGATGGTGCTCGAGAGCCTTGCCCATGCCAAAGCCCGCAGCGCAACCATACTCGCTGAAGTCGTCGGCTTCGGAATGAGTGATGATGCCAGTCACATTACGTCCCCACCAGAAGATGGTAGTGGCGCTGCCCGCGCTATGCAAAACGCGCTCAACGATGCCGGTATTGATGCCTCCGCTGTCGGTTACGTTAATGCCCACGGTACCAGTACCCCAGCCGGTGACGTCGCAGAATCACTTGCCATAGAAACAGTATTCTCGAGCGTAAAAGACAGTATCTTAGTGAGCTCAACCAAATCAATGACTGGCCACTTATTGGGTGCTGCCGGTGGTATTGAAGCCATCTTTACCGTGCTGGCTTTGCAACACCAGCACGTACCGCCAACGATTAACCTTGAGAATGTTGCAGACAATTGTAACCTTGATTATGTTGCCAACCAATCTCGTAAAGTTGACGATCTAAACTACGCCGTCTCTAATAGCTTTGGTTTTGGCGGGACTAACGGTTCATTAGTTTTTGCCCGCTGGTCATGAGCTCATTTGGTGACCGTCTAGCGCTACTAATAATGCAGAGTTACTGTCAGATATGAGGTCATTATTGAGTTTGCTACGTTTGTCCCCTTGCAGCCCCTTATCGTACTTGCGTATGATGAGGGGTAATTTTTGGAATATTTATGGAAGAGACTATGTCAAGCTACTCATTTTCCCATCAGTTTTATCAGCATTGGACACAGGCGCCGGAACCTATACGCGCAGCGATTGTCCAAGAATTGACCGATATCGCTACTTTATTACAGCCCGATACATCACTTGAGAATTTTGTTTTTAGTCAGCCTGACCTTGATGCTTATCTTGATAAGTTAGATAACACGTATAAAACCCAGCAAGCTGCTGCCAAAAAAACTGCTGATAAAAAGGCAGCCGAGCAGCAGCGACTAGAAAAAGCAGAATCCAACAAGGTTAATGCCGAAAAAGGAATTAATAATCAACAAAATATCGCGCAACAACAAGCTAAAGTAGCAACTGAGAATAGCATTACTGAGCAAACGTCTAATAACAAGACGCCTGACAATCAAGCCTCTAGCAATAATCAGCATAGCAATGATGACCGTAATAAAGCTGCCAGCGCTGAAAATGACGATGCTATCGACGATAGTAGCAATACTCTAGATAGTAACAATGCCCTAAATATCAATGACACTCTAGATGATAAATCAAAAGACTTATCTGCCGGACAGGTTGATACTGATTCTAATGTTCCTAAACAAGGCGCAGCAATCGAACGCTTACCAAAAACTCCCAAACTAAGTAAAGATAATGAAGATTTGATTCATGAGCTTGGTATGCACATCGATGACTATTTAAGTGAGCAAATGGCGCAACTGTCTGAGGATTTAAAATCGTGGCTACGCAATGAAATAAGTCGTCAGCTCGGCGATCAAGAACAAACCGTAGACAGTGGTGATAAAGAGAAGCAGTAGTTGAAAAAATAGCTGATAGATTCAATAGCTTGCTATAAAGCCATTTATAAAAACCACTGCATAAAAAAGCACCCCGTAAATAGTTTACGGGGTGCTTTTTTATAATCTATATTATTAATTCTTCATTTTATATCGCTTTTGTCCGTTCAGTGAGCCATTTAAGCGCTGCACCACTAACGCGCTCATTTAGCTCAGCATACACTTGGCTGTGATAATTGTTTAGCCACTCTACTTCTATGTCAGTCAATAGCGACTTATCTACCAAACGAGTATCGATTGGGCAATAAGTGACGGTTTCAAAGTTTAGGAAGTCGCCAAACTCAGTCTCAGTAGGCTGCTTCACTGGCATATTAACCATCAAGTTTTCGATGCGAATGCCCCATTTGCCTTCGCGGTATAGACCGGGCTCATTACTTGAAATCATACCTGCTTTCATCGCGCGCTCTTTTGGGGTGCTGGCACTATAGGCAATGACTTGTGGGCCTTCATGAACGTTTAAGAAATAGCCAACGCCATGTCCGGTACCGTGTCCATAATCCATCTGTGCTTGCCATAATGGCGCGCGGCAAATCGCATCAATCAAGGGTGAGGCAATACCATCAGGGAAATTAGCACGTGCAAGGGCCACATGGGCTTTAAGCACGGTCGAGAAGTCACGTTTGTGCTCGCTGCTTACTTGGCCAATACCGACCACGCGGGTAATGTCAGTAGTACCGTTTTGATATTGAGCACCTGAGTCAATCAATAATAAACCGCCTTCGCCCTCGCTAACATCCAAATAACTGAATTTCTCAGGCGTTGCACGATAATGCGGCAATGCGCCATTGTCGTTAAAACCTGCAATCGTTGGAAAGCTTGGCGACACATAGTTTGGTTGTTTACTGCGTACCTCAATCAGTATGCTATCGACATCTAGCTCGCTTAGACGTTCACCATTAGCAAGACGCTGCTCGAATGTGGCAAAAAACTCACATAACGCCGCGCCATCTTGACGCATTGCTTCACGTACATGGTCGATATCAGCGTCTGATTTGACTGACTTAAGTAACGAGCTGGGTGCCATTTGCTCAATAAAACCGACATTATCAACCATCTTCGATAACGTACCTACCGCGACTTTGCTTGGATCTAATAGCAATAAGTCCTCAGGAGTCAATCCACCTAATGCTTCTTGTACACCATCATAATCAACAAGAGTAAAACCGCTATCTTTTAAGCTTTGCTCAATCTCAGAACTGACTTTATTCTTATCAAGAAATAACGTTGCTTTCTCTTTTAAATCAATCAGCAGATGCGCTAAAAATACTGGATTGTAATCAACATCCGCACCGCGCAAATTCGTTAGCCAAGCGATATCATCCAAACTTGAAAGTAGATGATGAGTTGCGCCCGCATCCGTCATACCCGTACGCACTGCGGCAAGTTTTGAAGCGGCAGATTGCGCGACAAACTGGGCATCATGGACATACAATTTTGCCGTTGGTAACGCTGGACGATCTGTCCAAATATCAGTGAGCACATCACGATCGGTAATTAAAGTAATGTCATGGGCATCAAAGGCGCTCAATAGGCGATCTTGCTCAGCGATAGACAAGACGTTGCCGTCGACAGCGACACTATCGCCCTCAGATAGATGATCAGCTAGCCAATCAATATGATTGGGCTGCTTTGGCGCTAGCTTTTGTAAGCTGATACCCGTATCTGCCAATTGGTCAGCGGCATGTACCCAATAGCGGCTATCTGTCCACAATCCTGCAAAATCAGCAGTGACGACCAACGTACCGACTGAACCCGTGAATCCTGACAACCATAGTCGCGCCTGCCAATATTCAGGTAAATACTCGGAGAGATGGGGATCAGCTGACGGTACAATAATTGCGGTTAAATCTTGCTCAACAAGAGCGGCGCGCAGGTTATCGATACGATCATGAATGGATTGTTTATTCATTAGAGTGTTCCTTATTGATTTTTTAGAAAGGTTCTTTTATGAGGCGACTACAGCATGAGGCAACTATATTAGGTAGCTATAGTAGGCAGCCATTTTTTAAGTCAGTTAGACTCATGACTAGTATTTAGTACCACGAGCATTATTTAAATCTAAGCAAATGATTAAATTTATTATAATTAAAATGACGAAGATAAATGCGACACGATATACAAAGATAGCAAGATAAGCACAAGCGAGATGCTATTACGGAAGCACATTATTAGATGTTTGGGCAGATAGTAGGCTTTCAATAGCCTGATAGAAATAACTGCTCAAATCAGATAATAAAAACGCGCTACCAATAATGGTAACACGTCTTGTCTTGCCTAACTTGTGCTGTTGTCATCCATAAAGATGCTTCTATAAAAACACTTCAACAACTCTCATCAACTAGCTAAGCTGGTCAGCACGCTCACTCTTTTTAAGCATATTATTAACAGGCTTTGCTAATAACAATAATAAAATAGCGGTGACCACCAAAAAGATCGTCATGGTCATAAATAAGCCTGGTAACCCTTCAATCTTATCAGCTGACACGAAGCCACCAAAGAAGGCAGCAACCAAGTTACCCAATGCGACAGAGGCAAAGAAAAGCCCCATCATCTGGCCTTGCATACCCTTTGGCGCAAGCTTAGTCATTGCAGACAAGCCAACAGGACTGAGCGCTAACTCACCCATAGTCAATAGTAATAGACTACCAACCAACCATAAAGGTGATGCCAATCCACCAGCATTCGTCAAGATACTTTTGGAGGCAAATATCATCAAAGCAAAGCCTGCTGCGGCCAAAAGCATACCAAGCGCAAACTTAGTCATACTACTCGGTTCAAGGCCTCGGTTCCCAAGCTTGACCCATATGATACTAGCGATAGGGGCTAGCATTAAAATAAACAATGGGTTCAGTGACTGAAACCAAATACTGGGTACCTCAAAGCCTAAGACATTAAGATCTGTATAGTTATCGGCGAACAAGTTAAAAGAAGTCGGTTGCTGCTCAAAGCTTGACCAAAATAGCGTCGATCCAATAATCAGTATGAAGCAAATCAACAAACGTAGCTTATCTGTTTTATCCAGTCGCGGTGAGAGAAACATAACCACGAAGTACAGTATGACCACAGCTGCGATGATATAGGTCATGTATTGTGCGACCATTTCAGGATTAAATGGCATAAGACCTGTAGACACCAAGACAATGATTGCGACCAATAAAGCAAGGAATCCTACGACCCAGCGACCTACGTTTTTGTAGCCACCATTGGCGTGCTCCCAATCCGCAGTGATACCTTTTGCTCGCGCATAGCGCTTTAGACTTTTCTGGGCAGTAAAACGGTACACGATTAACGAAACTAACATGCCAAGACCACCGACACCAAAGCCCACATGCCACATACCTTTTTCTTTAAACACCCCAACAATAAGTGCGGCTAATAGCGCACCAATATTGATTCCCATATAGAATAAGGTAAAACCGCCATCACGGCGTGCATCACCCTTGGGGTACAACGCACCAACCATCACTGAGATACAGGTTTTAAACAAGCCTGAACCCAAAACGATACACATCAGACCCACAAAAAATAGCGTCATACCAAATATAGCGGATAGCGCAATACACAAATGACCAAGAGCAATAATAATACTGCCCCACCAGAGCGCTCGCTCCTGACCCAGCCAGTTATCTGCAAGCCAACCACCAGGCACTGCTGCTAAGTAAAGGGAGCCGGCAAAGATACCATAAATAGCAGAGGCAGTTACCTCATCAAAGCCGAAGCCGCCGCTACCAACGGTCGCCACCATAAATAAGACCAGTAGCGGACGAATACTATAATATGAAAAACGCTCCCACATCTCTGTAAAAAATAATGGACGCAGCGGTTTCGGATGACCCATAAACCCATTGTCTAATGCTTCTAACTCAGTGGCACTTAACTGCGATTGTGACTCCGTGCTCATAAACTTCTTCCTTAATATGCCACTATAATGATGACCAAGCCCTTAATTATTCTGTTAGGCGGTCATATACACGTAGTATTGTTCCACTAGAGTGGTTACAAGTAAAGAAAAAAATGCTCACTAATTGGACAATTTCCCATAAAAAAACTCGCCCCAGTAACTGGTAAGCGAGTTTTTATAGAAGTAACTCATGTGTTGGACATACCGCGACTATCTTACTGGGGCTGCATTAGGACATATTATTGCGCAGGCACTTCAGCATCACCTTCTAAGTCAGTGTCGGCTACTGCTGCTTGATCTACCGTACCTTCAGCCGTAGCTGTACCTGATTCAGAAGCAACTATCGCATCACCAGTACTTGGATCAGGAGTGACGGTGGCATCAGCGGGAGTTGTGGTTGCTTCAGCAGCAGCGTCCGCTTCTGTTCCAGTGGCTTCTACTGTTGTCGCAGCAGCTGGCGCGGCATCTTTTGCGGCGATGGCTTTCGCTTCATCCGCCGCCGCTGATGCTGCAGTAGTTTCAGCCTTAATATGTTCCGCAGCTGGGCGCAAAAAGCCAGAGATGCCAATAAGTAGGACAATACTTAAAAATAAGGCGACGCCGCCCAAGGCAAACATGAACTCTCTCTTAGGGTTGTTTTTAACGACATGTTCTGACATACCTTATCCACCTTGCGCAAAAAATATTTAATATATTAGCGTATTATATCCCAAATTATACCATTTTGTTAAAACCCTTAACTATTTAAACGAATTATTATTAATATTCTTACTAATCGAGCCTTTATAAGCACTTTTACTTATTTACCTAAGCCTGCACGAGTGGTCGAACGCTTGCCGAGGTAACTTAATAGTAGTAACAAAGCGATGATAATTAATATAGGGTAATTACCAGCACGCATAAAGGGCGTATTACCGACCCGCGCCTGAATATCGCCCCGTAGCACGGTACGCTCGAACTGCGGTGCACGCTCAATGATACGACCTTTATGATCAATGATGGCGGTAACACCGGTATTGGTGGCGCGCATAAACCAACGACCATTTTCCAGCGCGCGCATCTGTACCATTTGTAGATGTTGCAATGGCCCCGCTGAAGTACCGAACCATGCATCATTAGAGATGGTCAATAAAAAGTCAGTATTAATCGCATTTTTACGGGTAGTATCGGGATACGCCACTTCATAGCAAACTGCGGCGCCCAAATTATGACCTCGTACCCGCAGTGGTGACTGCTGGTCACTACCCCGACTATAACTCAAAATATCTTGACTGCCCGCTAGGTTGGGTAAAATATCGAGCACGCCTTCGAATGGGATATATTCGCCAAATGGTACCAGACGTTGCTTTTTATATAGGCCATCAGCCTCAGCACCCAGCGCAATGACGCTGTTATAAAATGGTGGATATTTATCAGTGCTAGGGTCAAATGCTGCCTCATCCTTATAAGGAATACCGGTCACCCATGTGGTATTAGTAGCATTGGCCATTTTGACCATTTCATTGATAAAACCAACAGCCTCATCTTGAAACATCGGAATAGAAGATTCTGGCCAAAGGACAATATCACGCCCCCATTCAGTACTCGTTAACGCCGCATAAATCTCGAGGGTCTCAACTTGGTATTCAGTTAGCCATTTTAAATCTTGTGGAATGTTACCTTGGATTAAAGATACCGATAAATCAGGCGTGCCTTTCGGCTTCGTCCATTGTGGATTAATGAGCCACAATGAAGTACTGATAACTAGGAGCACGGCAGTCGCAATCATATAACCGCCACGGCGACGCAACAGCTCCACCATACTGGCCGCTAATAATACCGCTACAAAGGAAACCGCAAAAACTCCAGCAACAGGCGCGAGTGACGATATCCAGTATTGCTCAGTAAAGGCGTAACCGATGAATAACCAAGGAAATCCGGTAAACAGCCACGTTTTTAGCCACTCTTGTAATATCCAAAGGGCGGCAAACGACAACGGCTGCTTACCGACCACGCGATTAAATAGCAGCGCTAAAAAGCCATGAAATAGCCCCATACCGAGACCCATCAGCGCAATCATAATCAGTGCTAACCATGCTGGCGTATCACCATAATCATGGATAGAGGTGTAAAGCCAAAAGGCGCCAACACACCACAGCCCAGTACCGTAAGCCTCACCAATAATAAAGGCCCGCTTACCGCTCATATCTGGCAATAATAGCGTATATAAAATCGCTGGTGACACTACTGCTAGCGGCCAGAATCCATAAGGTGCCAACGCAAATAAGAATGATGCCCCTGCCAGCAATGCTATTAACATTGTTAGCCATAGCGGCATTTTTTTAGACTTATTGGCATTCAGACGCTTTTGTAAATCTACAGTCGACAGGCGCATATTAATTATCCAAAATGACACATCTTAAATTCTACATAACACACTTTAATACTTAACTTTAAGTAGGGATTTTGCGGGGCTTATACCTACCCAAAATTAAACTCGCCTATGATAACAGTCTGTGCCAATAAATGGGGATAATTGCGTGCCTTGTTGCGCCAATCTTTCATTGTGTTATGACTCTTTACATAGCAAAAAACACGACCGCAATCGTGTTTTTTGCTGATTAGTAACGTTTATATCATAAATTGTAGTAAAAACTTAATGAATACAGCCTTGGCGGCTACAGAATCAATGACTTGAGGACTGCATATTACTTAATCGCTGTTGGTTAGTGACTACCTATCAATAACTGCTGCTCAGGATCAGTTTTGGTCACTTCTAAATCATGGATAAAGCGGCCTTCCACGTCCGTTATAGTGATTTGCCAATCGTCTATCTGTACACTTTCGCCTTCCAAGTCGCCCACGTAACCTAAGGTTTGCATGACCAGTCCACCCATGGTATCGACATCAGTATCATCGAAGCGACTACCTAACTCATCATTACAGTCTTCAATCGCCGTTGAGGCTTGTATCCACCATGTATTAGGCTTTTCTGGATGCACGACGATATTATTAATATCACTGTCTTCATCAAAATCATCATGTTCATCAACGATATCACCGACGATTTCTTCCAGCAAATCCTCCATCGTAACCACGCCGCCAAAGTTGCCAAATTCATCAACCACCACTGCCATATGTACTTGCGTGCGCTGCAATGAGCGCAGCAAGGTATCAGAGCGCGCCGTCTCACTGATATATAATGGCTGGCGTACCAAATCCTTTAAGCGTTTGCTATCGATTTTATCATCTTCATCGCGCACCATATGCACAAGAATCGGTATCAAGTCTTTGGCGAGTAAAATACCAATGACCGCATCATCATCTTGGCTATCAAATACCGGATAACGTGAATGGGTGGTCTCAAGGATAATATCCATCACTTCAGCGAGGCTAGTGCTCTCATGCAGACCTATGACCTGCGGGCGCGGAGTCATAATTTCACGCACTTGGGTGGCGGGCAGATCCAGCACACCTTCTAACATATCGACAGTATCAGGTTCTAAAAATTGGCGCGATTGTTGCACTAAACCAATCAATTCGTCACGGGTTTCGGGGGCGGTCGATAGCCAGCGTTTTAAGCCGCGCATCGACCAACTACTCGGGCTGGGAGTGTCGTCAGACATGGTGGTGTGAGTTAACCTCTTTAATTAATGATAAGTATCATATTAGATGGGGATTAAAATGTTAAATAAAAACAACCACTTTGAAAAAAACGCTATGTTAGATATAGCCATTATCAAATAAAAACGTCTGATAAACGATACCTAAAACCATTAGGTCGCACTAAATTAGCTTCACTTTATCGCAAGCCTGACAGACATTCAACGATAAATTTATCCAAATTGTATTGTCAGTGTGTTATAAATTTTGCTATGGTCAAACCTTAATTCACTTAATCTACGCTTATGTCGCATCGTTCATTATTCACACGGCTGTTATCGCCACGTACCAAGAAACAGAATCTAGCAAACCGTAATAAAGATGGCACTTGCCAGCGCCGTACGCGGCGGCATTATGTTGTGCAGTTTTTTATCGTGGTCGCTCTCATATTATCGGCCGTTTGGTTACTGATGGCTATTTTTTATCAATTTGGCGTAAAGAGTCCGGTTACATGGATTGTAACAGTGGTTATTGTTGGTTTGTTAACCGTGCTGCTGACCCTACGTTATTTACCGCAGCGTCTGAGTAACACGCCATTTTTTAAAAAACTGTTTGACCATAAGCTATTTAATAAAAAAAATTCTAAAGACGATGCTAATGACAGCACAACTCTTAATAGAACCACAATCCATAATAAAAGCACTGCTACCAAATGGCTGGCGGGATTATATGCTGGTGTTTGGCTGCTTGGTGTTGGCTGGTTTATGTCCATTACCCCGCAGCAACAGCGCGATTGGCAGCCGGATGTCAGTCAAATCATGTCTTACAAGCGCGATGCAAATAATCCTGATCTGATTACCTTATCGAACGTGCGTAACTTTGATTGGTATAGTGGCGATAAAGAGGCGACTGAGCGCTGGGAAACCCGCACTATTGATATGTCTAAGTTATCTGGCGTCGATATCATTAATTCCTACTGGATGGGGCCACTAATTGCCCATACCTTAGTAAGTTTTCGCTTTGAGGATGACCGGCCGCTATCCTTATCGCTCGAGATTCGTAAAGAAAAAGGCGAATCGTTTTCAGCGCTTGGGGGTTTTTTTAAGCGTTTCGAGCTTAGCCTTATTGCTTCTGAGGAACGCGATATTATCTATACCCGCACTAACGCGCGCGGCGAGCAGGTATATCTATTTCCCGTCAGCCATCTGCATCAAAGTGAGGTGAAATCGTTATTCGAGTCGTATCTAACCATCGCTGATGATTTAAATGCTGAACCGGCTTGGTATAACACTCTAACCAGTAACTGTACTAATATTATCTTTTATATGGCGCGTATCGTTAGCGGTGAGCGCTTGCCGTGGGATTATCGGATTTGGGTGTCTGGTTGGCTGCCAAACTATCTATATGACTTAGGTATGCTAGATGCTAATCCCCAACTAAAAAACGAGGAGCAAAGCGCTCAGCCGTGGTCAATGGATAAGTGGTACGAACGCACTCATATCAATCCTAAGGTGAGAGGCTTTAATAATCAATTTAATAACAATAGCAGTGACGGCCATAGTAGTGCTTTCTCAGACCAGATTCGTCAAGGTATTCCGATTCCTCCGCTTGCTGATTCTAAAGCAGATGCTGAGGCAAAAGCCCAATCTGCTGCCGAGGCTACTAATGATTAAGTGGCCTAACGGCTAATCTGAGGTGTTTTAAATACTTTAAGCACTAAAGCGTCGTCACCCGGCTTTCCCAAAACTCAACTACTACTGGGTGACTAACGAGCTGAGACAATTCATCTGTAATACGTTGGCTATCCGTGTCATTAGGTTGTTGAGAGGGCTCAAAGTATAATGCAACCTCAATCTTACTCGTGATAGGATTATAAGCAATATGCTGTGTATCGGGATAACGTTTGAATATCTCAGGTGTCGAATCTTCTATAAGCTGTCTAATTTGTACCATCGTTTTACCACTAATAGGATAAACGTAAATAGGCAACGTCACATTTTCTAAGCCAGATTGTTTAAACTCATACACGTAACGCTCTGCTGATACGGTGTTTAACGTAGTAATCCCAACTCGAAACTCGTCTGGGTCATCATTGATATAATAAGCTTCAACAAAAGCGTCTCCCAAATCCTTTTGGACAGCCTCTAATATTCCGCTGCTAATTGCTTGTAGAACCAATCTGCGCTTAGCTTCGGCAACTGATACCCTAAATGCCTTGGCGTACGATTTTTCTATAAAGCTAACTTTTGATTGAGAATCCTGTTTTTGTAATAGGTTTGATTGCTGTGTCGGTGCGTTTTGGTAAAACTGATCAGCGCTTGCTTCCACATTCTGCCAATTTACTGATATAGATGGTGTTTGTTTAACAGGTATTATAATAGCTTGAGTATCGCTGCCGGCTTCTTTCTGATTGGAGATATTTGTAAGGGGCGTAACGTTCGAACAGTTGCTTAATAAAAGAGCAACTCCTAGTGCTAAACTTCCTTTTAGATAGCTTCGATTCATATCCTTATCCTTGGATTGCAAAAAATTTACTCAAATAAGTAGTTAGTACATTTTATACTTCAATTCATATGACAACGCTTGCTTGGATAGCTTTTTTATAATTATTGAAAACCTGCTAAGGCAGTACCCAATTCACCACCCGCGTTTCCATCTCCTCATCAGCCATGCCGGTTTCGGAGACGCAGCGCCCTGCTACCCCAATATTAACCGCGCGCATTTGCTGCTGGGTTGCTACCGCATCTTGAGTCAATAATAAATGCCATGACGGTAGCGCCTGCCCTTTATACAAGCGCTTATAAGCGCAGTGCGCCGGTAGCCACATCATGTCCGGTAGCTTATCTACAGTTAGCTGAATACAGTCCGGTACATAGTGCTGACGCGTATCATAGTGTTGACAATAACCGGTTTCGCAATTCATCAGCTGGCAAGCCACATCGGTATATTCAACCAAACTCTCATCGACATCACCATCTTCGTCTTCATCGATATATTTGATTAAGCAGCAGCTGCCGCAGCCATCACACAACGCTTCCCATTCGCTATGGTTTAATTCAGCGAGCGTATAGCGCGTCCAAAACTGCGGACGTATCGTGGCATTGGTAGCATCAGCACTTGACTTTGGGTTTGACTTTAAAGGTGATAACAAATTTAGCCTCATAGAATTGCAACAGTATTAAATCGCCGTATCATTTTGATAAACAGCGTTACAGTATTATAGCTGTTTTTGCTGGGTTTGGGCGTTAAGGTAGGACGGGTAAGTAAGACGCAAGTTATTAAAATACATAAATAGCTTCATTAAACAACGCGATAACTTAACCTAACACCCTAACTTAACAATAAAAACTCACACTATAAAAAAGGACAATAACATGTCAATTAAGACTTTCGAGC
Organism: Psychrobacter urativorans; assembly: GCF_904846675.1. Lineage (GTDB taxonomy): Bacteria > Pseudomonadota > Gammaproteobacteria > Pseudomonadales > Moraxellaceae > Psychrobacter > Psychrobacter urativorans_B. The sequence goes on along the minus strand of NZ_CAJHBT010000014.1, from coordinate 45,346 downwards.
TTATCAGTACGACCGAAAATGGCATACAGCTTATCAGCTATGTGGCACTACCAGAAAATGCTTCAGAGGACAAACCAGTCGTCGGCGTCTTAGTCGCACCTGAATGGTGGGGCTTGGTTGAGCATTCAAAAACCATGACCGAACGCTTGGCAAAAGCAGGCTATGCAGCAGTCGCTATGGATGTTTACGGTGAAGGCAAAATGACTTCTGACGCTGCGATGGCCACGATGTGGCATGACCAAGTATTGGCAGACCAAGATATGCTCATGGCTCGCTGCCGCCTTATTCTCAATGACTTTAGCGATCAGCTTGCCGTTGATGGCGATAACTTAGCCGCCATAGGTTTTTGCTTCGGCGGTAAGGTGGTGCTAGACATGGCGCGCGAAGCTATGCCATTAAAAGCAGTCGCGACCTTCCACGGCGACCTTTCTGCCAAACAACCTGCAGACAAAAACTTTAAAGCCAAAGTATTAATCGCCCATGGTCGTGATGATGCAATAGTTACTATGGACGACATTGAAGCCTTCAAAAAAGAGATGGATGCCGCTGATGTTGACTATACTGTCGATGTTTATGACGATGCCAAACATGGCTTTACCAATCCAAAAGCAGACGAGCGCGATAACCCTAATCTTGGTTATGACGAAACGGCTGCCAAACAAAGCTGGGACAATATGCTTGAATTTATGAAAGCTAACTTAGGTTAAAATCTGGCCAATAAATCTAATTGTAAAAGCTAGTTTTGATAGCTAAGCAAAACAGAGTGTGGTCATCATGCTCTGTTTTTTTATGGTCAAAAATAAATGGATATAAAAACATACCTTACTAATGAGGCGCAAAAACCTCATCTCCAGAGTCTATGGAATATAGTATCGCTAAAGTAATATTGATAAATATGGCAAAAAGTATGCCAGTAAACTCCTCGCCTCCATATGAATTCATAATCGCTACTCTTGTACTTATCTCTAAATAGCGTCATTATCACTCCATTGTAGGATTAATTGAGTGGCGTTGATGCTGTATTTTTTAATAGAATCATTAGGCTGGTTGGTGATTGTCTTTTTGCTAGTCATTATGATTGTGCTATACATTAGGTTGCATCAGCAGCTTGCCAAGCTACGTCAAAATATGACGCAGCTGCAAGACGAGTTGCAACAGCATAAAGATAGCATTCGACCTTTGACAACCTCTCACCCTTCACAACCTGCACCCAATTCTATAGCCGATTCTCTAACAAACTCTTCTATAGCGAATCCACCAGTAGCAGAACGCGCGGATGCCACACTCGTGCCGCAAACAAAAAATAAAACGACCCCTGCGCCGATAGAGCCGGATGAACGCTCGCTGCCTATGGTTACGTCCCTGTTTAATTCTATTAAAAACTGGTTCTTAGGTGGCAATTTAGTGGTACGCGTTGGGGTGCTGGTATTACTGGTGGGCGTGGTGCTGCTATTACGCTTATTAAGCGAATATATCGAAGTGCCTATCAGTCTAAAACTGGCAGCCATAGGTCTTATAGGCTTAGCAATAGCAGGACTGGGGCTTAAGCTGGTCGCCAAACGCTTTGCTTATGGGATTACTTTACAAGGGACCGGCTTAGCTATCGCCTATTTGAGTACCTTTTTTGCCTATAGTGTCTATCAGGTCATCAGCAGCCTGCCGAGCTTTATTATGCTAGGTGTATTATCTGCGGTGACCGTTGCTTTAGCAGTGCGCCAAAATGCCTTTCCTTTAGCCTTACTAGCATTGTCCGGCGGATTTTTTGCGCCGATATTGACCAGTGCCTACACCGGTAGCTTATCAGCACTATTCAGCTACTATCTATTATTAAACGTTACGATTGCTGCTATCGCTCATTATCGTCCTTGGAAAGTGCTCAATTTATTGGGCGTGACGGTGACTTTTGGGCTGGCTTATTATTGGGGCGCCATTGAGAACTTAACGACGGCTATTGATAGCCAACGCTGGACGTTAGTGCTGCTCGTGGCACTGCATGTCATACTATATTTATTCGTCGTTATCCGCTATGCGCAGCAAATTATTGCTTATAATGCCATTAATGAAACTGATGTTAACAGCCTTAATGATATTGATAGTTTGAGCAATACTGCTATTACAAACAATGCCTACCTATTCCCCATCGATATTGGGCTGCTATTTTCAGTACCGATATTAGCCTTTGGTTTGTTTTCCGCCTTACTTAATGACATTACTCATGCTTTGACCATTACCAGCGCTATCTTAGCTGCCATTTATTTAGTATTGGGTTGGTTATTTATTCAGCGCAGCCAGCGTTATTCTTTAATAACTGAGGGCATGCTGGCATTGGGCAGTGGTTTCTTGGCATTAATGATTCCACTAGCTTTTAATGCCGAATGGATAGCTTTTGGCTGGTCAGTGCAAGGATTGGTATTGGTGTGGTTTGGCAAGCGCTCATTGCGGGCGTGGTCGGTATTGTTTGGATTGTTATTGCAGCTTATTAGTGTTGGTATGCTGATTAATACTCTGACGCTAGCTGTTGAAAACTATCCAACCTTGGCCTTAACAGTTTCGGCGATAAGCTATCTTGCCATTATGTTTATCCTACGTGCCAGCAACGTGCCTATTTATACGAGTTCTAATCCAAACATTAATAAAAACATTGATACGAGCGCTAACGAAGACATTTCACAATACGCTAAAGCATTAGGCGTGAATACACAGGCAGCGCAGCAATGGCTTGCGAGCATTAATAGTGACAGCGTAGTGTTCCAAATAGTTTGGCGCAGTCCTATAGTCATAAGGCTATTAACCTTTGCCGCTATTGCGTGGTCACTTTACATCTTAATTATCGACTTTAACCAATGGCTTGCCAGCTGGCAACTGGCGACGACCACCCTGATTGCACTAGCAGCCTTACTGAGTCTGACTATTTATTGGCTGATTAATCGTTACCGTTCATGGAGTGAAATCAGGCAATTTAACCATGGTCTATTGTTAATATTTTATCTAATGCTTATCCTGCAACTGCCACAAAAATTCGAATTTAATTATCAATGGATGACAGCGCATTGGCTACTGTTTGCGGCCTTATTAATAGGCTGGCTAGTGGTTGGGCAGCTGTGGTTAAAAGCATGGCATACGAATCTTAATTTAAAAGGTTACGATATTGCCAGCTGGCTTGGGGCTGGGATAGTGGTATTGGCAGAGGCGGTACATTATGGCTTACCGGATTCCCAAGGCGTTATAACTATACTTGTTCCTGTTGCACTGATGCTGACTGGGTTGTGGTTTACTCATCGTTATCATCCTGTTCAACATAACACCGTTCAATCAAAAAACGCGACCTCACCGCTTCCACTTTACTGGTTTAACTGGCAAAGTGCACTCTTAGGCTGTGCCAAAGTTTTCGTTCCAGTGACGTTAGGCTGGACCATCTTTACCAACTGGTCATATGATGGTGTGATTTGGGGTCTGCCCTATTTTCCACTGATTAATTTATATGATGTGACATTATGGTTGGTTCTATTATATGGCTTTGGTGCTTACTATCTGACATTAAAACCTATTGTCCAACAGCCAACAGACATCACGGCTCAAGCATTGCTGACATCTAAGAAAGGTCTACGCTATCAGGCAAATACTGCCGATTCTTTACTCATTCTTTTAGCGCTCATCAGCTTTTGGGTAATCTCCAGTATGCTGGTCCGAACATTGCACGCCTTTATCGGCACTCCACTTTGGAGCTATGAGGCTTGGGGCGCATGGCACAGTGAACAAGTGCAGACGGGACTAACGATTCTATGGACACTACTAGCCTTAGTTGCCACTATTGTTGCCAGTCGTCACTGGCAGCGTACGCTATGGTTTATGGGTATTGGTTTATTAGGGATTGTCGTCTTTAAATTAGTATTGGTTGACTTGTCACAGACCGAGGCGATTTGGCGGGTTATCTCCTTCCTTGGTGCGGGCAGTTTGATATTATTAATCGGTTATTTGGCACCGTTACCACCAGCACGGGATGACATAGCGGATAAGGCTTAATAATAGCCTTACGTCTTAATAATAGCCTTACGTTATGGTTAGATGAAATTGTAGCGTGAGCACTTTGGTTCTGTAGTAAACTGAACGCCATCGCTAAAGGGACCGCATTGCGTGCTTTTAGCGCTAAATCCTATGAATTAAAAGGTTGTTAAAGCAAATGGATACTAGAGCAAATATTCAGTGGTTCCCTGGGCATATGAATAAGGCCCGTAATGAAGTCAAAGAAATCATGCCGCAAATGGATGTGATTATCGAAGTGCTGGATGCGCGTATTCCTTATAGCAGCGAAAATCCTATGGTGGCAACCCTGCGTGGCGACAAACCAGTCATCAAAATCTTAAATAAAGCAGATTTAGCCGACCCTGTTATGACTCAGGCTTGGATGGATTATTTTGAGCAAGAAGATGGCGTCAAAGCGCTGGCTTTTGATGATAACAAAGCTGCTGACGTACATCGTATCATTGCGTTATGTAAAAAACTAATGCCCAATAAAGCGGAGTCAGGGCGACAGATTAAAGCTATGATTTTGGGTATTCCTAACGTCGGAAAATCAACCCTAATTAACACTTTAGCAGGCCGAGCAGTTGCAAAGACGGGTAACGAGCCAGCAGTGACTAAGTCGCAGCAGCTCATTAAGCTTGATGATGATATTATGCTGTATGACACACCCGGCATGCTGTGGCCAAAAGTTGAAAACGCAAACTCAGGCTATCGTTTGGCGGCTACTGGCGGTATCCGTGATACGGCGTTCGACTTTGCCGATGTCGCCAGCTATACGGCAGAATATCTAATACAAGCCTACCCTGAACTGTTAAAAAAACGCTATAAAATTGAGGATTTACCACAAACCGATTGGGAGTTCTTTGAAGTCGCGGGTCGCAATCGTGGTTGCGTGCGTGCGGGTAATAAAATTGATACTTACCGGATGTCTGAGATTTTAATTAATGAGATGCGCAGTGGCACTTTGGGTCAAATTAGTATGGAAACGCCAGAGATGCGTGAGACTGAAGAAGCGGTGGTCGCAGAGCAACGCCTAGCTCTTGAGGCGAAAAAAATAGCCAAAGAAGAGGAAAAGCGCCAACGCCGTTTGCGTACTCGTAAGAATCGGAAGTAAAGTTACTTAATAGCTATTCCTGCTATATATTAATATTATGCGTACTTATTTACTATAACAGTTTCTAAGGTCTGTCTTGGGTTATGAGAAGTAAAAAGACTAAATGGCTAATTTATACAGTACTTGTGGGTTTAATTCCAATTCTTGCAAGACTTATGGTTTGGTTTGTAACCAAAGAAGGTAGTCTCGAATTAGTATCAGCTTCTGATTTTGTTGCTTTCGGATTAGTTTTACACATCTCTAACATCAATGAAATAGAACACTACTCTGAGGAAGAAGAGCGATGGAAAACTGTTCAAAACGGTATTTCAATTTTATTCATAGCTTTTTATAGTATCTTATTAGCTGTTAATTTAATAGGAGGAGATATTATTGACGTCAAGTCCATAACAGTCTGTACTATTGTATTATCAATAATATCATTTGGTATTAGCTACACGGTATATGATAGGGTTTCAAAAATACCTAACTCTGTTGAGAGTCCAAGATGACTAATTTAATTATAGTTGCATCTATCATTCTAGCTTTACTAGGTATAGTTACAGTTGTCTGGTCAATAATAGATACTCGAAAAAAATACTATAATGACTATGTAAAAAGGAAAAGAAATGATTAAAAACATTATATATCTTGATGAGGATAAGATGTATTCACTATCATCGCAACTTTTTGAAGGGGTTACTGAATATGTTTTGAATGAAAAAAACTTAGAGAGCTCAAAGTCAGAAGAACAAAAAGGTCCTATTTCCAGTGGTAGAATAGTTGGCGACATTCTAAAAAATAGTGAAAGAAACACAGAAAAGAAGTTTTTAAATGATTACTCGTATACTCTTTTTGAAAAAAAGCTTATTGAAGAGAATAAGGTAATTACAGTTTCATACGAAAGCTCTGGTTTAGAAGAGTCGATAAAAGAGAAGTCATTTATAAAAGTTACAGCAAAGGCAACATTCAACGATATAGATTCAATAATAAGTACTCTTAATGATTTTAACCGAATGGGTAAAGCACTAGCATATGTCACTAATTATGAAGATATCAAGTCAGTTAAAGCAGAACTCTCGAGAGCTCAAAAAGGAAAAGATGAAAGAGGTAAAATTAGCGTACTGAACGCTAAACTTAAAAGAATTAGCAACATAGATAAACTGTCGTCTGATCAAGGTTTAAATTTTGATAAACAGTTACTTGATGACTTAAGTTTCCTTTTAGAATATGGTTTGGGAGGTCAACTTGAAGTACAAATGAATCTGTCTAATCATATAGCTTCAGCTAATCTCAATCGAAAGTTTCTTAGAGAACCAGAAGACTTAGTGATTCGTAAATATTCAAGACAGACTGAAGTGCAATTTACGTTATTCGGTATAATTACACAATACGAAAAAGAACAGACTAATCCTTCTGAAGTAAAGGGGGACTATGAAACTTTGAAAGAAGCTATAATGAACATGGTTGCCCATATAACTAATTTAGAAGCGGCATTCACTGGAAGACTTAGTAATGAAATAATTATCGATCCAATCGCATTATATACTGAGTTATAAATAAAACTGATAAAATTAAAGAGTGAATGTGAAAGCTATAAAACGATATTATGAGAATCAACCCTAAACGATAGAAAAACTGGCTCGAAGCCCTCATATTAAAATTCTTGTCTCTAATATGATGCTCTTTTTATGACCCAGCCAACTGCTAACTCAAAGACTAGAATTGAAAACCACACATTTAGCCAATCTGAAGCCGAATTAACCAGCTTCGCCCCGCGCCTACTCGACTGGTTCGAAACCAACGGTCGCCATGATTTACCTTGGCAACAGCACCAAACCGACACGCCCAATCCTTATATCGTTTGGCTATCAGAAGTCATGCTACAGCAAACGCAAGTGAAGACTGTGCTGCCTTACTTTGCGCGCTTTATGACCTCATTTCCGGCCGTGCAGGATTTAGCGGCAGCGGAATGGGATGAGATAGCAGAGCACTGGGCAGGATTGGGCTATTATGCGCGTGCGCGTAACTTGCATAAAGGTGCCAAGCAGTTAGTAGCCACTATTGATGACACCGGTGACTTTCCGCAGACGCTCGCAGGTTGGGAAGCAATATTAGGGGTTGGCCCGTCAACGGCTGGGGCGATTATGGCAATGGGGCTACATCATTATGGGGTCATCTGTGATGGTAATGTGAAGCGAGTGCTGACGCGCTGGGCGGCAATCGATGGTGATATTACTAAGTCTGCCACCACCAAAGAGTTGTGGGCATTAGCGGAACGATTAACTCCTGAGCAGCATTCGGGGTTATTTGCGCAGGCCATGATGGATATGGGCGCGACTTTATGTACCCGCCGCAAACCTGCTTGTGTCTTATGTCCTCTGCAAGCCGACTGCCAAGCGCACGCGCAAGGTCGCGAAGAAGAATATCCAGTTAAGGCCAAAAAACCGCCCAAGCCTAGCAAATTTAGTAATGCCTTACTGATTCAAAATTCAGACAATGAAATATTATGGCTTCAACGTCCTGATAATGGTATTTGGGGTGGCTTATGGAGTTTGCCGCTAGAATTTATAGAGAAAGTTGAAGGAAAAGTTACTGCTAAAGTCATTGATAAAGAACAGACGGCTACTGTCGCTAGTAACGATACGGCTACGGATAATCCGCAGTCGCAAGTTGCTAGTAATGGGAAATTGTACGAAGCAGAATTTACTACCGCTGAGCAAATTATCAATGAGTGGCTCTGTAAGCACCAGCTAATAGCCCAATCAGTGAGTAGCGATTTATTAGATGATGCGCCTAAACCTATTAAGCATTCACTGACCCACTTTCATTGGTATCTGACTCCGCAATCATTAACCTTGAATGCCAAGCAATCGCAACAATTAACCTCAGCATTGCAGGCCGCTGAGATTAATGTGACTTGGTTAAATAGTAATGATGCTCAGGCAACGCTTGGATTACCACGAGCGATGGTGAAGATACTAGAATAAGACCTCAGCATAAATATAAGCATAAGAATATAAGCCAAAATAAAGCGACTTATAATAAATTATGAGTCGCTCTTTTAATTAACTGCTATCAAAACGTACGATTAAAAAACCCTGTTAAAACTACCTATCAAAAATCTACAGCAAACTAAGATTTTGGTACCCGCAGGCGCATCAACCCTTCTTGCTGCACAGTCGCCACCAGTTTGCCATCTTGCCAGAACTGACCATGGTTTAAGCCTTTAGCATTAGAAGTGGTATCACTCCACATGTCATATAACAGCCAATCGTTGAGATCAAAGGTGCGATGAAAATGCATCGAGTGGTCAATACTGGCCGCTTGCAGACCGCTAGTCATAAAGCTGACGCCATGTGACATCAGCCCAGTGCCCACTAAATAAAAATCAGATGAAAAAGCCAATAATGCTTGCTGAATTGCTTGCGGTTGGATACCTAATTCACGAATACGTAACCAGTTGGCCTGCTTCGGTTTAATCGGTTCTGGATGAATAGGATCGCGCGGTTTGACCGGTTTAATCTCTACATGACGGCGACGCATAAAACGCGCTTTGAGGGCTTCAGGTACCTTACCGACATACTCTTCCTTTAAGTCTTGCTCAGCTAATAAGTCCTCAGGTGGTGGATAAACTGGCATATTTTCTTGATATTCTAAGCCTTCCTCCATTGGAGAGAACGAGGCTGTCATCGAAAATATCACTTCTTCAACAGGTGGCATGCCACGTACTTGCTTATATTGAATAGCGGTCACTTCCCGCGCCGATAAACTGCGACCATCGCGAAGACGCCGCACTTGATAAATAACTGGTTGCGTAATATCACCGCCCCGTAAAAAATAACCATGCAGCGAGTGACAAGGCTTGTCTTCAGTCAAGGTATGAGCAGCAGCCATCATCGCTTGCGCGAGCACTTGACCACCAAAAATACGAGCGCCGACATAGTCATGGCTTTTACCCTCGAACACATCAGTGCTGACTTCAATGAGTGCTACTGTCTCGAGCAGCTCATCAATCAGTTGCGAATAATCAGACATGACGGCAAGTTTCCTTATTTTATTACAATAACTATTTAGCAATTGCACTGCGGTAGTGCTTGAAATAGCAAAGTTAAATATCTTACCCAATATTTCTGCCCTTGACCAGTTACTGATAGCCACCACTCAGTATTTAATAGCGTTTTGGGCGCTACTTTTCATCCATCAGCAAACAGAAAAACTATCGTGAGCAAAAATAAAGGATATCCATAGATTAATTATAGGTCTATATAAAAAAAGAGGCACTGTAATAGTACCTCTTTTTTAGTTGGAAAAATTATTTGTTAGTTAGAAAAATTATTAAAATTACAGTGGTAACAATTAAGGCTTCACAGCGACAAGTACGCGAATAGAATCAGGTACTAACGACAAATTTGCTAGGGCTTGTTCGCCTTGCGCTTGCAGTTGCTCTAGACGCTCAATCTCTTCAGGACGCACGTTAGGATTAATCGTTTGCAGATGTTTGAGGCGTTTGATTTCACGTGACCATTGCTGACTAAAGCGGGCGCTTGCCTGCTCGCCGATATCGGCCAATTGCTTTTTGGCAATCTCTTCGGCTTCATAGTAGCGGCTTTCAATAACATCACCGCGTACTTTAATGACTTGCCGTGCACGATTCTTATCCAAGCGCTCAACATGCGGCATAATCATCTCCGCACTGACTCGCGCTGATAAATCACTACCCTGCTCACTGATAAAGACCCGAATGCTTTGCGTCGGTAAAGTTGAAGGTAAATTCAATATTCTTGGTGCAATGGCTTCCACACGGAAGTTAACTTCCACCATCACCATACCTTGTGGCATAGCGGCACTTTTTAGGGTGGCAACCGTAGTATTACCAAAAGTGCTGGTAGTAGCAAGCTCGTAAATTGCGCGCATAAGGGGATGTTCATGAGTAATATACTCAATATCCTCACGTTGCAGCGCCAAATCACGCTCATAAGTCAAGGTCATACCATCTTCGTCACCGAGCGGTAAACCATCGATATAGTCACTAATCTCAGTACTATCTAGCGGTGCAATCACCCATGAACCATCGCGCTGGACGCTATACTCGATATTAGCAGAGGCTAAGAAACGCTCAACGAACTGCGGCAATACATTATGGCTGTCAAAGTCATGCATCGCCTCAGCAATACGACCTGCTACCCGTGGACGGCAAGAGTTGTACTCTAATAGACGGTCACGACCTTCTTGTAGCTGGGCTTCAAGGCCCAATCGCATTTGCAGTGCATCAGCAATCACTTCTTGCAAAATCGTACGATTATCAGCCGTATCTGCGCCTTCTAATAACGGCTTAAGCGTTTGGATATATTGTTCTTGCACTGTTTGCGCCGTCGGTGAAATCTGATTAAACATATTTAGCGCACTGTTATACCAGTGGTATAAGCGCTCTTGCGCCGTACCTTGGACATAAGGGACATGCAAAGTGATTTGCTGTGTTTGTCCGATACGATCTAGGCGACCAATACGCTGCTCGAGAGTATCTGGGTTGGCAGGTAAATCCCAAAGTATCAACTGGCTAGCGAATTGGAAATTCCGCCCTTCTGAACCAATCTCCGAACATAGCAGTATCTGTGCGCCTTCGCTATCAGCAAAAAACGCCGCTGCTTGGTCACGTTCAAGTAAAGTCATTTGTTCGGTAAAGATAGCGGTTTTGATACCCGCATGGAGACGCAATACGGCCTCTAAGCTCTCAATCGTCGCGCCACTACGGGCAATCAACAATACTTTTTGATGCTTAAGCTCGCCTTTTAAAATCTCAATCAACCACGGTACGCGTGGGTCGTCTTCTAACCAGCCGCCATCGGGTTGATTTTCTTCACCCCATAGCTGTTCACGTAGCTTGCCTATGGTCTGATAGCTGTTTTGCCAAATATCCGGTAACGGTAGTGGATAGGGCTGACTGCTACGCCCATGAAAGCCTTTGACACTCTCGCGGGTGTTACGGAATAAGACGCGACCAGTACCATGCCGATCAAGCAACTCATTCAGCGCATAAGTACGCAGCTTCTCGTCTTCATTAATGGTGGCCAACTCATCAGCGCTGACCCCTAACAGACTGGTCAAGGCCGAGATTTGCGCCGCACTGAGTGGTTTATCGTCTATCAAAATACCAGCAACAGCTGCAGTTTCTGCAAATGCTTCTTGACCGCTGATAAATTCGTCCAAATCATCAAAGCGATCCGCATCAAGTAGACGCAAACGCGCAAAATGGCTCTGAGTACCCAACTGCTCAGGGGTTGCCGTTAGTAGCATAACTCCGGGCGTTTCTTCCGCAAAGTCCGCAATCAAATCATATTTATCATTGCCGCCGCGCTCTTCATCCCAATGCAGATGATGCGCTTCATCAACCACTAATAAATCAAAACCCGCTTCCATCGCTTGATCATATAAATCAGGATGGTCAAGCAATAAATCCATACCGGCAATCATACATTGCTCGGTCAGGAATACGTTTTGTTCGGGGTCATGTTCTTTGATAGCAGCCGTACGTACCAAATCAAACAGCGCAAAATTAAGGTTAAAGCGGCGACGCAGCTCAATCATCCACTGATATTGCAAACTATCAGGCACTAAGATTAGAACGCGCTCAGCCTTACCCGTTAGTAGTTGCTGATGGATGATAAGACCGGCTTCAATGGTTTTGCCCAGTCCTACTTCATCAGCAAGCAACACCCGTGGGGCAATACGTTTGCCTACTTCATGAGCGATATAAAGTTGATGCTCGATAATATTAACGCGCGCGCCCATCAAACCTTTTAACGGATGACTTGCCAGCGCTGATTGCATACGTAGCAAATCTTGGCGCAACTCGTACCAATCACCACGCTCAATACGTCCAGCCAGCAAGCGTTCAAGCGGTTTTGCTAAAGTAATATTAGCAGCAAGACGGGTCTCCATGATTCCCTTATCACTGCCTTCGACACTGTACTTAAGTACCCCCATCACCTCATCGACAGCGGTGACCTTATAGCTATTGCCTTGTTGGTCGCTAATGCTATCGCCAACTTTGAACACCACGCGCGATAACGGTGCAGAGCTTTTTGCATAGACACGGGTTTCTTCACTTTGAGGAAATAAGATATGCACACAGCGGTCGTCTAAATCGATGACCACGCCTAAGCCCAATTCGGACTCAGTATCAGATAAATAACGTTGGCCAACGGCGAATTCGGTACTGTGCAATGATGCGGCAGAGATAGTCATAGGGCGATGTCTTTTTGTACTCAGATGATAAAAAAATATACGGTAACAGCTACTGGTCTGGGCGTGAGCAGCAGAGGCGCAGTGTCACCTTATTTAAGCGGGCATCACTAATTCAGTGATGAGTGCATTTGTTACGCTAATAATAAAATAATTAAGCTTATCTATTATATAGCGTTAGCAGCTAGATGCGTGCGATAAGTTGACTTTTCAAGAGCTTATTTATTGGCAGTAAAGCTGCGAGGTAAGTAAGATTTCATAATGTATGGAATCATTAATGTAACCTTTCCTACTCTAGTATTTTTTGTTTTAAGCCACTCATGCTACATTAAGCTAGTAATATCAGGATAAACAACGGCTATTCTGATAAGTATTATAAATAACTTGAGTCTTTTTATTGAGACTGATGCACTTAAAATAAATACCCTATCCATTTAAACAGCATCGACTTCAGTAACAAACAAACAACCAATAATAAGGAATAACTATGCAAGCAGTATTTTTAGATAAAGGCACATTTTCTGAGGGCATCGATCTGCCAGCGCCAACCGGCGTTAGTGACTATATTACTTATCAGGACACGCCTCCAGACTCAAAGACCATCATCGAACGTTGCCAAAACGCTGATATTATCATCACTAATAAAGTTCAAATTACCGCTGAAGTCATCGCTAAGCTTCCTAAGCTTAAACTGATTCAACTGACTGCCACCGGCATGAATAATGTCGATCAGGATGCTTGTGCCGAACATGATATTACCTTATATAACGTCGCTGGTTACGCAGTAAAAAGTGTTCCTGAGCACACCTTTATGTTGATGCTGAACGCGATGCGCGCCGGTATTTATTATCATCAAAAAGTCGTTGATGGTTCATGGCGTGAAAATGGTAATTTTTGTCTGCTTGATATTCCACTCATAGACTTAGAAGATAAAACGCTGGGCATTATCGGAGTAGGTACAATTGGTAAGCGCGTGAGTGAGATCGCTACCGCTTTCGGTATGAAAGTATTATGGGCGGAGCATCAAGGACGGTCGCCGCGTAATGAGGATTATACCGCCTTTGATGAGGTACTCGCTAACGCTGACGTGATTAGCTTACATTGCCCACTAAATGAGCACACCCAGCATTTAATTAATAAAGACACCTTAGCAAAAATGGCTAAGAAACCATTAATTGTTAATGTAGCGCGTGGTGGTATTGTCGATAGTCAAGCGCTCACAGATGCTATTAATAATGAACAGATTATTGGCTATGGCAGCGATGTTTTTGAGCAAGAACCTATTGCAGCCGACGATCCGTTATTAACTATTAGCGATAATCCGCGCGTTATTTTTAGCCCGCATAATGCTTGGGGAAGCAAAAGTGCCCAAGAGACTCTATGGCAAATTTTAAGTAAACAAGTAGCAGACTTTATTCATAAAAGTTAAGTTGATAAGGGATAAGTTAATCAACAAAGCTTAACGCGTGAAGCGTAGCCAATCATCATTCATTTTACGGTATTTGAGCATAATTCGATCGCGCAGATAATTATTGGTCACTTGCCATGGATAGCGGTCACCTTGTTTTGGTAGCTCATCTTTGGCACGGCGAACATAACCTGCTGTTAGCGCTCCAAGTACCGTATCAGGCTGCACTTGCACTTCTTCTTGCTCTGTTTGAGCCTGCGCATATACTTCCTGATAGCCATGCTTATCCATATAATTCAACAAACGAATCAAATATTGACAAGCCAAGTCAATCTTCAGTGTCCATGAGGCATTGGTATAGCCAAACAGTACCGCCATATTGGGCACACCCTCGAGCAGAACTGCCTTATAAGTCATACATGAACCCACATCAATAGGCTGTCCATCAACGTATAACGCTGCACCGCCGAGCATTTGTAGCTTAAGTCCCGTTGCCGTCACAATAATATCGGCATTTAAATGCTTACCAGACATCAGCGCAATGCCCGACTCTGTAAAGTGGCTAATCTGATCGGTGACCACGTCTGCTCGCGCACCAGTTAAAGCGATAAATAAATCACTATCAGGCACCGCACATAGGCGCTCATCCCATGGATTATAGCTAGGCATAAAGTGCGCAATATCAACATTGCTGCCTTTTAGCTCTTTTTTTACGCCGTGTTTTAACAAGGCTTTCATTACTTTCGGCGCATGAGTAGCGGCTTGATAGATCCCTTGCTGAAACATCACATTGCGCATGCGTAGCAGAGTATAAGCCTGCCCTTTTGACAAAGGTGAAAACTTACCTGACAGCCACTCTAGCGCATAATCATCACCCGGCACACTGGCTACATAAGTCGGTGAGCGTTGCAACATAGTGACGTGACGGGCACATTGGGCACTATTTTCATCGACCAGTGCCGGCACTAAGGTCATGGCAGTCGCACCGCTACCAATAACCACCACTTTTTTATCATCATAATCCACATCATGCCAATGTTGCGGATGCACGATATCGCCTCGAAATAGCTCTTCGCCTTCGAAATGCGGGCGGTGTCCAGCATCATAATCGTAATAACCAGTCGCCCCAACGACAAAACTTGCCGTTAAAGTAGATACCTCACCACTGGCATGATTTTTGACCATCGCTGTCCATTGTTTATTGACACTTGACCATGAAAGCTGCTGAACCTCATGCTGATAACGAATATGCTCAGCAACATTAAACTCGCGTGCCGTAGCGGCAATATAGCTTTTAATATCCGCGCCTTTTGCCAGCATCTTATGATCTAGCCAAGGGCGAAAGCCATAACCAAACGTCAAGGCATCAGAGTCCGAGCGAATACCAGGATAAGTAAATAAATCCCATGTACCGCCTAGGTCAGCCCGTTTCTCTAGCACCACGAAGCGCTCGGTAACTTTATTATTGCGGCGTTTATTTGCTTTTCTTGCTCTTTTTACTTTTTTTGCGCTGCTACTTTGCTGCAAACGGCTCGCCATACCAACGCCAGAGATACCAGCACCGATAATTAACACGTCATAATCAGCAGCGATGCTAGCTTGAGGTTTTGAGCGTCTTGTTCGACTCTTAATAGCGTTTTTAGTAGAGGTAATGCCAATCATAGTATTATCCTTTTTTAGTGCAAGGTTATAGCTCGTAGACTGTAGCTCATCTTTTTTAACTTATGTTTTAAAAAGGCACTGGACTTTCCCAATCCATCCAAGCACCAAGTACTGGATGCTTAAGGCGCAGCTGCTGCGCATGTAAATTAAGTCGTGGAGCAATATCTAACGCACTGCCTTCAGCATAAATGGGATCACCAATAATGACATGACCGCAGTGCACCATATGTACTCGCAGCTGATGGCTGCGTCCGGTCACAGGCTTGAGCGCCACTCGTGTTACTGGTTGTCCCTCGCAGGTTTCATAGGCGAGTACTTTATAATGCGTTAATGCGTTTTTATGCCAATCATGGTCAACGATATGACGCGGTTTGGTTGCTGGCTCATATCGCACCGGTACCGATATTTTACCTCTATTTCCAACGCTTTCCCATTTACCAAAAACCCGCGCTTGATAGGTCTTTTGCGGCAAGCGCTCAATGAATTGTTTACTGATATTGGTTTGCGCAGCAGCGTTTTTAGCAAAAATTAGCAACCCTGAGGTATCCATATCAAGACGGTGAATCAGCTTAACCTTGGGATTGGCACGCTCAAGCCGCGATAACAAGCTGACCTTAAGCGTTTTGCCCTCCACACTAAGTAGCCCCGCTGGCTTATCTACTACCCAAATATCATCATCTTCATAAACCGTAACCTGTTGCGCAAACGCTTGAAAAAACTCAGCGGGGTACTCAGTTTCTTGTAGGTTTAGAGCGCCGATAGTGACATCATTAAAAGGCATAGGAATTACTACTTATGTGGTTTATTTAGGTTTATTTTTTAGCTATCGTTTTCGAATTTTTGGTTTTTTCAGTTATTGATATTTTAAACTCTCGATGATTTGTACGCTTACATTTTTAAACTAAGATAACGCCAACATACATTTAAGTGAGACAGGTTATGTTAATAGTATGTGATAACTATCATAGCTACTGCACAATTTGTTGAGTTATGTTTTGATTTATTATACTAATAATGGTTGTTAAGTAATTTAACGTGCCTGTGTCTGTTAAGGCGCGGCAAACATGTTAATATAATCGCATATATTCATTCATTCCTAATTCTTTTTTAGCAGTCAATACATAAGCAATTAGATGAAGTAAGCGTTTAGACCTTTTCTAAAGAACAGCTCATAATTGACTGACGACAGAGATGACACAACAAGAGAGAAAATTATGTCAGACCTTATTGTTAATACTACTGATGCCGACTTTGACCAAGACGTTCTACAAGCAGATGTGCCAGTCTTAGTAGATTTTTGGGCAACTTGGTGCGGACCTTGTAAAGCTATCGCTCCTATTTTAGAAGATTTGGCTACTGAATACCAAGATAAAGTAAAAATTGTTAAAGTCGATGTGGATAACAACCCACAAGCAGCGAGCCGATTTGGTATTCGTAATATTCCTACTTTATTTGTCTTTAAAGGTGGCGAAAAAGTAGATTCAGTAATGGGCTTACAACCAAAAGCTGAGTTGGCTAAAGTACTAGATAAACACTTATAAGTAGCTGCTATTAAGTACGCTATAAACTAAGTAAGCTATAAATACTGTACTCACCAAAATTAGTCATAATTGGCCATTATCTGTACAAGATAATGGCCTTTTTTATTATTTTAGGATGGGAAAGCAATTTATACGACTTTTTTGGCAAAAATAATTGACAAGTCCAATGTTAAAACCGTATAGTCTTCTGACAAGAGAAACATAACCGTTTTCCTGAGCGTCTTGTCGCTGTTCTCCTCGTGTTTATCAATACAGAACACAAATATCTTTATTGAACACAATAACTGAATAAAATTACCAAACACAATTACTGATACTGAGCTCTTTTCACAGACTCTTAAGTAGCCTTCTTTATATTCACTTTTTGTCATCCTGCCATAATGTTGTGCAGCTGGTGATAACCTGATATACAACCAATTAACGCTACCTGAAATTCAACTCCGTGCACACACCCTATCCTATCGTTATTTTAATCAATATCGCGGGCTGTGCTGCTAATGGCAGTTCTCACCCGATCAATTGCTAATGACTTACCTATGAATCTAACTGAATTAAAGAAAAAATCAATCGCTGAGCTGTTGTCTATCGCTAAAGAAATGGGTCTTGATAATATGGCGCGTAGCCGTAAACAAGACATTATTTTTGCGATTCTAAAAACGCATGCTCGTAATGGCGAAGCTATCTATGGGGATGGCGTACTGGAAGTGCTACCGGATGGTTTTGGCTTTTTGCGCTCATCCGAAGGCTCTTATTTAGCCGGTCCTGATGATATTTATGTCAGCCCCAGCCAAATTCGCCGTTTTAGTCTTAAGACGGGTGACAGCATTGCGGGCACTATCCGTCCGCCAAAAGACTCCGAACGCTATTTTGCGCTATTGAAAGTTGGTGAAATCAACTTTGATACGCCAGACCGCTCACGCCATAAACTTATTTTTGAAAACTTAACCCCACTATTCCCAACTGAGCATCTTAAATTAGAGCTTGGTAACGGGACTACTGAGGATTTGACGGGTCGTATCATCGACCTAATTGCTCCTATCGGTAAAGGTCAGCGCTCTATTATTGTCGCGCCGCCAAAAGCAGGTAAGACCATGCTGCTACAAACCATCGCTCAATCCATCACCCGTAACAATCCTGAGTGTTATTTGATTGTACTACTGATTGATGAACGCCCAGAAGAGGTGACCGAAATGGTACGGACGGTACGTGGTGAAGTGGTTGCCTCGACCTTTGATGAGCCGCCCCAGCGTCACGTACAAGTAGCCGATATGGTTATCGAAAAAGCCAAGCGTCTGGTAGAACATAAGCAAGATGTGGTTATCTTACTAGATTCGATTACCCGACTTGCTCGTGCTTATAACACCGTTATTCCCTCGTCAGGTAAAGTACTGACCGGTGGTCTTGATGCCAATGCCCTTGAGCGTCCAAAGCGCTTTTTCGGTGCTGCACGTAACGTCGAGGAAGGTGGTAGTTTAACCATTATTGCCAGTGCCCTTATTGATACCGGTAGTAAAATGGATAGCGTTATCTTTGAAGAATTCAAAGGTACGGGTAACCAAGAAATTACCCTTGAGCGTGATCTGGCCGAAAAACGCGTTTTCCCAGCGATTAATATCAAAAAATCAGGTACTCGCCGCGAAGAGCGTCTGCTTGATGAAGATAAGCTACGCAAAGTATGGATTTTACGTAAATTACTACAACCGATGGACGGCGTACAAGCGACTGAATTCTTACTCGATCGCTTAAAAGAAGCTAAAACGAATGATGAATTTTTTGAGCAAATGAAGCGTAAATCACAAAATTAATCTGCGCTTAGAGCTTGTTCTATAAGAAGATCGCCTCATGGTGGTCTTTTTTTCGCTTATATTTATATCCATAGCAAGCTTGAAAACAGTTAGCTTACTCTGATACTAAATACAAGAATACAAAGTGAACGCACTACCAATGATACAGAGTGGCAACATCTCTTACATCTTATTTGCAAAGCTTAGCGTTTCTACTACGTCCAGAAGGTTAGAAACAGGCTAATATTAGGCATGGTATAAATACACTTTGTTAAAGTACTGTTAATAAGATAAATAGTACTAAAGGTGACGTATTTTAATTTTGATGACTTAACTTGATGAACTAATAGGTGATAATATGAAATTTGCTAAAACTATCGCAATGACTGCCATTACTAGCTCTGCTCTTATCATGGGTGGCTGTAACTCAACTGGTGGATATGGACACAACGGCAATTTGAGCAATACTGCTAAAGGCGCGGCCGCTGGCGCAGCCGCTGGTGCTCTTATCAAAAGTGGCAGCGACAGCAAAGGCATTGCTCGTGGCGCACTCGGTGGTGCTGCACTCGGTGGCGCAGGTGCTTATATTCTCGACAATAACAGATAAGAACTAAACCACCATTATAACTCAAATCTAGATTTGTTTATAATGCTTAAAACTAAAAAAGCCTACAATCTGGATTGTAGGCTTTTTTAGTTTTAAGCATTATAGCCATTTTGAACCTTTAAAGCCTCAACTATAAAGCCCCGCTAAAGGTATCACAAGACTGTACGCTCCCACTTTCTAAACCACGCGTGAACCACTGAATCCGCTGTTGACTGGTACCATGAGTAAAGCTATCTGGCGTTACAGTACGGCCACTAGCCTGCGCAAGACGATCATCACCAATTTGTCCAGCAGCATTAATTGCTTCATCGACATCACCAGCTTCTAAAAAACCGCCAGCCACTAATGATTCATTACGGTTTGCCCAAACCCCAGCGAAGCAATCGGCCTGTAACTCTTGCATTACGGATAATTTATTCGCCTGTACCCGCGTTACCTGACGACTAGCTTCGTTCACTTGCTGAGTGATACCTAAAAGGGTTTGTACATGATGGCCAACCTCATGCGAGATAACATAAGCTTGGGCAAAATCGCCAGCTTTACCTCGATTTTCGGCATCGCCTGAGCCTTGCTGATCGCCGCTAATACCAAAGCTTTGACGCATCTCTACAAAAAATGAGGTGTCCAAATATACGGTTTGGTCACTTGGGCAATAAAATGGCCCTGTCGCTGAGGTGGCACTGCCACATGCCGACCTAACCTGTCCATCAAAAAGAACCAATGAAGGTTCTTGATAAGTCTGTCCACCCTCATTAAACACCTGATGCCAAACGGCCTCGGTATCGGCCAACACAACTTTGACGAACCGAGTATCGCGACTGTCATCGGTTGCAGGTTGAGTTGTGCTGTTACCACCTACCCCGCCAGCCATCACTTGACCAGTCTGTAGGGCCGTCATCGGATTGACCCCAAATACTAGCCACAAAATACCGGCAATGATAATACCACCGATGCCACCACCGATCATTTTGCCACCGCCACTACTCGTACGTACGTTAGAGCTACCTTGTCTACCTTGCCATTTCATATTTTTTCCTTAAGCATGCACAATTTACTATTATTAACGAAAATAGTTTAAAAAACCAATCGAATAACATCAGTTTTTTTAACCTTATAGTAGCTATAGGCTATATTATTGCCCTATTTAATATCATTAATTTCTTGTATTAGGTCGTTCTTATTAAATTATTGTTATTAGGGGACATACGTCCTGACACCTTTGAGAAGTTCCTAGGGTTTGTTGTTAATATTCCTATAAATAGCTTTTTAAGCTAATAGAAACCATCTGTCTATGAGATGTATATTACTCAAATTTAGTTGTCTAGCAAACATCACTTAATAGCTCATTCAATATTCTAATGGAAAAAATATTATTCTCATCCCAAATTATACTTGGCTTTAACTTAGGCATTCTCGTTTATTATATGGATTATGTCTTCGTATGTTGTGTTGAAATTCATATGAAAATGCTGCTGTTGATTATTAATTACTACTTTATTGTTACTTAATCGTATAAGCTCTTTTCATTTCAAATGAAAAGGTATAGAATACTTGAAAGCTGAGTAGCTGCGACTAAGACAAGTTGACTTTCGAAAAACGAAAAATATTGAAAGCTCAACCTTTTGTCGTAGTTACTGCTCATTTCATTTTTTGGAGAATACTTATATGAAACTTAAATTACTTGCACTTACTGGTATCATGGCTGCATCTATGGGCTTAACTGCTTGTGATAGCAACAAAGAAAACGCTGCTGAAGATTTATCTGACGCGCAAGAAAACGTGCAAGATGCTTCAGAAGAGCTAAACGACGCTGATGCAGGCGTACCTACTGCTGATGCTGAAACTGCTGTTGCCGATGCTGAATCAGCTATTGCTGATGCACAAGTTGCTACTGGTACTGACGAAATGGACGCTGAAGTTCCTGTTGATAGCACTACAACCAACTTGGATATGGCTAATGATACTGACACTGATGCCGCTAACGCAGCTGACGAAGTTGTTGTTATTGAAGGTGAGCCAGCTCAGTAAGTTTTATTGTTTATACAATAAACCCCTATTGTAGTGAAAAAAAGAGAGCCTGTGCTCTCTTTTTTTATGCCTGTAATCCTACCTATTATATTTGTTGAATACTAAGTTCACTCATCAAATCTCGTGCTGATCCTGCACTTAGTAAGTATGGATTAAAATCGATAGTAGTAGAGTATTTAAGATAGATCGCCGCATTTTCTTTGGTTGGGGGTACATAATTCATCGACCATTTCGGCCACTCTCTATACTCCAGTTCACGAGTTTCAAGTAGTTGTAAATCATGATGTCGCTGATCTGCAATTAGACTATACAACAAACGATTAATCTGCGCTCTCGACCCTTCAATGGTTTGCAGAAAAATACTATTATTGAAAATCAGTATGCCGGTAATGCCGTTGGTAGCATTGTTATCTTGGGCCTGCTGCAGAATTTCACCCAGTTCTTTAGGCGACATATCTTGGTTTGCGCGGCTAACATATGTCATGCTCACTAAAATATGAGCATCTGAAGTGGTTTGTGCCATATATTGTCTCTCGCATAAATTATATTGAGTTTAGTCGGCTGCTTAAAAACTAAGACTTTTTCATCTCAAATGCATATTTCTCTCGTTGCCCTTGAAGTTCCGATAGTGTGTCAATAAACATCATTATTTGAGAGGTACTCATTAGATAAGGATTAAAGTCAGTGCCTGCTGAGAACTTAAGCACATATTCTATATCCTGATCGCCGAGAGTTAAATATTTCATTGACCACTTATTCCAACGCCGCTGCTCAACTTCACGACATTCAATAACTTGCAACGAAAAATGTCGATCATCCTTAACTAATTCTCGTAATAGCTCATTAATGATAGGTCTTGCGCCCTCGATACTCTGGAGAAAATAGTTTTCATTAATCACCAATACCCCAGTAATACCTTTGCGCTCATTGTTTCGTTGCGCTTGCTCGAGAATACGCGCGACTTCGATATTTGCATTACTGGTGTTATAACGACTAATATAAGTTAAACGTAGGATAATACGCTCGCCATCGTGCATGTTTAAGTTGTCTTCTTCTGAAAGCCCAGCCAGTTCTAGTTCCATATAGTACTCCGATTGGTTGGCTAAATTTTAATTGAACGCTATAGCCACATAAATGACTACGATGAAATTGACAAAAATAAAAGTATCCAAGTTAGCATTTAATCGTTTTAGAGAATTCATCAATATCGAATGATAGGCAACTGCCAGTATAGCTCTGAGTTTTTTGTGCTAAAGCTAACAAGACTAACTTTGGCATTTCATAATTAACATTAGATGCTTTACGATTGAAATAATGTCCTATAGAAGTAATCAAGAAGTCCAATGCGCTGACTTTTCATGGTAACACACCTAGATTTTGACTTTTAATCTCTTCTCGAACCAAATCACAGCCTCTAAATACATTACTATTGTTCATTTCTTAAACTCAATGCGTACAACTAGGCGAGCACTACCATAACGATATGCTACGTAAATGAAGTTTTATGCTCTGAGCCCTAAACAGCTCAGCACTAATTCTCTAAGCCTTTATTAAAAACGCTTGTTGTAGATCGAAAAAGAAACGTTCAATATTCTCTGGACTATCAGCTTAGATTAGTTATGACTTAATATGTGAGTGAGCACATAATATTTTGATAGACAAAGATCCATCAGCTCGCTGATTGTCATAGTTAATGATTAAATGTCAAATAAACGCTCATCAACCTTTTGGCGGAACTTCTGTCCTGTTTTAAACGTCACCACGCGGCGCGCAGAAACATCCACAGGCTCACCCGTCTTTGGGTTACGACCTGGACGGCTGTTTTTATCTTTAAGCTCAAAGTTACCAAAGCCTGAGAGTTTGACCTCTTTTCCATCGATTAAGCTTTCTGATAATTCATCAAAAAAACTCTCAACCAAACAGCGCCCTTCTTGACGGGTGAGGTTAAGCTGATGCATTAAATGCTCAATCATGTCAGATTTAGTTAAGGTACTCACAGTACGACTCCTTTGCTATGTCGTGATGGCGGGCTATCATTATTTAACAGTATGACATTTAACATAATGGGTAATAGTAATACTGCCGACTGCTTCGGTGGATAAGCCTTACTATTATAAAGGATTCTTACTGAAATTTTAACACAATCTAGCATAAAATCCTTTATTAATAAGCAGTTAGCCAAGTAACGATATATCGCTACTTGGCTAACTGTTGGTTATACTACCCAATAAAAGTTATGTTGGATATTATTAATCTTTCGCGCTTAGCTATCGCGAAGCTGCGCGCCATGCTGCGTAGTTAAAGCGGTAATGACTTTATCAGTAATTATTTTAACCGCCTCATCAGATAGCGTTTGGTTCTTATCTTGCCAAGTAATGGCAAAAGCCAATGAGCGCTGACCGGTAGGTACGTTTTCACCTTGATAAACATCAAACAACCATAAGTCTGTCAATAACGCTCCGGCAGACTCACGAATAGTCGCTTGCAAGGTCTGCACGCTGATATCACTGTCCACTAAAATAGCAATATCGCGGCGCACTTGTGGAAATTTGCTTGGCGTTACTATGCCATGCTGCTCACGGGCTAGCGTTAACAGCGGTGCTAACTCTAGTTGGGCAACCCAAGTCACCGGCAAATCCAGCTGTCTAGCAGTATTGGGATGCAATTGACCGAGCCAGCCAATATAATGCTCGTCGATATATAACTTAGCGCTTTGGCCAGGATGTAAGAAATCTAGCTCACTACGCTCATAGCGAATACGCGCGCTATCAAGCTGTGCGGGAAGTAATTGCTCAACATCGTGTTTGAGATCATGAAAATCTAATGCCCGATTCTGATAGGCTTGTTCACCCCAGACATTGCCAACCGCTACCAAAGCTATACTTGGGGTTTGTACTAAGTCGCTGATGCTACGACCAACAAAACTGAGTCCGGTTTCAAAAAAGCGCACCCGAGACTGTTGACGATTAAGATTGTATTGCACACATGGCAGTAAGCTTGATAATAAGGTACGGCGCATCACTGCCAAGTCACTAGAGATCGGATTGGCAAGTGCTAATACTTCACCTAATGCTTCATCATCAATCAAAGCTTCTAACTTAGCATCACTGAAGCTAAAACTAATCGCTTCCATGTAGCCAGCATCAACTAAGGCCAGTTTCATCTCGTAAGTCAAATCGGCAGTATCATCATAATCCATGCTGACTTGCAAATGCGGCAAGGTGCTTGGGATATTATCGTAGCCATAAATACGGGCAATCTCTTCAATCAAATCCTCGGGAATACTTATATCAAAGCGATACGATGGCGGCGTACAAATAAGCGCGTCCGGCGTTTGTTCTACGATAAGTCCTAATTGGGTTAAAATACGTACCATCAAATCCGGTGCGATTTCAATACCGATAACATCGCGAACTTTAGCTATCGGTAAGGTAATAGGGCTACGCGCTGGCAGTTGCTCACTGTGTTCAGATTTGGCTATTGGCCCTGCTTGTCCACCAGTAATACTGATAATTAAATCACACGCACGCGCCAGAGCCAGTGCTGGCAACTCAAAATCAACCCCACGCTCAAAACGCTGCGAGGCATCCGTATGTAGACCAAAACGACGGGCACGCCCGGCAATGGTTAAGGGGCTAAAGAAAGCACTTTCTAACACAATATTAGTCGTATTATCAGTCACGCTACTACGCTGGCCACCCATAATACCGGCTAGTGCCAGCACGCCTTTATCATCGGCAATAACCAATTCATCACCAGCTAGGCTAATGGTCTGCTCATTAAGTAAGGTAATGGTCTCTTTTGGTTGCGCTAAACGCACATTAATGCTACCGACAATAGTATCGGCATCAAAAGCATGTAGTGGTTGCCCAAGCTCCATCAGCACATAGTTGGTCACATCGACCAAAAAGTTATGCGAGCGTAGCCCTGACTGTATCAGTGCATCTTGCATCCATTTAGGAGTATCAATACTGCGATCGATATCATTAATCGACTGTAATAAATAGCGCGGACAAGCTGCCGTCGCACTCACAGTTACGGCAGGCGTAGAATTAACATTGTCGAACACTTGCGGCTCAGTCTCAGGAATATTAGGAATATCGGGAGTCTGTACAGCCAAATCATTAATCACTGATATTTCGCGAGCGATACCGCGTACGCTAAAGCAATCTCCACGGTTAGGAGTGATTGCAATATCAAATATTTGGTTGTCTAAACCTAAGTATTCACGAATATCAGTGCCAACCGGGGCATCCTCTGGCAATTCAAGCAAACCGTCTATCGAGTCTGTTAAGTCAATCTCAGAGGCGCCGCATAGCATGCCGTTTGAGGCGATACCGCGCAGCTCGCTTGCTTTAATATGGAAGCCTTGGCTGTCATTCGTGGGCAATACTGCACCAACGGTGGCGACTGGCGCTTTCATACCAACATAAACATTGGGTGCACCGCATACAATTTGTATCGGCGCATCGTTACCAATATTGACCTGAGTCACGCGCAGTTTATCGGCATCTGGATGCGGCTCAACGCTGATAACCTCACCAACTACCACGCCATTAAAGTCACGCGCGACCGCATAACGGTCATCAATCTCAAGCCCAGCCATGGTTAGCTGTTCGGCCAATTGCTCACTGGTGTTGGCAGGGTTTACCCATTGACGTAGCCACTGTTCGCTAATTTTCATAGATATCTCGGATAAGAATGTCAAAATAAATGCAATGGCCGTTACGACCGATCTCTTTACATCTTGATACTGGCTTGCTACTCAAAGTATTTAACCAAATTGCTTTAAAAAGCGAATATCATTTTGGAAAAATAAACGCAAGTCATCAATACCATAATACAGCATAGCAAAACGCTCGATGCCCATGCCAAAGGCAAAGCCCGTGTATTTGTCAGCATCAATACCGCAATTGGTCAGCACTTGTGGATGCACCATACCGCAGCCCATTACTTCTAACCATTTGCCATTATCGGCTAAAATATCGACTTCAGCTGATGGCTCAGTGAATGGGAAGAATGAAGGACGGAAACGGACAGTCAGCTCTTTGCCAAAGAAGGCTTGCAAGAACTCACTAATGAGACCTTTGAGATCAGCAAAAGTGCTCGACTCGGTGACCATTAACCCTTCTAGTTGATGGAACATCGGCGAATGGGTTTGGTCTGAGTCATTACGATAGACGCGGCCCGGGCAAATAATACGAATAGGCGGCGCACTCTTCTCCATCGTACGAATCTGCACAGGGCTGGTATGAGTACGTAAAAGATAATGCGCGTCAAAATAAAAAGTATCGTGCATGGCTCGCGCTGGATGATGCGAGGGAATATTGAGCGCTTCAAAATTATAATAGTCGCTTTCGACTTCAGGACCGGTCGCCACATTGAATCCTGCTTGCACAAAGAACTGCTGCATACGCTGGGTAATCATAGTAACGGGATGTAGATGACCTTTTTGTCCACCGCGTGCCGGCAAGCTGATATCGATACGCTCCGTCTCTAGCTTGGCGTTTAAAGCCGCAACTTCTAGCTGCTGTTGCTGCGAAGTCAACGCTTCTTGAATACGGCTACGCACTTGATGTAACCAGCCGCCATAAGTCTTTTTGTCATTGCTGTCGAGCTTGCCCATTTGCTTCGACCAGCTCGTTAATAAGCTTTTTTTACCAGTAAGCTGGACACGCAATTCTTGTAGCGCGCGCCCCTCAGTAGCTCTTGTAATAAAGGTTTCAGCAGCGCTAGCAAACTCATTCAGTTGCGCCTCATTAAGCTCGATCAACTCAGTAGGTAAGGTCGGTAGCGCCGACGAATCGTTTGTGGCAGCAGGGGTAGTCATAGGACGCATTATTCCTGATTAAGACAATCTAGTAATTGTAAGGGTTTGACCAAATATTGCAAATTATTTACTTAAGCGGCACTCACTATTAAACTAAGAAAACTTGGTTAATAACTTGAATATTTAGACGTTAATAAGCACTATTGAGTAGGACATTAGCGTAATTTTGAAATAGATCATATAAAAAAAGCCACCGACCAGCGGTAGCTTTTGTTAATATAGCTGCTATTAATCAATAATAAACATATCGCTTTAAACACTTATTAATTTTGAGTTAATTAAGCATTTAAACAAGTTTACTATTTATGCCAATGCTGCTTTTGCTTTTTCAACCAATACGCTGAAAGTTGCTGCATCATGCATAGCGATGTCTGCAAGTACGCGACGGTCGACAGTGATGTTGGCTTGTTTCATGCCATTAATAAAGCGGCTATAGCTTAGGCCGTTTAAACGTGCACCAGCATTGATACGAGCAATCCAAAGGCGACGGAAACTACGTTTTTTATTGCGACGGTCACGATATGCATACTGACCCGCTTTAGTTACTGCTTGTACCGCTACACGGTAAACACGTGAACGGGCACCGTAGTAGCCTTTTGCACGCTTTAAGATTTTTTTGTGACGGCGATTCGCCTGTACACCACGTTTTACACGGGCCATAATTTACTCCAAGATATTTTTAATTAATACTGAGTGACTGATATAGAATGATTAATATTCAGTAATCACCATTCAGTAATTGATATTCAGCGACGAGCGATGCGGTTTTAACGTCCGCAAAGCTGCCGGATTGCAAAGTCATATAAAATGCAGATGACAATAGTCGGTTAGATGTATGGGCACATGCGACGAACTGCTGCTTCGTCAGACTTGTCCACCATCTTAAGACCGCGCAACTGGCGAATACGCTTAGCTGATTTCTTGGTCAAAATATGGCTTTTGAATGCTTGCTTGTGCTTAAAGCCGTTCGCCGTTTTTTTGAAACGTTTAGCGGCGCCGCGTTTGGTTTTCATCTTCACTTTCATGAGTGATTGCCTCTTTATCTTTGTTAGAACCTGGTCGTCAAATAGCTTATGTTAGCTTGCTTTATCTAATATTTTTTAACTAGATAACAGCTAACCCGCTATTTGCCTCGAGGTGGGAGGCGCTATTTTAGCAGAAACAGCACTGACTTGCCAAGTAAAGTTTCGGCCACTGCTTTAGTAAGTTGTGATTAAGTTGTATTCTTTGATAAATTAACTTTCAATATCCTATCCATCAAGATATCAACGACATCCTTTTTTATTTATCATACTTTCACTTTACCTTAGATTTATTTATTCAATAAAATTCATATCGGGTATAATTGCGTCATCTATCATAGTGTTAGATATGTTTAATAAGTATTATAAAACAATATTGGATAATCAGACCGCTCATTCCTAAATAGATTGTATGTAAGCTTAAGCTATGTTTAAGTAGGCATTAAGTTTATACACAATCCTAAGTTTGAGACCAATAATTTTAAGGTTAATAGGTACTGATATTTAATGGCAGCTCATATACTTGCTCGTTGAGCACAAATCATTATACCCAATTCACTATATATAGATAATGTGGGAGATGACGTTGAAAGACCAAGAATTAACCTTTGATGACAGAGTGTTTGTCTTTGAGACGGTCATGCGCGTGCGCAATACCGAAATCGATGTCGGTCAGCACCTGACTATTGAGGCGCAGATAGCACTATTAGCAGAAGCACGAGCGCGTTTTTTGTACTCTAAAGGTATTGAAGAAATTAACGCGGATTATCAAGGCCTGACGATTAACAACTTGCAGCTGAGTGTAGTCAGCCGTGTGCGCGCACGCGAAGAGCTATTATTTGAGGTCGGTATCGAACAGTTATCTGATGATGGCGGCGTGATGGCAGTTAAAGTGACTCGTATGCACGATGGTTCGTTGGTGGCAAATGTACGCCAGCATTTTGTCGGTTATGACTACCGACTAAATAAAGTCACTGCTATTAATAGTATTATGCAAGATGCACTAAGTCTGCAGCCGTTTGAGCTTTAGTTATGACTTAAAATGTACTCTGTTACCTTGGTTTCTCAGAATTCACTGTTAATTTTCTATTATTAGACCCACTTATTAATTCCATTATCTATAAGATGACAGACAGACTATGACCGCACCTGCTTGGCTTACCGCTATAACCTTTAACTCTGATGGCTTGATTCCTGCGATTGCACAGGATGAGCGATCAGGACGCATTTTGATGATGGCATGGATGAATGCCGAGGCGCTACAGTTGACAGCCCGAACACAGACGGCAGTCTACTTTTCACGCTCGCGTAATAAGCTGTGGCACAAAGGGGAAACATCCGGTCACACCCAACAAGTACACGATATTCGCTTAGATTGCGATGCCGATGTCATTGTCCTCAGCGTCACTCAAGTTGGCGGTATCGCCTGTCATACTGGACGCGAGTCTTGTTTTTATCAGCGCTTAAATTTATCAGGGCCAGAACCAACTTGGCAGACCGTCGATGCGGTTATCAAAGACCCTGCGGATATTTATCATTCAAATATAGACCATACTTCGGACAATGCTAGTTCAAATAATGCTGGCTCATACTATACTAATATCACTGATGCTACTTCTGTTAATAATACAAATGATAATAAAAGTGAAAGCTCGCCTATCTTACATCAGCTTGATAGAGTATTGGCTGAGCGTAAAAAAGCGGATGCTGACAGCTCATATGTGGCCAGTTTATACGTGCGTGGTCTCAATAAAATATTAGAAAAAGTAGGCGAAGAAGCTACCGAGAGTATCATTGCTGCTAAAGACTTTGCCAATTGTGATGCGCAAACAGACAAAGCGCACTATGATGCGGCGCGGCATGAGCTTATCTATGAAGTGGCCGATGTTTGGTTTCATACCTTAGTAGGACTGGCATGGTTTGATATTGAGTCGGATGCTGTTTTAAATGAGCTGGGGCGACGCTTTGGTTTATCTGGTATTACTGAAAAGGAATCCAGACAGCCTTAGAGCAAACTTTAGGTTAATTTGATGGTAACCCATGAGATTACTGTTGTTTTCCCCTTTTCATTAACCATGCGCGTTATAATAAGTGTTACTGCCTTTACAACGAATTATCTAAAGCTGACTATACGCTATTTTGTAGCCATCAAGCTCTTAGAAATCGAAAGGTAAAGGATTAATCTAGACCACTATAAACAATGGTCTCATCAAGATAAGGAAGGGTAATGTTATGGGTAGTTTTTCCATTACGCATTGGCTAATTTTGTTGGTAGTGGTGGTGGTTGTCTTTGGCACCTCCAAGCTTAAAAATGCTGGCAAAGATTTGGGCGGCGCGGTAAAAGGCTTTAAAGAAGCGGTTAAAGATGAGAATGCAGAACATGCTAATAAGCATCGCGTTCTTGACCATGACGGCAACACGCGCGCTACAGACACTCAGTCCGACACTACAGCAGGTACTAAAGTTGACGATATTAAAGTCAAACCGGTACCAGCGGATGATCAGCATAAAGTATAAATTATTCAGCGTTTTAACGGTTGTATTTAGATAGTGATGTTTGAGCCTTATGTTTGATATCGGATTTTCCGAGTTACTCCTATTTGGCATTATTGCCTTAATCGTATTGGGCCCAGAAAAATTACCACAGGCCGCGCGTACTGCTGGGCAATGGTATTCCAAACTGCGCCGTACGGTATCTAGCCTACAGTCTGAAATAGAGGCTGAGCTTGATTTGGCTGAAACCCGTGAGCAAATGAAAAAAGAGATTGCCAAAATCCGTCAAACTGAAACGGATATGAAGCGTGAAATGGCAGAAATGCGCGGTAGTATGAAAGATTTTGAATATTCGCAAAATCAAAGTCTAAATGCCACGTCAGAACCAGAACCAATGATTCATCCCAGACCAGACAGTCCTGAAACAGACAAACCCAAACAAGCTATACCAGAAGAATTTAAATATGCTTACGGACAAGATCAGGCTCATCAGCAAGATCAAGACTCAGAAGACTCCTTAAAAGCGTCGACTACTGATAATGATGACAGCATAGCAGCAGATAAGTCTTCTAATGTAGTTGTTCAGCCTATTATTACCAAACCCTGGGAAAATATGTGGTTTCGTCTTGGCCCTTATGATAAATCGCGCCGCCTACCGGCAGCACCGTTCCTACCAAACTATAAAGCCTATACCTTATTGAATTCAGGTTTACAGCAAACAAATCACAGCACTACGCCAGCTTCTAAACCTCTAGCTAATCAGCCCTCTTTGGTCAAACAGAAGGCGGATAAATGAAATTATTTAAACGCCAAAAGAGTCGCCAAGAAAAAACAGCCGATTCAGAAGACCATAATCAAGCGCAAGCAGATACCGCCACCGACAGTAAATCTGACGATGTGTTAAGCACGCTCGCCGATATGCCGATTACTGAGCATTTAATTGAGTTACGTAGCCATTTAATTAGAATAGCTGTGGCCGTTTTAATTATATTTTTGGCATTAGTAGGTTTTTCGCGCGAGCTCTATAATTTTTTATCAGATCCGCTAGTCGCACAGCTGCCTGCTAACTCGACTATGATTGCCACCGATATTACCTCTAACTTTATGGCGCCCATACGCTTGACGATATTTGTCGCCGCGTTCTTTGCCATGCCTTATATCTTGTATCAAATCTGGTCATTTGTCGCCCCTGGCTTATATAAAAAAGAGAAGAAAATCGCCATTCCGGTATTATTATCTTCGATACTTTTATTTTATACTGGCGTCGCTTTTGCTTACTTTATTGTTCTGAAAGGGGTATTAAGATTTTTTATCACTTTCGCCCCGCAAAACGTATTGCCAATGACTGATATCGACAGTTACCTAAGCTTTGCTCTAAAACTATTTATGGTATTTGGCCTGACTTTTGAGATTCCAGTAGTTACTTTACTATTGATATTGGTTGGTATCGTCTCCATTCAGAGTCTTAAGGATAAACGGCGCTATATCATAGTGGGCTGTTTTGGTCTCTCTGCCGTCGTGACACCGCCTGATGGCGTATCTATGTTAATGCTGGCGATTCCAATGTGGCTATTGTTTGAGCTGGGTTTATTGTTAGCACAAATATTAATTAAAGATGAGCAGAGTAACAGCTTAACCTCAGAAAATGAGATATAAGAGAGCAACTAAGATTAAATTAAACGCCGTTGTTTTTTATTTAACAGCTTCTTATCTAATAGTTGTTTGTTTAATAGTTGCGTCTTTTATTTTTCACTACTTTCCATCACCCTATTACTCACCCGCCAGCCATTGACTATTCAGTGGCTTTTTTACCCCCGTCATTTTATAGTCATGTTTTAGAATTTTAGGTAGTATTATTATGTCTGCATCTATGCCCGCTTATATGAGCCATCCCACCGATGAGCAGCTCGACGCACTTAACATGGCGATGGATCGCAAGTCATTTAAAGTGGTGGCCTATGCTGGTGCGGGTAAAACGACGACGCTGAAACTTATCGGTGAGCGTTTGCCTGGACGCGGGTTATATCTGGCCTTTAACAAGGCGATAGCGAACGATGCGCGGCAAAAGTTTCCGTCGCATGTAGACTGCCGAACCTTTCATTCATTGGCTTATCGGCACGTTCCCCGCGATATTACCGCCAAATTATCCTTACCACGTTTTTCACCCAAACGTCTGGGTGATGACTTGGGCTTGCAGCCAGTGCAAGTGCGTCGGCAAATGGATGGGGTCAATAAGTACATTACTTTAACTCCGGCGCGACTAGCGCGCTTCGTCAGTGATGCGGTCAGTAACTTTTGTAGTACTCATGCCAGCTACCCTGCGCCGCGTCATATCGACTTTCCTAAATGGCTCGACGGTTCCGACGCCGAGCAGTTGCGTGAGATGCTCTATCCTACCGTTGAGAAGCGTTGGTTGCAGTCGATTGATTCGCGCCATCCGGCAGGTATCGGTCATGATATTTATCTCAAACTATGGGCATTATCTAAGCCTAGCATTCCTGCGGACTTTATCTTATTTGATGAAGCGCAAGATGCGGACCCCCTAATGATGGGAATTTTGACCCAACAATCAAAACAAGTGATCTATGTAGGCGACGCCCATCAACAGATTTATGAATGGCGCGGTGCCGTCAATGCCATGAAAAAGCTACCACTGCCACAAACCTTATTGACTCAGTCGTTTCGCTTTGGTGAGCCCATTGCAGATATTGCCAATACCTTACTCAAAGCGCTACAAGAAGACGTGCCATTAAAAGGCGATCCTAATAAGCAGTCCACTACCGAAAAAGGCATGGTACACAGTAAAAAAGATGCCATTTTATGCCGAACCAATGCCGCTGCTATGTCGCAGTTATTAACAGGATTAAAATTAGGACATCGGGTAGCCTTACAAGCTGATACTGAGCGTATGCTTAAGTTCTGTCAGGCCGCCGAAAACTTAAAAAATGGCAAGTCTGCTTATGGCGTACCGGAGCTGGCCTATTTTTATAATTGGTCTGATGTGCAAGAGTATTCTGAAACCTCGGAAGGTAGCGACCTGAAGACTTTGGTCAAGCTAGTCGACGACCATGGTACTAATGTATTGAGCCAAGCGGTTAACAGCTTGACCAGTATTGAAAATGCCGATTATGTTATCTCAACGGCTCATAAAGCCAAAGGCCTTGAATGGTCTCGTGTACAACTCGATGATGATTTTTATTATGATGTCACCACTAATGGCATTAAAATCAACCCTGAAGAGTTGCGCTTACTTTATGTCGCCTGTACTCGTGCGCAAACCAACTTAGATATTCATAATATCCGAGACTTAATATCAGGATTACAGTCCGGCAAAAAAGTGATTTATGGCAGTTAGCGCTTTGACTACGCTTATTCTTTACAGCCCAGTCCTTGCCTGTTAGTTAAGTTCTTGCCTACTCTCTACACTAATTAATAGTTTCATACTCTATAATTATGACCAACTACCGATGAATAATAGCTACCAATGAATAATAACCGCCAACCAATTTCTGCAGTACAGCAACTTTTTGCCAATCCTGTTCGCCTGCTTGCGCCAATGGAAGGTTTGAGCGACCCTTTAATGCGCCAAATCCTCACTCAAATTGCCTGTGATTTAGGCCGTCCTTATGATTGGTCAGTGAGTGAATTTATTCGCGTTACTCAGCACCTATTGCCGGCCCCTGTGTTTTATAAATATGTGCCAGAATTGCATAATGATACCAAGACTGCCTCGGGAACGCCCATTCATATACAACTATTAGGCAGTGACGCGCAGTTGATGGCAGAGAATGCCGCTTATGCTTGTGAGCTTGGCGCGCCCGCTATTGATATTAATTTTGGTTGCCCTGCAAAATCGGTTAACAACCACCGTGGCGGTTCCGTACTATTAGATGAGCCAGAAGTATTGTTTGAGATTATTAGTGCGGTACGCCAAGCCGTTCCTGCTGATATTCCAGTCTCCGCCAAGATTCGCTTGGGCTATACGGATACTTCCAGAATAAATGAGATTCGACAAGCTATCGCTGATAGTGGCGCAGATTGGTTGACTATTCACGCGCGTACGAAAACCCAAGGCTATAAGCCGCCAGCCTATTGGGATAAGATTCAGAGCTTTAATACGCTGGATATTCCGATAATTGCCAATGGAGAGATTTGGACAGCCGAGCAAGCACAGGGTTGTATACAGCAGGCAGGAACGTCGCATTTAATGCTGGGTCGCGGTGCAGTGACTCGTCCCGATTTAATTGCGCAGGTTGATAGCAATAATGAAAACCCAGCAGATAGTGCCACGACATTATCATGGCAAGCATTAATACCGCATCAAATCAAATTTTTGGAAGGGCAGGCGAAAAATGATCTCGTCTTAATTGGACGTTATAAGCAATGGTTAGGAATGCTTACTAAAGGCTATAGCGAGGCGCAGACATTATGGAACTCTATTAAACGTGAGAAAAATAAAGCAGCCATTATCAATGCGCTACAGAGCAGCACGCATCAAGAATAAATAGCCGCTTTTATCGTATATATTATAACCGTTATAGAAATACAGGTTTATGAACTTTATAAAAACAAAAGTGACATTGATAGTATTAAGCGCTAATCCGAATCGCTAGATAAAATAGCATTAAACTACAGATCATGGATAGCACCCAAAGTATCGAGCGGAACATAGCTAAGTTAGTGACATAGGCGACGCAATAACCCATACGGATAATCACATATAGCCACGCTATCTTATTAATAATCGCTTGCGGCACAAAAAACAACATGGCAACCAATACTGCCACTAAGAATATTGGCAGGGTCTCATAACTGTTTTGTTGCGCCGCATTAGCACGTGCTGCCGCGCCAGTAGTGTGCTGCAAAAAATCTCGCGGATGCGTGTTATCTTTTAAGTTAAAACCACCAAACACTTTAGCTGACATCGCCATGGCGAGCGGTAATAGACTTGCCACTACCATTGCCCAGATTGCTGCCGCTGCCGTATCGGGAATAAGCCCAAATAGTGCATTCATCAGTATTTTTACCCCTACCCTGCGATAATTTCAAAATCGTGAGTGACATTCACTCCGCCCTGCACCAGCATGCGGCTGGCTGAACAGTATTTTTCTGCTGATAAATAAATTGCTTTTTCAACCTGCTTGTCTGCAATACCTTGCCCCGTGACCACAAAGTGCATATGAATATCCGTATATACCGCTGGTAAGGTTTCGGCGCGCTGAGCGGTAAGCTCACAACGTACAGCGACTAACTCTTTACGCGACTTTTGTAATATTCCCACTATATCGTAGCTGGCACAACCGCCAAGACCTAACAGAATCAGCTCCATCGGGCTTGCGCCTTTTTCTTTGTCGGCATCAATTTGTACATTATGTCCTGATGGTGACACGCCCATAAAGGCTTTGTCTTGTTGCCACGTGACGCTTGCTTTTGTTTCTGCCATGGTTTTACCCTTATTTTAATTCGTTGTCGATAGGTTTAGGAATTTAAATTCATATTCCTATTCACGTTACTATTAACTTTACTGAGCCAGTGTAGCACAAGCTAAAACACGATTTTATAGAACGACTATCAATAGTTAGCATACTAAATCAGACTTTTATGAGCCATACAAAATTTAATTTTGCTCACCTAAAATGCACTAAATATAACTCCCTTAATGGCTCACAAACTGTCTTTATAAACCATTGATTTTACAGTTATAAATTCGTGAAACATTTTATAGCAAAATACTGTTACACATTTTGCTGGTTTCTTGGTTTAATAATGGCAATGAATCTTATTTTGATAAAGTATCGATATCAGTCACCCAATACCCGTCATTAAATAACAATTATGACTCACTTATCAGTACCATATTGAAATAAGCGGTTTTTAAATAATTTGAAAGGTTTAGTCATGATAGATGCAGACGGTTTTCGCGCAAACGTCGGCATCATCTTGGCAAATACACAAGGACAAGTTCTGTGGGCAAAACGTATTGGTCACAACGCTTGGCAGTTCCCTCAAGGTGGTATTGACCGTGGGGAGACGCCGATGGATGCGATGTATCGCGAGCTCTGGGAGGAGGTCGGGCTATATCCGCGCCATGTGGATTTATTGGCGGTGACGCAAGATTGGTTGCGCTATCGTTTGCCAAAACGCTACGTGCGTCATGGACAATATCCGCTGTGTATTGGGCAAAAACAAAAATGGTTTTTGCTACGCTTAGATGAGCCGAATACTCAACATATCCGCTTTGATGAAGGTAAGCCTGAGTTTGACCATTGGCAATGGGTCAGCTACTGGTATCCACTTGGACAAGTGATTCATTTTAAACGCGGAGTATATCGCCGCGCCTTGCAAGAGCTGGTACGTGAATTACCTCTCAGACAAGAGCTGATTATTCCTGAACAAAATAATCATTTGCTTATAGAATAACTTAGTAGCATTAAATTTAAATTGATGCCTGCTCTAAAGTCTGTTACTTTTCAGACGCTAGAGCAGGCATTTTTATTGGTGCTAGCCATCATTACCTAACTCACGACTGATAAGCTCAGCCCTCACTTCTGCGCAGCTACCCTCTTCATTACGCAAAGTTAAAATACTTTGTGTACGCGTACCATAAGTCGGCATGGTAGTTTTAAGAACAGCCAAAGCCATAGGCTCAATATAGACAGAGGATAACGCTTGCTCAACCTCAAAGGCAACCCCGGTCTTAGGCAACTCAGCCGTCGGCGCTTTAGTATTATCTGACAATACGTCAAAGGCTGCGTCTTGCCAATAATTAAAGCTACTGTCCTCGCTAAGCAGCGGTAGCACTTCTTGCCGCAACCTACCCCGTAGCCGTTCCGTTTTAAACCAACCCTCATCCGGTTGTCCATTAGACAATACATGCAGCCCAGCATATAACGGTGTGGGTGCATAACCTCTGTTGTTAACGATGACAGCTTGCTCAGCATCACCGATAATAAGATTAAAGCCCGCATAATCTGGCAAGCTAATTTGTCGTGCAAAGCTCATAGGACTTAGAGCGCTGGTCAAAAAATCAGTCACCAACTCGCCACGTGAACGCTCATTCGAAGTTGCTTGTACACCATCACGAAAGTTAAGCACTGCCGCCCAACGTCCGTTTTGTTGATGCAGCTCTTGATGAATACCTAACCAGGTACCACCGCTTTGGCAATCGCGCCCAGCATAGATGGGTTTATCCAACCACTGGTGTAACGGCTCAGTTGGACGCTGTAAAAACTCATCGCGGTTAGACAGTAATACTAGCGGCAACTCATCGAATAACTGCCAAGCAATGGCGACGATACACATAAGGCTCCTTTGTCTCAATTTTTATGACACTGTTGATACTATAAATCATGAATGAACTTTTCCATCTTAGCCGTTTTCTTCTGCCTTTTCTAGATGGCTTTTATAGATAGCATCGACTATAAAAAGTACGTAGTTATGATTGGGTTATGGTAGCGATGATGGTATGCCTAAAGCACGAATTTTGCTATCATGAGCAGCATAATTATTATCACTATTATGATGCTCTTATGATGATTCATCCTCAGTTTGATCCCGTGGCGCTATCATTAGGCCCGGTAGAAGTTCACTGGTACGGCCTAATGTATTTGCTAGCCTTTGCAGCTGCTTACGGTCTGGCATGGTATCGCAGTACTAAGCGCGATAACTGGTCAACCGATATGGTTTCGGACTTGGTATTTTTTGGTGCGCTTGGGGTCATCTTAGGTGGCCGTGTCGGTTATGTGCTGTTTTATCAGTTCGGTGAGCTGTTACAGAACCCTGCTTATTTATTTAAAGTTTGGGAAGGCGGTATGTCATTTCATGGCGGCTTTATCGGCGTCATGCTCGGCATGTGGTACTTTGCGCATAAATATAAAAAGACACCTTTTCAAGTCTTCGACTTTATCGTTCCCTGCGTCCCAACTGGTCTATTATTCGGGCGTTTAGGCAATTATATTAATGGCGAGCTATGGGGCCGAGTTTCCGACGGTGGCTATAATTGGCTTACTTATTTTCCGCAAGCTGCTAATTTTGATATCCAACAACTGCAAGCCAATCCTAGATTACAAGAGCT
This sequence comes from Psychrobacter urativorans, assembly GCF_904846675.1. GTDB lineage: Bacteria > Pseudomonadota > Gammaproteobacteria > Pseudomonadales > Moraxellaceae > Psychrobacter > Psychrobacter urativorans_B. The sequence goes on along the minus strand of NZ_CAJHBT010000014.1, from coordinate 6,536 downwards.
GGCAACTGATGTAAATGGCCAGTATTTATTGCCGCGTCATCCTTCACAGTTATATGAAGCGGTTGCTGAAGGGTTATTATTATTCCTATTTTTATGGTGGTATTCATCAAAGCCGCGTCCGCGTATGGCAGTGACTGCGGTCTTCTTATTAGGCTATGGTCTGAGCCGTTTTATCATCGAATTCTTCCGCCAGCCCGATGTCGACCAAGGTTTCATCTTATTAGGTTGGATGACCAAAGGGCAAATATTATCTGCACCTATGGTTATTCTTGGCATTATCCTACTTGTTTATGCTTATAAACGCGGCATCTATGACTGGGGTAAGCAAGGCGCTTATTAAGCATTATGTCTCGTCAAATACCGTTTTTATAAGAGGTGTGAATAATGCATTTTAATAATAGGAAAGAGCACTTTTATGATCAAGAACAACCATGACAGTAATTACTATACTAGTAATAATGAGCAAGCTTATCTAGATTTGCTCCGCCACGTTCTTACCAATGGCACCGAAAAAGGTGATCGTACAGGAACGGGTACGCTCAGTCATTTTGGGGCGCAACTGCGCTTTGACTTAGCAACCGGTTTTCCTTTGCTCACCACCAAAAAAGTTCATTTTAAATCTATCGTTTATGAGCTACTTTGGTTTTTAAGCGGTAGTACCCACGTTGATTATCTGCAGCAGCATAATGTGCGGATATGGAATGAGTGGGCAACAGCGGCACAGACCGCACGCTTTAATCGTCCCGAGGGCGAGTTGGGGCCTATTTATGGGCATCAATGGCGCAATTATGGCGCTAGTAAGCGCGTTGATAATAATGATGGTATTTGCCAAAGTTATAATAATGACGGTATTGACCAAATCACTAACGTCATTAACCAAATTAAAACCAATCCTAATTCGCGGCGCTTGATTGTTTCCGGCTGGAATCCTAGTGAAGCTGAGCAAGTAGCGCTACCCCCTTGCCATACCATGTTTCAGTTCTTTGTGGCGGATAATAAACTGTCTTGCCAGCTATATCAGCGCTCAGCCGACTTATTCTTAGGCGTGCCGTTTAATATTGCCAGCTATGCGCTGTTGACCCAAATGATAGCGCAAGTTTGCGGATTGGATATTGGTGAGTTTATTTGGACGGGTGGCGATTGTCATATTTATCAAAACCACCGTGAGCAAGCAGAATTGCAACTAACGCGCAATCCCTTTGCATTGCCGACTTTGACGCTAAATTCAAATGTGAAAGATATTTTTGCTTTTGAATATGAATACATTAGTATTGACGACTATGAATCGCACCCAGCTATTAAAGCTAAAGTTGCGGTATAAATATTTGTTTTGGTTAATATGCCTTTATTAACTAGCTCGCTTATCTCATTCGCGGGTATTCATAACAATAAAGAGGACAGTCTATGAGTTATGCCAACATCCAAGTTGCCCAAATTGCGGCTATCAGTAGCAATTGCTGTATTGGTAAAGGCAATGACTTGCCGTGGCATATCTCAGCAGATTTGAAGCACTTTAAGCTGATGACTACTGCAAAAACGGACAGTGCGATACAAGGTATTGTCATTATGGGTCGCAAAACTTTTGAGTCGATGGGTAGTAAACCGCTACCGAAGCGCATTAGTTTTATTATCACCACCCAAACAGACTATGCTGAGCAAAAAGGTCTCGTAGGATGCGAGAACGCTCATGTGCTACATAGTTTAGATGAAGCGTTAACCCAAGCCGCAAGCTTGGCAAAAGATATAGAGCTTGAGACGATTTGGGTGATCGGCGGCGAGCGGGTATTTAGCGACGCGCTGACATATACCGATCGTATTGAGCTGACCCATGTCGATACTGAAATCAGTGATGGTGATGCTTTTTATCCTGTGCTACCAAGCGCTTTTGATATCGTCCAACAGTCTGAGAAAATGCATGATGATAAAAGTGGTTTAGACTTTAAATTTGTGACATATATGCAGAAAAAAGGGTAGATAGATTTCACTTAACCTTTATTTTTTAATAATCTATTGCGAAAAGGAGAAATTAGATATGGAAAATTAAAAAAGCTCAGCAATATTAATCGCTGAGCTTAAAAAACTTTTATATAAGACAGCTGTGGAGCTAGACTAGCTTACTAATAAAGTTTATTTACCTTGGTAGGGTTCATATATTTTATAGTAAATATGCATAATAGCAAACGCTAATAAATGTCTATGCTCCATAGTTGTGAAATTTTTCTAACAATTATGGAGGTTTTGATGGATATTCAATGCCGTTATCCTAAAGCCGTGCACGTACGTTGGTATTGGCGGTATAGATTTAAACGCTGGGAACGTGTTTGCCAACACTGTCGCAGTTATCCGAATCAACAGTTACATCTTGATTTTTAGCGGTTAAAAATTATTGACTTCAGAATGATAATAGCCTTAGGGCTGTTGTCATTTTTTTATGAGCAGACAATACTACTCATGCAAGACTTTATAAACGGTTTTAGCTAACACCGGTCCAATACCTTGCACGCCGCCCAATTCTTGCTGTGATGCACCTAGCAACTGCTGCATACCGCCAAAATGATTGAGCAAGTCACGGCGGCGTTTTTCACCAAGGCCCGGAATCACTTCTAACACTGACGATGAACGGCGCTTATCGCGTTTTTTACGATGGGCAGTAATAGCAAAACGATGCGCTTCATCGCGAATATGCATCAGCAAATGCAGTGCTTTACTATCCATAGGCAAATCAAGCGGATCGTGATCTAAGAAGTGCAATACTTCTAAGCCCGCTTTACGCCCCTCACCTTTGGCAACTCCAATCAGTAAGGTATCACCAAGAATACCCAACTCAACCAGCACCTCTTTTGCCATACTGAGCTGACCTTTACCGCCATCAATAAGCAACAAGTCCGGCAATGGCTGTTTTTTATAACGGCGAGTCAGTACTTGCTTCATCGCTGCATAGTCATCGCCACCTACAATGTCATGAATCGCATATTGACGATAATCGCGCCGACGCGAGCCACCTTGGTCAAAGACCACACAGCTCCCAATGGTCGCCTCACCCATCGTGTGCGAGATATCGAAACACTCAATACGATCAATAACTCGGTCCGTCACTGACGCTAGCACGTCTTTTAGCGCTCCAAAACGTGCATGCAACTCTAAATAATCGCCTAACTTAGTTTTTAGAGCATTCTTGGCATTTAATGCCGCTAAATCTAACCATTCGGCACGATGTTCGCGCACGCTAGTTTTTATCACGACTTTACTACCAAAATGGGTCGCTAAGGCTTCGGCAACCGCGCTTTGATCCGGTAATTCATGGCTTAAAATAATCTCAGCGGGCAAGTCATCGGTCACCTGAAAATAGAATGACATGATAAAGGCAGAAAGATTATCCGCTAGTGGTTCATTGCTATCGACATCAGGGAAGTAATTTTTACCACCAAGCACACGTCCACCGCGCACGGTCAGCACATTGACGGCAGTCATCCCAGCCTGACTGGTAATGGTAATGACATCAGCCTCGCCCTCTACCGTGTAAACTGCTTGCTTTGCTTGTACTTCACGCAGCATAGACAGCTGGTCGCGATAAAATACTGCTTTTTCAAAATCTAGCTCTTCCGCAGCAGCTTCCATCTTCTCAATCAAGGCACTATGGATATCGCTGGAGTCACCTTTTAAAAAGCGAATGGTATTGTTCACGTCTTCAGCATAATCTTCAGCCGTGACTAAGCCCACACAAGGCGCGCGGCAGCGTTTGATTTGATACTCTAAACAAGGACGCTTACGTTGACGAAAAAAGGTGTTGGTACACTGGCGCATCTGAAACATTTTTTGCATCAGCACTAATGTTTCTTTGGCGGCATGTGCGGAGGGGAATGGCCCAAAAAAGCGGCCTTTTTGATGATTGCCTTTGCCGCGACCATACGCCAGTCTTGGATAACCTTTATCGGCGGAAATGAACACATACAGATAAGACTTATCATCACGCAGCAGCACATTATATGGCGGACGGTGTTCTTTGATTAGGTTTTGCTCAAGCAATAATGCTTCGGTTTCACTACGGGTAATGATAGTTTCGATATTGTGGATACGGGCTACCAGCGCACGCGTTTTTGGATGGTCGATGGTTTTGGCAAAATAACTGTTGACGCGGCTCTTTAGTGATTTGGCTTTACCGACATAGAGAATATCGCCATTTTTACCCAACATTTTATAGACCCCTGGCAAATTTGGCAGGCGTTTAATTAAATGCTTCAGGCGGGCTTGTTTATCATCGACACTATTAGGCGCGGGGACATTAACCATAAACAGAGTACTCTCAAAGATACTGATATCTTACTAATTATGGGGGATATCGGCTGTTTTGCAAGCGCAACTGTAAGCATGTTTTGGACGAATATCAGATAATAAAAAAGTCAGCACGAAGCTGACTTTTTATAACTGGAATTAAATTTCAAGTCATTGCACTTAATGAATGCCATTAATGATCTCATTTAACCAGTTCAAATAAAGGTACTTAACCTATAAGCTTAATGACGGAAGTTCGGTAGCAGTGCTGGGATACCCGGTAACATACCGACCACTGCCATAACGCCTGTCAACACCACAAACATGACGCCAGGAATAATCCAGCGGCTCATTTTTGATAAGCTAGCACTACGCTCTTTGGAGCCAATCAAGCCCAAGTTATCGAGTAACAAGGTAATTGACCAACCAAAGGCTGGGTTCACTAATGCAGAGGCAAAGACTACAATCGCAGCAGACTGGGTCGTTTTACCAACTCGCGTCATCTCCATGCCCGCCTCTAACAGAGGGATAAAAACCCCAACAATTAAGGCCACACACATGACCGGTTCCCAAATTGCCAAGTCCATTGGATAACCCCAAAGGCCAGCAATCACACAGAACAAAGCGGTTAAGACGGCACCGGCAGGAATAGGACGTTTGGCAATTGCTGCAGGGACAATATAAGTTCCCCATGATGAGGCAAAGTTTGTGCCGCCTAGTACTGAACCTGCAACCTGACGTACAGACGCACTGACCATCGTATCATCAATGTCCATCAACACTTTTTCGGTGCGTTTAGGATAGCTTATTTTTTGGAACACTTGATGACCTAAAAAGTCTGGTGACCACATAGCAACTGCCAATACTGCAAAGGGCAGTACGACAATAAAGCTCTCAACGGTCGGCAGACCTAGCATCCAACCCGTATTCTCTCCCCACCAATACATGGGACTCATATGCGGCAAACCGGGTCCGGTATGGAACTCAAAGGGCGCACCTAATGCGAAGGCAACACCGCCACCCAATAAGCAGCTAAGCGGTACCGCAAGCCAGCGCTTATTAAAATTCTCTAGCAGAGCATAAAGTATAATGGTAAGCAAAATTACGATAAAAGCAATATGCGACATGCCAATACCTTCAGCCCATGTAAATAAGTTTTTGACTTGGGAGGTAGTACCAATAAAGCCCAGGTACAGCAGCAGACCTCCACACACGCCTTTACTGGTCAAGTTCGCCAGCAAACTACCCCCTTTACTAATCGCCAGTAATAGGCCAAAGGCACCGATAAGTAAGCCAAAAGCCATCGGGTGACCGCCAGCGGCAACCACAATAGGAATCAGAGGAATGAGCGGTCCATGCGTACCCGCAAGGTTGGCAGTAGGTAGGAAAAAACCTGAAAATACAATAATAAAGAATGAGACGATTAATAACTCATAGCGTACGTTTTCTAAAACGAATGCTTCACCTAACCCTAACGGTCCTGCGAAGGTGGCCGCAATAGCACCCACCATCACCACTTTACCAATTGTCGCCGCCATCGCAGGAATAGTATCTTCATACTCAAAACGATAATCGCGAAACGGTAAGTTAGCACGCCAGCGCTTTGGCTGCATGATTTGTAATTCACGATTTAAATAGGCATCCCGATTCTCAAAACTTGAGCTTGGCTGATGCAATTCTGCATAGCTACCTTGCAATTCATTGTCATAATCGGCTGGATCTGGCTGGGGATTAGATCCTGAGGTAGGAATTTCGGTGTTGCTCATCACATCTCCCTATGTCGACTGAGGTTTTGACTTTCTGTGCCTTTTTTATACAAGATACTGTCTATAGAACGCTGATTTATAAAATAACTTTTCGGCGCAAACTGTACAAAAAACAAGCTATCGGACACAAATTGGCAGTCATTGTATGCTATCAAAATTTAAATTGCGAGTTTTTTGCTTAAAAAGATACTGTTTGTATCAATGCCCAATCTATATTTTTAGACGTAATTGGCAGTTTTTTGTCTATTTAACAAACTTTATCAATCAATGGGAGTGTTCAGGTTGTAAGCGTGCAGACGTTGGATAGTGTGTACTAGTTCATGGTGGTCAAAGAATCGATGTAGTTGGTTAATGTAAGAGCTACACAGCATAGCTATATCGTTCTACACTGCTATGCGGCTAAAATGATGTTAGTTACGCTTTAAGACTAGGGTCTGTATAGAATTCAAATCAGCGGCAGCCAAATAAAGACACAGGCTAGAATCACAGCAGCTTCAT
>NZ_CAJHBT010000013.1 GCF_904846675.1 Psychrobacter urativorans | reverse complement strand
TCTTTGTTGTGGTAAACAAGAGTTTAAGGCGTTGCTTATTTTTTTCAACTATTCCCTAATTCTATACAGACCCTAGTGATATTCACTATTTTTAATTATGATAGAAGCGTTTTGCTCAGCCAATATTTGAACGTAACGATCAGTGACAACACCATCCATAAGCTCTAATAACCCTGTCATTGCTATTTTTTATAAAAATAAAGCCTTGTTTCATAAATCGAGCGTGTACGATTGGTAAGAACAACAAAAGACTAAAGGATAAAAGTATGAGCTTATTACCGAAGAATTTAGAGACGCTAAAACGAAAAACCAAAAAAAATATTATGCCTCTACTAACGCCGCATTTACTTAAGCTGCGTATTAACACTTATGCCCCTTATGTTGGTGCCGGTATTAAGATTGAACACATCGATTTGGATCAAGGACTGTGTGTGGTCAGTATGGCGCTCAATGCCTTAAATAAAAACATCGTGGGTACACAGTTCGGCGGTAGCTTATATTCAATGGTCGACCCCTTTTATATGCTGATGCTGATGCATCAATTGGGCGGCACATATGTAGTCTGGGACAAAAACTCACATATTGAGTTCATCGCGCCCGGTAACAGTAAAGTCACCACCCGGATGAAAATTCCGAGTACCGAGATTGCTACCATCCAAGAACTGGCAAAAGATGGCGAGGCGGTATTCCGTGAATACCAGACGGATATCGTTGACGATCATCAAAAGATCATCGCCACTGTAACCAAAACTATTTATATCCGTCTGCGAAAACATAGTAAATCCAAAAACCAAAGTAGTCGCATTGATTAAGATCGTTGATTGAAATCAATTATTAATAAATCGTTATAGTAGCAATAGTTTTAGTTTTATTAAAAATCGACGATATTAAAAATGGCACATACAAAAACCCCAATCTAGCGTTAGCACAGATTGGGGTTTTGTCTTTTTTGGTACGCCTACTTATTTATATAATAAACCTATGAATAAGGGCTTGTATCTACTGTTGCTCGATTGCTTTGCCGCACAATAGACGACTCAGCAATTGTGCCAAGTTTAAGCGCAATGCTTAAACTTAAATACCAGGTGCAGTATCAACTGCTTTAGGTACGCCAGCGTCAGTTTTTTTCTGAGCTGCTTTAGGGGCACGAGCAACCAACTTTTCGCGGATACGTGCTGATTTACCAGAACGCTCACGTAAGTAGTACAGTTTCGCACGACGAACAGCGCCGCGACGTTTCACTTCGATACTATCAATGATTGGCGAATGCAATTGGAATGCACGCTCAACACCAACACCGCTTGAAATTTTACGAACAGTAAACGCTGAGTTTAGACCGCGGTTACGTTTAGCAATGACAACGCCTTCAAATGCTTGTAGACGCTCACGCTCACCTTCACGGACTTTTACTTGAACCACGACGGTATCACCAGGGGCGAAGCTTGGGCGCTCAAGTAATTGAGCGTTTTCAATGACCTGAACCAATGGATGCTTGTTGCTCATGAGAGTTATCTCCTCACATTAGATAATAGAGGCTTAACGCATATCACCTGTTTATAATAAGTAATCGTGCCTGTTATTAACATCTGTTATTAATAACAGACACAACGTAAAGGGGGTTTGGCAAACGGCCATTATGGTATGACCTGTTTAGTGTTGCTCAAAATTTTATTTCTTAACTGTTTAAGCTCTTTGACTTTGCCAATGCTTTAAGCCACTTGGCTTGCTGCGCCGTTGGCGTGAAAGCTTGCCATAAATCAGGACGCCGCGTTTGCGTGCGCACGACTTGCTGACTAAAGCGCCACTTAGCAATGTTGGCATGATGCCCTGAAAGTAGTACTTCAGGCACTGCCAAACCAGCAAAATTATGTGGCTTAGTATAGTGTGGGCAGTCGAGCAAACCATCGACGAACGAGTCTTGCTCTGCTGATTTGTCATCACCAATAATATCGGGCAGACGACGTATCACACTATCCATTAACACCATCGCTGGCAGCTCACCGCCGCTCAGCACATAATCTCCAAGCGATACTTCAACATCGACATACTGTGACAGTAAGCGCTCATCAATGCCTTCGTAACGACCACACAATATAATCATGCCGTCATACTCAGCCATGCTGACTACACTGCCTTCACTAAGCGTCTGTCCTTGTGGTGACATATAAATCACCGGACAACTCGCTGCCTCCATACGGCAACCATGTTGGCTTGCTCGCAGGCGCGCATCCTCGATAGCTTTTGATAATGGCTCAGCCATCATCACCATTCCAGGACCGCCACCATAGGGACGTTCATCAATACGGCGATAGTTATCAGTGGTGTAATCACGTGGATTGATGCACTCAATTGTGACTTGCTCCTGAGTGACTGCCCGCCCCGTAATACCAAACTCACGGATCGTGGCAAACATCTCAGGAAAAATACTAATCACGGCAAAATACATCTGAATCCCACATGAATGCGTCTTAATAACTATTCGCTAGTAGTTGCTTATCGTTAGTAGTCGCTCGGCCATGCTGCAATGACCGTTTTATTGGCCACATCGACCTCTACAACGGTTTGCTTATGCCAAGGAATCAAGCGCTCCTCCGCATCCAAGCTGTTTGAGTTTGCAGCCACACGCATAAGATCGTGTGCACCGGTCTCAAACATCTCAGTAATATCGCCAAGATACTCGTTTTGCTCATTCATCACACGCATACCAACCAAATCCGACCAATAGTATTCGTCCTCGCTCGGTTCTGGTAGGATGTTCTGCGTAACCCAAACGGTAACACCGTTCATAGTTTCAGCAACGTTACGGTCAGGGACTTGCTCAAACTGAGCAACAAGTCCTGTGCCTTGCTCGCGCCAAGCTTTGACGGTTAACGGCTTTATACCAGTAGCCGTTTTTATCCACCACGGCTGAATATCAAATATGGCCGCATGTTCATCGGTATCGCTGAATACCCAAAGCCAGCCTTTAATGCCGTAAGGCTTTTTGAGCTGACCGATTTTCATAAGGGCACTAGCGTCTGGAACAGATGACATAACGGCTAACCTAACTTAATATAAATGGTAATAGATAAATAACAACTGTCAAAGTATTAACAATCAATTGAATGTAGCAAAAAGCGAAAAACAGTTAAGCGCGTACACTAGTCAGACCAGTTACGCTAGGTGTTCTAAAGCTAAGCAATCAACGCAACTATCGCGCTATCAATACTCAACGACTAGACTTAACAACTGGCAATTAAGCAGTTGCTTCAGTGCTGGTCGCCGCTTTGTTATAAGCTTTGATTAATGAAGCAACACGCTCTGAAGGCTGTGCGCCTTTTTCGACCCATGCATTATACGAGTCCATGTTGACGCGTACAGCTTCTTCTGAATCTTTAGCTAGCGGGTTAAAAAAGCCAATATTCTCGATGTAGCGACCGTCACGCGCGCGGCGTTGATCAGCAACGACTACTTGATAAAATGGGCGTTTCTTGGCACCGCCCCGTGCTAAACGAATAACAACCATGTGAATTCTCTCTTCCGCAGGTATACCAAAAAGGGCATAATTATATCACAGTCTTATTTTATTGAAAACATATACTATGTTTATTTTATTGCTACTGATGCTCAGCGAAACACCTTTATAATGTTGTTTCGCGCACTTCTAGAGTTTATTTAGATCATGATTTAAAATTTATATAAAGCTACCTTAATAGCAAAATAACACTTATAGCCGCCATAGCAACCTTGATTGCATAGCGCATTAATGCCTATTACACTATACTTTATGGCATACCTGTCAGAGCAACATATCCTATGACCACCCCAAACCCTCGTTTACACCACAAAAGATGGCTTGCGCGCTACTATCCCAATAGCTGGTCTAATAGCTGGCTTACCACCTTAATGGTGGCCTTTATTGTGATTATTAGTGTCGGCTTATCAATTTGGTTTTTTTGGCGCAGTTTATATCTGCCGGAGCTTAAAAACCATGCGCGCTATCTCACTAGCGAGCTGCAGCTTATGAACGCAGTCAAAGAAGACTGGCAGGATAATCCAGAAGTTCAGCAATGGCTGTATCAGCATTCACACGTGGTGGTGGTTGATACTCCCAGTGATTTTCCACTGGTTGAGGATAAAGCTTTTGTTGGTATTTTTACCGATGTATTACAGCGTGAAATTGGGGCGCAGTTAGGGCGTCCGGTTGAGGTTTATTTTAAGTTCAAGCCTACCCCGCAGCTGTGGGTTCAGGACAGCCGTGAGAATAGCTTTTGGATTCGTGAACCAGTGGTTTATTATTCGCAATATAGTCCAACATTGATAGGATTATTCTTATTTGGGCTACCGATATTAACCCTGCTGACCATTATTTTACTAGCGCAGCAACTCAACCGTCCACTGCGTCATCTGCAACGTGCCGCCACTAATTATATTCGCCTCGGTCATGCGACTACATTGCCCACACGCGACGGCCCTACTGAAATTCGGCAAGTCAATCTCGCCTTTAATCGCCTGTTCACCACCCTCAATCAAGCACAAAAAGAGCGTACGATTATGCTGGCGGGTATCTCTCATGATTTGCGCACACCATTGACGCGAATGCGCCTGACCGCTGAGATGCTACCTGATGACTTCTTCCGTGAAGGCCTCATTTATGATATCGAGGATATGGATGCCATCTTGGAGCAATTTATATCCTTTATGAAAGATGGCTCCGATGAACCGGTTCGTTTGACCAATTTAGATATTATTTTTAATGAAATTATGGTGCAGTTTGCGCCGATGCAGTTTGTCTATCAATCAGAATGTCACAAGGCCGTACCCGTACGGCCATTATCTATTAAACGCTTGATTATTAATCTGGTGAATAATGCCAATCGTTATGGCAAACCGCCGATTTATCTATCAGCAACTATTGTACCGACCTTTATAGAAACGACTGTTATTGTCGATGACGAGGTCATTAGCGAAAGCGCCGTTAATGAAGAAGCGCAAGAGCAGCTGGTGATATGTGTGCGCGATTGTGGTGGCGGTGTGGCAGAAGACCAACTAGAGCGCATCATGCAGCCGTTTGAGCGCGGTGAGACTGCGCGTACGACACAAGGTAGTGGTCTTGGTCTAGCTATTGTTAGCCGCATTGCACGCTTACATCATGGCACAGTTGAGGCGATTAATCATCCGCATGGTGGCTTGCAGGTCTGTGTGCGTATTCCTTTAATATCTAAAGTCGCTGGCGAAGAAGGAGCGGATACCGAAGCTAAGAGCTTAACGCCTCCTGAGAATGTCATAAAAGGCGAGTAGCGGCAATTATCATTGAATGTTGATTGATCAGATAAAATTCTTTTTTATTAAATAGCATTACTTATCATTGAATAAGCAACCTTACTTTTGACTGCCTACTGTCCGACTATCAGAACAGCCATCATAAGTAAGTATTAAAGTAAGTTGGCTAAGGTAAATCCTCTTAGTCTTCACTGCCAATCAGCGGTGGAATATGTTCAGCACTATTGTCAAAAGGTAGCGGATGAATCAGCGTCTCTTGCGCAGTTTGTAGACTCTGAGTAGGCGACGGCTGCTGAATAAACAGATAGTAACCCAGCGTGATCGCATTCAATATCACCAGCCCACCGGACATATACGGCATCATCTACCCTCCTATCCCTTGAAGTTATACGAGCGTCAAAATGTGCGCTTTAGTCCTTCAAATATTGTCTTAATTAAGCTTAGGAAGTTATGAATCGAATGTACGGTCGCTTTTTTCTTGAGTAATTTGATCGGCAGCAATCGTTTGGGTCAATGGTTTTATGGGCCACGTCATCACAAAGCGTGCGCCACCAAGATCCGGACTTTCATCAACTTTCATACTACCACTAAACCAGAACGCAATCCGCGATACAATAGATAAACCTAACCCGTAACCGCCCGATGCCCGCGTCCGGCTGTCATCTAAGCGTGAAAACGGGATAAATACTTTTTCTCGATCCATTTCTGGAATGCCGTGTCCATCGTCCTCAACGCTGACAAAGGCATCGCCTTTTTTGACCCCCGCACTAATAACAATAGTAGTCTCGGCATAGCGCAGGGCATTACCAGCAAGGTTTTGGATAACGCGGTGCAAGTAGCGACGATCTGCCACTGCCGTTACTTTTGAGCTTGGCGGCTTGCCCACGATTTTGATATCTTTACCCAAAGCATTGGTTTCACGTACGATTTGCTCAATAAGCTCTTTAAGATTAACCGGCTCTAAATCCAGCTTCGGTGAGCCTTCCTCTAACTTTGCATAGGTCAAAATCTCATCAATCAGGCCATTAAGCGACTCAATATCTTCGTCGATGAAATCACGCTGCGTAAACCGAGAGTCTTCATCATCGGTATCTGCCAGCATATCAACTGCAAAGCGAATACGCGCCACAGGAGTACGCAGCTCATGCGAGACTGCCCTTGTCAGCTCGCGCTGAGATTCAATTAGGCGCTTAATGTGTGAGGTCATGGCATTAAAAGTTGCTGACAGTCGGGCTATCTCATCCTGACCAATAACTTGCACCCGACTGTCAAGGTTACCTCGACTGACCTCATTGACCCCCACCTGAATCAGTTGTAATTTACGCTCAAGCGGAAAAATTAACGCATAAACGCCCAGACTTATCAAAAACATACTGATAAGAACCATACTGATAATCAAATTCAGCGGGAACCAGTTAAATAATGGCACCGGGCCCATTGAGATTGCCATATCACTAATCTCTGATGGCACAATAATGCGGATAGATGAGTTACTTTGGCTGGTGTTGGTATCTTGAAACAGAATGACGACTTCATCACGGCGTAGGCGTGCCAGCTGGTCACTATCTAGATTGAGAGTATTTACGCCTTTGAGCGCTAAAGGGAAAGGAAATTTTTCTTCTAATTCAGTAAGTCGAGCGCGCTTAGCGGACAGCGTCGTATAATAGGACATGTCGTCTAACAAAAACACTGCCATCGCCCGTACTTGCTGCTCGGTAACTTGCGTTATTCTGACTGTTAACACACTCTCACCATCAGGCAGACGATGATATACATCCGTATAATTCAACTGATCGACATAACGTACCACCGTCTCGTCACTCTCAAAACGGCGCTGCTCGCTTGAGCTGAAATCCACCTCTTTAATCGGAATAATGCGGAAAGTAGAGCCAAACAAGCTACTGGCATCAGACAGCCAATATTCGCGCTGGGTCTCACTATCTTGGCGAGCAATCCCTTCGCCGACCAAGTAAAAGGCACCGGTCGCCATATTTTCGCGATAGGATTGTACACGCTCCTTATTAATGGTATCCATCAATAGCTGCGCAAATAACGCCACGCATAGGCAGACGATTAATAGTCCCGCATAAATTCGAACGAAAATACTGTGTTTTAGAGAAGAAACTAGTGACATACGTGCTGCGACCGAATCTGTTGAGTTATGACTTACTGGCTAAATAAAGGCTACTATTTGAGCGTAGATTTAGAACTTTGACTGTAGCGCTCAATTAAAACACATAACGCTATATATAAGTTTAAAAAGTTAAAATTTACCTATAAAAAAACCAGCATGACGCTGGTTCTTTATTTGATTTATTGCTAATCAGACATTTAATCAAATAAATTTATGTTAATTGATTAATTACCCTCTTTAACGAACAAATAACCTTTACTACGTACTGTTTTGATACGTTTTGGGTTTTCTGGATCGTCACCGATTTTTGGACGAATACGCGAGATACGCACGTCAATAGAACGGTCTTGACCGTCATATTCGATACCACGCAGGCGCTCGAAGATATCTTCACGTGACAAAATGCGACCGGCATTAGACGCCAGCAACCATAATAAGTCATATTCAGCACTAGTAAAATCAACCAGCTCTTCGCCTAGCATGACCGAACGACCGCCATTATCAATAACCAATTCGCCAAATTCTAAGCGCTGTGGCACATCATCTGATGGGGCATTTTCAGAACGACGTAGCAAGGCACGAATACGGGCTAGTAAAACGCGGGGCTGGGCAGGCTTGGCAACATAATCATCCGCACCCATCTCAAGACCCAATACCTGATCCATATCTTCAGTACGTGCAGTGAGCATCAAAATAGGATTTTGATAGTGTGGGCGCACTTCACGGCATACCGTCAAGCCATCACTACCAGGAAGCATGACATCAAGCACCACCAAGTCTGGCTGCTCATTAACGATACGGCGAATAGCGCGATTGCCATCAGTTTCGATAGCTACTTCTAAACCGTTTTTGACCAAGTAATCTTGAGTCAACATGGCCAAACGCTCATCATCTTCAACAATCAAAATTCGCGGGGTGTTGTCTTCATCAGTCATTTTGGGTGTCCTTTAAAATATAAAGAGATAAAAATTGAAAGCAAGGGAGATTAACTGCACAATAAAGTGGAACAATTCAGGTTTATAGTAACGGCACAAATACGGTGGCACATTATACTATTAAACAGGCGGCTTGCTATACTATAGCTTATAGTCGTTAACAAAACCTATAAACTATACTACCTAAAGCTTTAGTTTTCATCCAAAATTTTTATGCTAAACACTATTAATATCAATACTAACAACATAAGTCTATTAATATAGAGTTTTGACCATAAAAGTACTGGTTAATCATATAAATAACACGACTCTTCTTTTTATCACGCAACACAGTCACATCTCAATATTAGTGAGTATATCTTTTACCCCGCCCATTATTTGAATTGAAATATTGATAAGAAATTAGAAATAGCTACTTTACACCATACAATAAAAAAACAGCCCTTAACGGACTGTCTTTTCGATAAAACGTATAAATTCTAATCTTAAGCACGGTTTTTATACTTATGAATGGTTTGTAGCTGTGCCACTGATTCGGCTAATGAAGCTAAAGCCGCATTAGTTTGTACCATATCAGATTGATTGACCAGCATTTGCTCCGCCTTTCTGCGTGCTTCAACGATTTTGCTTTCGTCGAGATTATGCGCGCGCATAGCCGTATCGGCTAATACAGTTACCATTTTCGGTTGCACTTCTAAAACACCGCCAGAGACATAGATAACTTCTTCTGCGCCATCTGGTGTTTGCACCCGCATCGGGCCAGGCTTAAGCAAAGTAATGAGCGGTGTGTGGCCTGCTAGCACCCCAACTTCGCCCTCGCTACCGGTAGCGATCAACATGCTGATTTCCCCTGAATATAATTCTTCACGGGCACTTACGATGCGACATTGAAGCGTTGCCATGCCTTTCTCCTTACTATTAAATCAGCTATCAAAGCAGTTACTAAAATGACTTTTAAAACAACCATCAAAATTATTTTTACAGCCGTTCTAATAATTTCAGTGCGAGGTGCATTAGCAAATAGACAATATAGTCTAGTTGCTAATTGATTAGGCGTAAATAGCTTATGCTGAAGCCGCTTTCATTTTTTCTGCTTTAGCGACTACTTCGTCGATGCCGCCAGCCATATAGAAAGCTTGCTCTGGTAGGTCGTCATATTCACCAGCAATAATTGCTTTAAAGCTAGCAATAGTATCGCGTAGTGGTACATATTTACCAGGCGCACCAGTGAAAATCTCGGCTACGTGGAATGGCTGTGATAAGAAGCGCTGAATTTTACGGGCACGATAAACGGTTAGTTTATCTTCTTCTGATAGCTCATCCATACCCAAAATGGCAATAATGTCTTTCAGTTCTTTATAGCTCTGCAATACTTCCTGCACACCGCGAGCAACGTTATAATGCTCTTCGCCGATCACTTGTGGATCAAGCTGACGCGAGGTTGAATCTAGTGGATCTACTGCAGGATAAATACCTTGTGAGGCAATGTCACGACTTAGTACAACGGTTGCATCTAAGTGAGCAAAAGTAGTAGCAGGTGATGGATCGGTTAAGTCATCGGCTGGTACATATACCGCTTGTACTGAAGTGATTGAACCTGATTGGGTTGATGTAATACGCTCTTGTAGCATACCCATCTCTTCAGCTAGTGTTGGCTGATAACCAACGGCTGATGGCATACGGCCTAGCAGTGCGGATACTTCAGTACCGGCTAGCGTATAACGGTAGATATTATCAACGAACAATAGAACGTCGCGACCTTTACCAGTTTCAGGGTCTTTGGTATCACGGAAGTACTCAGCCATAGTTAGACCAGACAGTGCAACACGCAGACGGTTACCCGGTGGCTCATTCATCTGACCGTATACCATCGCCACTTTAGATTTGCTAAAGTCTTCGGTATTAACAACACCAGCGTCTTGCATTTCGTGATAGAAGTCATTGCCTTCACGCGTACGCTCACCAACACCGGCAAACACTGACAAACCTTCGTGTTTGAGTGCAATGTTGTTAATCAATTCCATCATGTTGACAGTTTTACCAACCCCAGCACCACCGAACAAACCAACTTTACCACCTTTAGCGAACGGGCAAAGTAAATCGATTACTTTAATACCGGTCTCTAACAGCTCAGTACTGTTCGATTGTTCCGCATAGCTTGGCGCTTCACGGTGAATTGACCAGCGCTCATCTGCAACTACTGGACCTTCTTCATCGATAGGACGACCAAGAACATCCATAATACGGCCAAGCGTACCGATACCAACAGGCACAGAAATAGGTGCGCCAGTATTAGTAACTGGTAAGTTACGTTTTAAGCCTTCAGTGGAACCCATAGCAATAGTACGTACAATGCCATCACCTAACTGTTGCTGTACTTCTAGGGTGGTCTCGGTACCGTCTACTTGCAAGGCATCATAAATCTGAGGTACTTCGTTACGGTTGAACTCAACGTCAAGAACCGCGCCAATAATCTGTACAATACGACCGCTACTCATTGCGTTCTCCTTGAACTTCTATATATAGGGACTGTCTAGGGGGTGTCAATTAGGAAACAGCGGCAGCACCGCCAACGATTTCCGAGATTTCTCGGGTAATCGCCGCTTGACGCAGCTTGTTATAAACCAACTGTAAATCATTAATTAGGTCGCCAGCATTATCGGTGGCCGCTTTCATAGCAACCATTCGCGACGACTGCTCAGAGGCAATGTTTTCCATGACCGCTTGATAAACAATCGACTCAATATAGCGCCCAAGCAAATCATCAATCAAGGTCTCGATATCAGGCTCGTAGATATAATCCCAGCTAAGTTCAGTCTGCATACCACTTTCATCATCGCCGAACGAGCCCTCTGGTAAAGGCACTAGCTGATTGACCGTGGGCTTTTGGGTCATAGCATTGACAAACTTATTATAAACCACATAAATACGGTCTATTTTACCTTTGTTATAATCATCCAGCATCGCTTGAACGGGTGCATTTAGCTGCTCAAAGGTTGGTTTGTCGCCATAATCAGTGACAGCTGAAGTAACTTTGCCACCGAAGCTTTTAAAGAAGCTGACGCCTTTAGCGCCAATAACTGCAAATTCAGCTTGTACAGACTGGTCTTGGTACTGTTTAATACTTTTAGATAAGGCTTTGAATAAGTTAATATTCAAACCACCTGCAAGGCCGCGGTCAGAGGTGATGACAATATAACCCACCTTATTAACCGGACGTGCTTCCATATAAGGGTGTTTATAGTCTGATGAAGCATGCACCAAATGTGAAATAACCCGGCGCATACTATCAGCATACGGGCGACCCACAACCATGCGCTCTTGTGCTCGGCGCATCTTACTCGCAGCCACCATTTGCATGGCACGGGTAATTTTCTGGGTGCTTTGAATACTGGTGACTTTGGCACGTATTTCTTTTAAGCTTGCCATAATGATTCCAATATAAGAGGGTTAAAAAAGCATTGGCGAATGCAACAATAACTTGCCGCACTATTTTTTAGCACTATGCAATCACAGCAGTCATATGCCATTAGTTGTGACTAAAGCGACGCAAATATCTTTTAAGACAACGCGCCACTCTATAAGCTTGGAAGTTATTACCTATTAAGATAATAATAACTCGCTAGCTACAAGCTACAACCAACCAAACCGGCTTAACCCGTTAAATTAATAACTGTGGTTTTGTTTAAAAGTCTCTACTGCTGACTTTAAACGACCTGCAATATCATCATTATATTTTGCAGTGTCATCAATCTCTTTCATCAAGTCAGCTTGCTCATCATGCATATAACGTAAATAGCTTTCTTCAAAAGAACCAATTTTTTCAACAGGAACGTCTGAGAGGAATCCTTCGTTTGATGCGTAGATAACCGCACTTTGCTCGGCAATAGACATCGGCTGGTACTGTTTCTGCTTCATCAGTTCAGTAACGCGTTCACCATGATCAAGCTGTTCACGAGTCGCATCATCAAGGTCCGATGCAAACTGCGCGAATGCTGCTAATTCACGATACTGAGCTAGAGCGGTACGGATGCCACCTGATAGTTTCTTAATAATCTTAGTTTGCGCCGCGCCGCCAACACGAGATACCGAAATACCAGCGTTCACCGCTGGACGGATACCTGAGTTAAATAAGCTGGATTCTAAGAAGATCTGACCATCAGTAATTGAAATCACGTTGGTCGGTACGAATGCCGAGACGTCACCAGCTTGGGTTTCGATGATTGGTAGCGCGGTTAAAGAACCAGTTTTACCAACCACTTCGCCATTGGTGAATTTTTCTACATAGGCTGCGTTAACGCGTGATGCACGCTCAAGTAAACGTGAATGTAGATAGAATACGTCACCAGGATAGGCTTCACGGCCTGGCGGACGACGTAGCAAGAGTGAAATCTGACGATAAGCTACCGCTTGTTTTGATAAATCATCAAACACAATGAGTGCATCTTCGCCGCGGTCACGGAAGTATTCACCCATCGTACAACCTGAATACGGTGCAATATACTGTAGTGCTGCTGGTTCTGAGGCTGATGCAACCACAACCGTAGTATATTCAAGCGCACCAGTCTGCTCAAGCTTACGTACAACGTTAGCAATGGTAGAGCGTTTTTGCCCGATAGCTACGTATACACACTTAATACCAGAAGATTTCTGTGCAATAATCGCATCAATCGCCATGGCTGTTTTACCAGTCTGACGGTCACCAATGATAAGTTCGCGCTGACCACGACCGATTGGTATCATGGTATCAACCGCTTTATAACCGGTCATTACGGGTTGGTCTACTGACTGACGATCGATAACGCCTGGGGCGATTTTTTCGACTTTATCGGTCAGTTTTGCATTGATAGGACCTTTGCCATCAATAGGATTACCTAAGGCATCAACAACACGGCCTAACAGCTCAGGGCCTATCGGCACTTCAAGAATACGACCGGTACAATAGGCTTTCTGGCCTTCTTGTAGTTTTAGGAAGTCGCCTAATACTACCGCGCCCACAGAATCACGCTCTAAGTTAAGCGCCATGCCGTAAATCTCGCCTTCGAACTCAATCATTTCGCCATACATGGCATCTTCAAGACCATGAATCTGCACGATACCGTCAGATACTTTGACAATCGTGCCTTCATTCTTTGCAGTTGCACCCGCATCAAGGTCTTGAATTCGCTGCTTAATCAGGTTACTGATTTCCGCTGGATTCAATTGTTGCATTGACTGGTTTCCTTTAATTTATGATAACCCGCCTACTGACTTAAATGCTCTACTTATCACTCAAACTATTGTCACGCAGACCTGACTTAACCAGTCGACATTGATGAGTAGATAAATGGCATTAGGCCGTTAGCTGTGTTTTTAACTGTTGTAACTTGCCGCGCATAGAATCATCGATGATTTTGTCACCAATTTTGATAGTAGCGCCTGCCAATAAGCTTTGATCAACCGACTCATGAATCACTACATCGGCATTTAGCGAGGTAGCAAGACGTCTTTGCAACAGCTCTCGCTGTGCGCCGGTCAATGGATAGGCAGAGGTCACATAAGCGTCAAGTTGCTTTAAGCTTAGAGCTTTGTGACGGCGATAATGCTCATAAACTTCAGGAAGCAGCGCCAGACGCTCTTGCTCTGATAGCTGATGAACGAAGTTGCTAAGCGCTGTTGACACTTTAGGATAGCTGACGGTGCTGTCTCGATTATGCCCTTGGGTTGCACCCAATAGTTGCTTAAAAGCAGAATCATTAGCGCTCGCTACTTGTGTATCATAAAGGTCGACCAAAGCGGCTGACTTATGCTCAGCAGAAACGGCTGGATTGTCTAGCAATGGTTGGAACGATTTGTCATTGACAATCGTACTGGCAATAAATAAGAAGTCTTCCCACTCATTTACCACCCCGTTCTCATTGGCATAGTCAAACGCGGCTTTAGCGTAGGGTCTTGCTAAGGTTGATAAGTCAGCCATTATATCCTCACTATTACAGCTTCGCCGCCAGTTGGTCTAACATGCTGGCATGTTTTTGCATATCGATTTTCTCTTGCAAAATCTTCTCAGCACCAAGTACCGCAAGCTCTGCGACTTGGGCACGTAATGATTCCCGTGCTTGATTGATCTCTTGATCGATAGACGCTTGTGCTTGTTGACGGATACGTTCGCCTTCCACTTGGGCTTGCGATTTAGCATCTTCAACGAGCTGGTTGGCACTTTTATTCGCTTGCTCAATTAATGCAGCAGCTTTGGTCTTAGCGAGGTCAAGCTCCTGCTGTACATCTTGCTCCGCGGAGGCCAAATCTGCTTTTGCTTTTTCCGCCGCATTTAGACCGTCAGCGATTTTACGCTGACGGTCATTAATTGCGCCGATAAGTGGTGGCCACACGAATTTCATGCAGAACATCACAAATATTGCAAAAGCAATGGCTTGACCGATGAGGGTAGAATTGATATTCACGTGATCACCTCTTTGTTAATGAAAAGTCAGTTTCATTGACCATGTTTGACAGTCAAACATTTACAACTGAAATTTCAGACTAAGCGCCTAGAGGGTTTGCAAATAACAATAGCATAGCAATACCAACACCAATCATCGGTACGGCATCAAGTAGGCCGGCCACGATGAACATACGAGTCTGCAACTGTGAGCCAAGCTCTGGCTGACGGGCAACACCTTCTAAGAATTTGCCACCTAAGATAGCAAAACCAATACCGGTACCAAGTGCGCCTAAACCGATAAGCAAAGCTACTGCGATAACTGTGTAACCATCTAGAGTTGTTTGCGCTAATAATACTGGATCCATTGATGTATCCTCATTTACCTATTGAATGTCTAATTAATGTTCAGTTGATGATGCAAGCGACATATAAACTATCGTCAACATCATAAATACGAACGCTTGGAGTGTAATAATCAAAATGTGGAAGATAGCCCACGGTACAGATAACGCCCATTGAATCCAGAATGGCATTAGGGCAATCAATACAAAAATCAGCTCCCCAGCATACATGTTGCCGAATAGACGCAGACCTAACGAAATAGGCTTGGCTATCAAAGTAACAAACTCTAAGATAAAGTTAATGGGGATTAAAATGATTTGTACGATAGGGTTTTTGGCGCTAAACGGATGAAGAGTTAACTCGCCGACAAAACCGCCAAGGCCTTTTTCTTTGATACTATAAAAGAGAATCAGCGCAAAGACAGAAAACGACATGCCAAGCGTGATGTTAGGATCAGTGGTTGGAACGATCTTAAAGAAGACATGATGGGGATCATGACCCATCGCCGCGCCGATTTGTCCAGCAATGCTTGGGATAAAGTCGATGGGTAATAAATCCATCAAGTTCATTAAGAAGATCCACACAAAGATGGTCAGCGCCAAAGGTGCTACCAACTTTGAGGTACCACTATACGAATCACGGACGTTATTATCAACAAACTCAACGATCATCTCAACGGCAGCTTGTAGTTTACCTGGCACGCCTGAAGTGACTTTTTTAGCAACTAACCAAAAGATGGTACAAAATAAAATACCCAGACCAATTGACCAAAGCATAGAGTCAAGATGGATAGCCTTAAAGCCCATTAATCCCGCTTCTTCAGCGGTATATGCGACTTTCCAACCTTCGCCCGGCAGATAGCCGTACGTCCAATTCGTTAAGTGGTGAGAGATATATTCTGATGATGTTTGCTCAGCTGCCATAATATAAGCTTCTTATTAATCAACGATTTAATCAACTACCAAAAAAAACGGCTGTCATCTGATGAGTAGGTTAGCGTGTCAACTTGTAGCGCTTAAGCGCGGTGCAAATTCATTGTGCTATACCTATCATGTAACCAACAACATCCAACCCCTAAAGCTGATGCAAGTACCTGTTTTTAATAGCATTTCATGATATTTTATAAATTTTAGCTATCAAAAAAGGGCTTATGAGTAGTCATTACCAGCCCTTGGTATCTGCACATAAATTTATTATGTGAGTGTTTGCCTATATCCTATAAGCAAAGTCCGTGCTCAATACAGCACGTTTAAGCAAAACATTTAACTGTATATCTTAATGCAGCGTAGTATTCATGTAAAGTCAATTATTTGTTTTTTATCCAATGTATGAGTAAGGTGGCGGCTGTGGGCGTTTAGTAACATAGCTTTGCGCCTATAATTAAATTGTAAAAATCTATTAAAATAGCATCATTATTGCGCAACAGACGTCCTAAATTCGCTGATAATGATAGATTTTATATCGTTTTTAACAATTATTTGTAGAAATCAGTACTATTTTGTTTTTTATTTACTCATACTTTTGAGAATAGTTGTTTTTTTAATAATAGCTTTTTAACAAAAATTACTTTTAGTGCTGCTGTTATTACCAATATTCTTAGCCTTGGCACTTAACAATCGTTATTTACTATTATATTTGGTAGTACTGAGTTAGCCGTGGAGAAATTGGACGGCGGGATGACCTTATTTACACTATTCGTAACAAATACTACTGATAACCATAATTTTTGTATTTTTATGATGAGTATTGCTGTTATATCGAACGACTGCATAGTAAACAAGCGAGGCTCAATGAAATAAATATGCTTGAGTCGTTGTACTTTTACAGGCGTTAGCGTATGTGCCATAACATCCAACTGTGACTAATCTGCATTACTATAAAACCGATGAACAGCGCAGGCGCGGATAGAGGTTTTATGATAATAAAAATTAGTGCGAAACCAAACACGGTCAGTAGCCATTTGATTATCTGACCTCGATATAGCTGGCTGACAATACGTCCGCGCGCGCGATATCCAGTATGCCAAAAGATAAAACCAGCAAAGACCGCTTGTGTAGCAAAGCTTAATAGCGCACCGATTGCGCTGCTTTTAGCCACAATAAGCCCACTATGTAGCCAAGCGACATCTAATATCGAGGCGATAACAATCAGAATAAACAGTATCCATGCTTGCCGCTTCAAATAAACGCCAATCTGATCTTTTTGCGTGCGCTTGGCAGGCTTGGTCATTAGCTATCCTATAGCATTGGGACAACAACTGCTTACTATTCGTTGAACGCAAGCTGACTTATCCGTGAATGGTTCACTATATGCAGGAGAACTTTTATAAAGCCTAGCTTTTATAATCTTAAATCCTCGATAAAATCCAGATTGTGATCAAAATAAAGCGCCACTCATTATAGGGAGCATGCACCTGTTAAGCAAGTAAAACATGGCGCTTATCAAGTGTTTAACTTGAATATTGCCGCCTATTTATCTGCGTATGAAACACAAATTATCTGCGTATGAAACACAAATTATCTGCGTATGAAACACAAACTATTTTAACACTAATAATCGAATATCGGAGCGGTTTATCCGTACCCATTAAAACTAACACTGTCACATATAATGAGCTTACTTATAATAACATTATTTATGATGCTCTGAGTTTTTAGGATATACAGTGGCGTATATGCTGCGCCATACTGCTCCAGCCACTGACGAATTCTTTACTGGCGCTCATATCTTCAGCTTGTACTGTGCTGGTTACCGGTTGCAACTTAGCAAGTAAGCCTTTAGCGGGATCACTTTGAGTCACCAGGCACATTTTTTTTGCCGGACGCTGCTCATTGAGCCAGCGTAACTGGCTGGCTTTTGGTGCTAGATGATGGTCGGTACTAAGACTACCAATAAGCTTTAAGTGCAAAGCAGGCTCCATGTATTGATAGGCATCGTGATACGCCCAATACGGATACGTCTTTTGTTTGCCTTGTTGCTGCATTTTAGCAACGGTGCTATCCATGCGTTGAGCGAATTTTTGCGCATTAGTATGATAGAGCTTTTTATACTGCGGATTGGCATGGCTATGAATGACGGCAAGTGCACGAGTAATGGCTTTGGCATTTTCAGGATCCAGCCAAATATGTGGGTCCAGCGTGCCAGCAATCGGCTGACCTTTAACATCACGTAGGGGATGCCGATTAAAAGCATTGAACCCAAATAATGAAATCGCATTGGGTGCAGTCTCTAAACTCGATGCTAAATTATTTTCTAATGACGCACCAAACCACACCACAAACTTGCTGTCTTGAATGGCTTTGATGTCGCCAGGACTAATACTTCCATGATGCCCTACTTCACCAGGCTGTAATAGTTGCTTGGCAGATGGCGCACCTTCAGTTACTGCCTGACTTAATAAAAATAGCGGATAGTTACTGACGCTAACTGTCGCCGCTTGCGCGCTCGTCATCATCATAACTGAGCTTAATAACACTGAAATTAATGACACGAACGATACTACTATCCAGCGCTTCGGCTGGCGTAATAGCCTTAGTGTTTTAATAAAAATTTGTGTATGTACTTTTTTAATATTAGCGGTCGCGCAGCGTTGATAATTGGCGTGCATGCGGTGATTATCCTATTAAGGTATATTGATGGTATATTTTGGATAGACTGACGCAATTTTATAATTATAATTTTATGTCGCTATATGCATTATGTTATACTATAACAATTAAAAGCGCTAACTTATTTTTGGGAGTTTACACGGTGTCTATTACTTCATCTATCTGTGAATCATCCGTCTGTTGTCACATGCACAATAATCTTTTACACGATGTACAGCATTTTACTGCTCATGATATTACTGCGCGGCTAGCAGCAGCAAAAGAGCAATGCCAAGCTCGCGGCGTACGCTTTACCCCACTACGTCAACAGATATACAGCCTGATATTGCAAGCTGATAAACCGGTTGGCGCTTATGATCTCATCACCCAATTACAGCAAATACGTTTGGCAGAACCAAAGAATGCAGAAGTAGCTGACGCAAAATTAAATAATACCAAGCCGGCAAAAAAAAACGCGCCGAAGAATGTAGCGCCGCCGACTGTTTATCGTAGCTTAGAGTTTTTATTGAGCGAGAATTTAATTCATCAGCTAACTTCTATCAATTCCTATGTGCCTTGTTGTCATCCACGCGAGCAGCATACTGCGGCCTTTTTAATCTGTGAGCATTGTCAGCGCGTACAAGAATGTAGCAGTGTGCCCGTGCAAGAAATCATGAGCTTCGCTGAGCAAGATGTTGGCTTTGTTGTCGCTCGTAGTGTCATTGAGCTGAGCGGTCGCTGCCAAGATTGCCAATAAAGCATCCCCATAAAAATAATTTATATAGAAACCACTCATACGGTTTTTTTATCATCTACACTATTAGCCGCCATTTCATGACCTATTCTGTATCGTCATATAAGCAACCGCCTATGTCTACTGCTAATCATAGAACACCCTTACTCACTTTGAGCGATGTCGGTTATGATATTGGCCAACAGCGCTTGGTATCACATATTAATATTGATATTGCAGTCAATGAAACTGTGAGTCTTATCGGCCCTAATGGCGCTGGTAAATCAACCTTAGTAAAGTTAATTTTAGGCTTGATTACGCCCAGCAAAGGGCATATTAATGTGCATCAAAAGCTGCAGTTGGGTTATGTGCCGCAGCGCTTTGCGGTGCCGCCAATCTTACCGCTGCGGGTACAAGACTTATTAGCGCAAGCGGATAAGCGTCGTTTAACGCCCGAGCAACGCCAGTTTATCTTTGACAACTTATCACTGACGCATTTATTATCGCGGCAAATGCTGCATTTATCTGGTGGTGAAACCCAGCGGGTATTATTAGCGCGGGCGCTGTTAGATAAGCCAAATTTATTAATATTGGATGAGCCGATGCAAGGATTAGATCCTGATACGGAAGTCTGGTTGTATCAATTTATTGATGAGCTGCCAGAATTCCTACGCTGCGCCATGCTAGTGGTATCGCATGATTTGCATTGGGTGATGAGAGGTAGCCGGCGAGTGATTTGTCTTAATAAGCATATTTGCTGCGAAGGCCAGCCTAGCGAGCTTGCTATCAGTACTGAGTTTCAAAAGCTGTTCGGTCATCATTATGAGCAACCGTATGTCCACAAGACGCATGATTGTGAACATCATGCGCCAAGCGAGCTATTATAAAAGCGAATGATTATAAACTTGCCGGCTCATAAATTACTCTCAACTATTTCACTTACTCTTCTTTGATAAAAATTTTTACGGACATAGGTTATGACTGCTTGGTTAGCCATCATTGCACCTGCTTGGATTGCCGGCAGTATTTTAGCGCTGCTTTCAGCCCCTCTTGGCTGTTTGGTATTGTGGCGACGTATGGCATTTTTTGCCGACGCCTTAGCTCATGGCACGTTACTGGGAGTGGCACTTGCCGTCTGGTGGCAGCTGCCGATGGGTATTGGCATCGCTATCGTCAGCGTCATGGTGGTGGTCGGCTTGGTATTGATTGATGATGAGCGTCTACCAGTCGATGCGGTGCTGGCAGTGGTTGCAGTCTCGCTGCTATGTTTGGGTCTATTGACCTTAACTCAGCTAACCGATCAGCAAGCCAATGTTTTAGGATTCTTATTTGGCAACTTGCTGGAGCTTGATTGGGCAGATCTGCCGATACTTGCTGGCAGTGTGTTGGTAGGTATAGCCTTTCTAACCTATATTTGGCCGGCACAAGTGAAGCTCGCAACCCATGAAGCCCTAGCCCGTATTCAAGGGATTAATCCAACGCGGCAACGGCTCTTTTTTATGGGCGTGCTAGCAGGATTTTGTGCCATTGCTCTACAAGCGGTTGGTAGCTTGCTCATCAGCGGCTTGTTGGTATTACCGGCATTAACCGCGCGCCTTTATTCTTTCGCACCCAAGCAAATGGTCATTATCGCGTTGATAGTGGCACAACTGGGCGTGACTTTAGGTGTTTGGGGCAGTATTTGGCTCGATATTCAAACCGGACTGGCTATTGTCTTGGTGCTAGCAATCTTATTTTTCGCCGCCTTAGTGGTATCAAAATTACTGCCTGCACTGCGCTAATCATATTAGTATCAACTTAATAAAAAATGATGCTCTAACACTTTACTCTTTCTTTTCCTTCACCCCTTATTCAACTTTAATCGTTCAAAATATTAGAGTTTTTCTAAAAGGTATGTTATAAACAGCCTGAACTATAGTTGTGTATGCTATTTCGAAATATTTAAGATACTCAATAGTTGTGTTCGATCTTTAACTGACCACACTATAGAATAGTTATATAAGTGATAAAATAGAGGGTAATTATTGCTTTATAACAGTGACGATTGTTTTGGCCTGATAAGGGATGGACCCTATGATAAGTTACCCTGCCCGTAAGATCAGTACGCCAAATGATCAACTCAACGTATTGCAGATTACTGATCTGCATCTATCGACTCTAAAAGTTAATGCTGATGATGGTTCAGAGTCTAAACCCAGCTGTCAGCACAGCTTTGAAGCCATTCTAAAGCAAGCGCTAAGCGAGAATATTCGCTGTGACTTGATATTGGTCACCGGTGATTTGGTTAATGAAGTAAAGCCTGCTATCTATAATCATATTTTTAAAGTCTTACAAGCAACAAACATTCCTTTTGCCTGTATCGCTGGCAATCATGATGTGACCGATGAAACAAACAGTGAGTTACCATTTTTTCAGCGTGAGCTAATTCCCCAGCTCGCGGATAGCCGTCTGCTCAGCCGCCACGTGATTGATACTGATTATTGGCAGCTGTTATTGATAGACTCCGCCGTCCCCGGTAAGGTTGCCGGCGAGGTTACCGCTGTTGATATTGACTGGCTGTGCACGCAGCTGAGCGCTTGCAACAAGCCCGCCCTAATTGCTCTGCACCATCACGTGCTACCGATGGATTCTGATTGGATAGATGCACATATCGCTGACAACACTGATAGCTTTTGGCAGCGCACGGCAGCATTTTCGCACCTTCGCGTTATTATCAGTGGTCATACTCACCAAGAGCAAGTTCGTCACCACCACGGCGTGACCGTCTACAGCACCCCGTCTACTTGCTATCAATTTAAACCTTATGAGGACGAATTCACTTACGACAACAACGCGCGTCCCGGTTATCGCTGGTTGCAATTAGCCAACAATGGACAGGTTGCAAGCTGGGTCAAAAGATTGGATACTTGACGACCATTTTTATTACCATGCAATAAGAAGTACAATGCAATAAAAACAGTATCGTCTAACATTTCAGTAGCACCCAGCGTTTGAAGCTAGGCAAAATTATAATAGCTAGGATGGCTAAATTGACCACCCGCTAAGTTTTCGCACTCAGTAATTTGTAGCATTATTTGAGCAGTACCATTTAAATAAAAATATGCACAACAATATACATAACAACTTTAGTACCCGTATATTAGTACCGATACACTTATACCCATATAAGTGCAGACATTACTACTAACCTAAGCACCAATATAAAATTAGTGTTATAAACGTACTATTAGAGTAGCTGTGTTACTTGCGTTACCCAGTGGTAAGACATTCCTTAAAAGGACGACTCAGACGTTTGGCAAAATTTTTTGACGTCTTGTCTTTTAGAATGTCTTTTGTTGAATTAATTTGAAAAAGTAGGATACCCATATGAGCACCCTGACCACGAATCCAAGTGATGTTAAGTTTACCCCTTATGAGCCTGCCAAAGACGAAGAATATATGTCTGAGGCGCAGTTAGAGCATTTTAAGTCCATTTTATTAGACTGGAAGCATCAGCTAATTGGCGAAGCGGACCGTACTAAGACTTATATCCAAGATGAGTCCAGCGCCATGCCTGATATCAATGACCGTGCCACCCAAGAAGAAGAGTTTGCATTAACGCTACGTACGCGTGACCGTGAACGCAAGCTCATTCTCAAAATCGATAAATCCATAGCAGAAATTGCAGGTGATGATTATGGATTTTGTGAAACTTGCGGCATTGAGATTGGTCTGCGTCGTCTAGAAGCGCGTCCAACTGCAACCCAATGTATCGATTGCAAAACATTATCTGAGATGAAAGAGCGCCAAAACCAAGGCGCTTAAGTTAGATATAACTAAAGTGCGTATAGCAACGAGCGACCAGTAATATGGTCGCTCGTTGCGTTGTATAAAATGGCTTTTTATGAAAGCGCTTTATACAGGTTAAGTAGCTACTAACGAATTCAGTAACTCATGACAAATTAAAAGATTGCTAACAAAACACAAGCATTTAATAAATATCTTTTTATAACTGCCTTCTTTATCCTATCCATATTCTTCCATTTTAGACAGCTGCCCACTTTGACAATCTCTCATAATCCTACTGCCCCAATGTTGTCGCGAGCACATCCTATTGGCCGCTTTGCACCTTCGCCTACGGGTGAGCTGCATCTAGGCTCATTGACCACCGCGCTAGCAAGCTATTGCCACATTAAAGCGCTGGGCGGCACTTGGCTATTACGTATTGAAGATACCGATAGGCAAAGATGCGATCAACAATTTAGCGAGCAAATACTGATAGATTTAGAAGCGCTTGGTCTGCACTGGGACGGAGATATCATTTATCAATCTGAGCGTACTGATATCTACAACGATTATCTATCTTCTACCTTACTGCCGCTCACTTATGGCTGTCAATGCTCGCGTAAAAGTCTGGCACGATATTGGGAGCAGCAAAACAACAGTAGAAACCATGCTACTGTTAATAATAAATTTATGAACGGTGCATCTGCCAATCAACCCCTCGCTAATAGACAACGCTATCCGCGCTGCTGTATAGACGCAGGCCTTGATAGACAACAGCATAAACTACGTATTCAGCTACCAGATTATAGTATTGGTTTTATGGATGGTATTCAGGGAATGCAATGGCAGAACCCTCAGCAAGCCTTGGGCGATATGGTCGTTCGTCGACAAGATGGAATGATCAACTATATTTTGGCTGCTAGTATTGACGATGGCCTGCAACAAGTCACTCATATCATGCGCGGTCTAGACATTTTACCGATGACTACTGCTCAAATCAGTATCATAGAGGCCGCCCATCTACCCAGTATTGAACGTTGGTATCACTTGCCGCTGATATGCAATACTGATGGTCAAAAACTCTCTAAACAAAACCTTGCACAGCCGATTGATACTCGTAATCCCAGTCAGTTACTGGCGACCGCATTGCAGCTATTACGGCAGCCAGCCGTTGATATGGATACTCCAGCGCGCATGCTTGATCAAGCGATTTTTCAGTGGGATAATAGTCCTTTACAGGGCAAACAGCATTTAAATACACCTAACTTTTAAACGTAAAGCTCAAACACTAGACCCTAAAAAGCGCCGCTGGTAGCGACGCTTTTTAGTATTTATAATTACGAAGCAGTTTAATCAATAGCCCTTAAGTTCTTGATTAATTTGGCTCTAATTAATAGTAACGACATTGGCTTTTTTCGATTTCAGGGCTTTCTTTATAAATTTTTAACAGCAAAGCCACCATTATCAAGCTAATCAACATTGAAGAGCCGCCATAACTAAAGAAGGGCATGGTCAGACCTTTAGTAGGCATCGCGCCCATATTCATCGCTGCATTAATAACCGTCTGCGCAATAAAGATAATACCAATACCAAAGGCGGTATAACTCATACGCATTTGCCGACGTTTTAAGGCGTTGTAGCTGATTCGCATCGCGCTACCGATAATAAGAGTTTCCAGCAGCAGAACCATAGCCACGCCAACGAATCCCAGCTCCTCACCAGTAATGGCTAACAAAAAATCCGTATGCGCCTCAGGCAGATGCGAGAGCTTTTGCACACTTTCACCGTAACCCACACCCGTGAATTCCCCACGGCCAAAAGCAATCAGGCTGCGTGCCAGCTGATAATCAGTATCTTGAATATCATCAAAGGGGTCTATAAATGATAGCACCCGAGTCAATCGGTATTGCACAAACACAATCGCCATGACCGCTAACGCACCCACTACCGCTCCTAGCGCTATAAACTGTTTATAAGGTGCCCCAGCAATATAAAATATCGCAAATACGGTACCTACAATGACCACCAAGGAACCAAAATCTGGCTGTAATAACAACACTATAGTCAACAGGCCAATCACCAAAGAGATACGCAAAAAGCCATCCCAGCCGTTACGCACCTCAAATGAGCGCCGCACTACAAAGTCGGCCACGAATACAATTACGGCAAGCTTTGCCAGCTCAGCCACCTGAAAGTTCAGAAAGCCTAAATCTAACCAGCGTTTTGAGCCGTTAATCGATGTCCCAAATAGCGTTGCTACCAGCAGAAGTCCCGTTATTCCTAATAAGAAAAACTGGGTCGTGGTTTGGTAGAGGGTTCTGAGCGGTACTAAAAAATAGGCTATGGCCGCCACCACTAACCCGATACCCATATACAACAGCTGACGGTAAAAAAAGTCCAGCTCCGTCATCCCGCGACTGAGCGCAAAAGGAATAGAGGCAGAGGCCACCATCAACAAGCTGAGCACTAGCATACAGCCGACACTGGCCAATAAAGTAGCACGTGCTGAGGGTAAAGAGAGCATACCATCTGAGCCAGTCGTTGGCTGAGACGGTTGGGAAATACGAGACAGGAAAGAGAGCGCCATAATTTTTAATTACACTAACAAACAAGAAACAAGGCGTCTATTAAACGCCACCGTTTAAACAATATAAAAGAGATAATAACAGATAAATAGCAGCAGACAACCGCTACCGTTAAGAGTAAAAAGACTTACATTATCTTAATGCTATTAAGATTCAGCACTTGTATTGTTTAGCCCAGCTTAGCTATAACTCTAACCGCTCAGTTGTTGACAATAGCAGTAATTACTAAGCAAAACAATAGTTTATCTTATTGAGAAAAATATTTATTACTTAGCGTTATTAGCTACAATCATAACTGAATAAAATGGATATACACATAGTTTCGTATAACTGGTAAAAATTTTCTAGCTTGCTGTGTGACTGCGTCACTCCAGAGACAGCGAAAATTTCTTCCAGCTATACTATATCTATTTTAAAGTGGTTCAACCCTGTTTTTAAATCAGCTGCTTGTCACCGCTCATTATCTTTAGTCGTTAATTAATACTAATTTTTAGTTAACTGCGGCCGTCTCTAATTCGGTAACCAATTGACGAAAATAATCACCACGCGCCGCATAGCCGCTGAACTGATCGAAACTGGCACAAGCCGGCGATAATAATACCGCTTGTACTTGCGATAAACTGCTAGAAGTCACTTGCTGAATGATCGCAAAGGCTCCCTCTAGGGTCTGACATTGATGTAACGTCACCTCATCACTTAACTTCGCGGCGCGTAAATGCTGCTCAATCTGTAAGCTGTCTTCACCAATACACAGCAATTGGCAGACGTATTGATTTATAAAAGGGGTCAATTCACCGAACTGCTGGCCTTTACCTTGACCGCCTAAGATTAATAACAGCTTGCCATCTTTGTGAGCATATACTGCCCCTAAGCCTTCAACAGCTGCCATAGTTGAGCCAATATTGGTACCTTTAGAATCATTAAAATAGTCAATATCCGCTACCGTTGTCACATATTGGCAACGATGATCAAGGCCGGTGAATTGTTGTAGCGTGGTCAGCATACTCTCAAGTGGTAAGCCTGCCAGCTCGCCAAGGGCAAGAGCTGCTTGCGCATTGAGTAGGTTATGGCGACCTTTAATCGGTAGCTTGTCCGCTGATAATAAGCGCTCTGTACCTCGCGCCAGATAAATCTGCCCGTCAGCATCAGTAATTAGACCGTACTGGTCTTTATCAGGCGCATGAATACCCATGCTCAATCGCGGCAAATTATCCGCTACTAATGGACGAGTCAGTGCATCTTCACGGTTGATGACCACTGATTTTGCCCCTTGAAAAATTCGATGCTTGGCCTGATGATAGCCTAGCATATCTCCATGACGATCCAAATGATCTGGCGACATGTTGAGAACCGTCGCTACTTGCGCACCCAAACCAGTCACAGTTTCTAGCTGGAAGCTTGACAGCTCAAGTATGGCCAACTGCATATCAGTATTGGCAAGTAAATTTAGTGCAGGTACACCAATATTGCCGCCGACACCGACATTGATTCCGGCATCAGCCGCCATTTGTCCAAGCAAGGTGGTGACGGTACTTTTGGCATTAGAGCCAGTGATAGCAACTATTGGCACTAGGCAAGCTTCACAAAATAGCTGAATATCGCTAACCACGGGAATATTGGCTTGCCGAGCGGCCGCTACTGCAGGGGTATCAAGGGAGATACCGGGGCTAATAATAATGCGTGCCGCTTGTTGCAACAGATCACCATCAATTGCGCCGAACTGACGACTCTCAACTGCATCTGGTAATTTATCCGCTAATGCTGGCGCGCTCTGATTGTCCGTCACTGCCACTCGGTAGCCTTGAGCGGTCAGATATTGCGCTACGGATAGCCCCGATTGTCCTAATCCGACCACCACTTGTAGGCCATTGTCTTTATGGATTAATGATTCTGTTGCGGCAAGATTCGTCATACTGTTTCCTTTTACGAGGCTATCTATTTAGCGATCAAACTATTTAATGATCAAATTACCTAGCTGACAAAACTGCATTGAGCAGACGCATGGTATGTACAGGTCTATTGAATATAAGGGCTATTGGGGATGAGGTTTAGTAAAGATCATGCTAAGCATCATAGCGGTATCGTTCATGTTTCGGTACTGCTTTTTTATCTCTTTGTGCTATTATGCGCATGTTTTTATAATAACTTGCTGATATTTTTATAGCCACTCTAATTTGGCGTTTTAGTTTAGCATGTTGTGACCATTATCACCTTATTGTCACGCTATATTCAGCAACTATTCATAGCAGCATTAAACTATGGCAAAGATATGCTCAACAGCGACTCAGTTGTCTTATCTGACAGCCCGTTTGCTGGTGGTCCAAAGATTGCTTGCGATGACAAATAATCGCAGCCATTTTTACATTATTTTAAATTTTTATTCTATATTAGAATGTAAAACCCAAGACCACTTAACAGCATTAATCTGTTAAGCGACGCAGTAGATTTCCCACTGACTCTTATTATCAATAGACGGTATGAGCAATGGGTGATGATTACTTTTTTTGCCTCTAACTTTATGCAGTGTACTTATGACATCTTTTGTTGATAGCTTACGTGATGAGTGGTTCTCTAACGTTCGTGGCGATATTTTATCGGGTATCGTGGTCGCACTGGCGTTGATTCCAGAAGCCATTGCCTTCTCTATTATCGCAGGCGTCGATCCAAAAGTAGGGTTATACGCCTCGTTTTGTATTGCGGTCGTGATTAGCTTTGTGGGCGGGCGTCCGGGAATGATTTCAGCGGCAACCGGTGCAATGGCATTGGTAATGGTCGATTTGGTCTCCGATTATGGGCTGCAATATTTACTGGCGGCTACCTTATTATGCGGTGTCTTTCAGATCGTGATGGGCATCTTAAAACTGGGCAACTTGATGCGTTTTGTGTCGCGCTCTGTGGTGATTGGCTTCGTTAATGCGCTAGCGATTTTGATATTTGCAGCCCAACTACCTGAGCTTAATCCGATGACTGAGCGCGTTGGCATGACTGTCTATATTATGACGGCAGCGGGGCTGGCCATCATTTATCTGTTTCCATTGATTCCCAAAATTGGTCGTATCCTGCCATCCCCTTTGATTTGCATCGTCGGGCTTACAGCAGTTACACTGTATATGAATTTGGATATTCGTAATGTGGGCAGCATGGGTGACTTACCCGATTCGCTACCGATATTTTTGCTGCCCGACATTCCTTTGAACTTGAATACTTTACTCATTATCGCGCCTTATTCTCTGACGCTTGCGATTGTAGGTCTACTTGAGTCGATGATGACGACTACGATTGTTGATGATCTGACCGATACCCCAAGTAATAAAAATCGCGAATGCCGTGGTCAAGGTATTGCTAACGTGGTTTCTGGATTCTTTGGTGGTATGGCAGGTTGTGCGATGATTGGGCAATCTATGATTAACATCAAATCCGGTGGCCGTACGCGTTTATCAGCACTAATTGCGGGTGTGGTACTGTTAGTTATGGTGGTGTTTTTAAGTGAATGGGTCAGCCAGATTCCAATGGCTGCCTTAGTGGCCGTGATGATTATGGTATCAATTGGTACTTTTAACTGGCAGTCAATTCGCGAGTTTAAAACTCATCCGATATCCTTTAATATTGTGATGTTAGCAACGGTATTGACCACCGTATTTACTCATAACTTAGCTTATGGTGTGGGCGTGGGCGTCCTATTATCGGCCTTAGCCTTCGCCAATAAAATCAGGCAATTCCTAACAGTCTTTAGTGAGTATGATGACAGCAGTAATACCCGCTATTATTATGTTCAAGGTCAAGTATTCTTTGCTTCTACCACGCAATTCTTGAGCAGCTTTGATACTAAAGAAGCGCTTGATAGCATTCATATTGATGTCAGCAATGCGCATTTTTGGGATATCAGCGCCGTCGATACGCTTGACAAGCTGGTCATGCGCTTGCAACGTGAAGGTATTGATGTCAAAGTAGATGGGCTAAATAATGCCAGTCGTACGCTGATTGATCGCTTCTCTATCCACGATCGCCGCGATATTGGGCTATTGGATTAAATCGTTACATTTAGCCATTTATTTCGACTGTATTTTTATTATTAAGATGACCTGGCTGCCTTATGAGTAACTTAAAACCGGATAGTGTGATTGCTTGTTTAGACTGCCCAGAGCATGTGCAAGCGGTATTGGATGCCAGCATGTGGGCATCGACACGTCTGCAAGCACCTATCGGTCTGCTACATGCGGTACCAAGCTTACAGCAAAAGGCGGCGGTCAACTATTCAGGCTGCCTCAATATTGATGATGAAGCTACCTTACTAGATCAATTTACCAGTCACGAGCATTTAAGTAATTCTGAGCTAAAAGCGCAAGGTAAAATACTCCTGCATCAAGCAGCAGCTTACTGCGAGCAGCATCGGCATAAGCGTAAAATCTATACCTTACATCGACACGAACCTCTCAGTGCGAGCCTCGATTATGTCGATGAGAAATCGCAATTGGTTGTCATCGGCCATCATGTTACTTGCAAATCAAACTTAAGTCAGCTGATACGTTTAAGCCAATGCCCCATTTTGGTGACTCATACCCCATTTTTACCCCCAACGACGGCTTTATTCGCCTTCGATAACCGTGCCACCTCAAACAAAATGCTCAACTGGTTGTGTAAAACCCCACTGGTTCGGGCGCTGACTATTCATATCGTGATGGTCGGTAAAGACAATTCCAAAAATTGCGATATCCTGCGCGAAGCTTATGCCCGCCTTAAACAATCGGGTATTAATTGTAAAAAGGC
This sequence comes from Psychrobacter urativorans, assembly GCF_904846675.1. Taxonomy (GTDB): domain Bacteria; phylum Pseudomonadota; class Gammaproteobacteria; order Pseudomonadales; family Moraxellaceae; genus Psychrobacter; species Psychrobacter urativorans_B. The sequence continues at coordinate 44,415 of NZ_CAJHBT010000013.1, read as the reverse complement.
CTTATTAGACTGCCCCGATGTCAGTGCCGCATTGAACTATTATCAAAGTGAGCACAATATCGGGATGCTAATGACCGGTGCGTTTGGACAATCACGGCTGCGCGAGCTGCTCCGGGGTAGTGATACCAAAAAGCTACTGGGCAGTACCGAAACGCCTTATCTTCTTTTCCCAAAAGCTTAACTATCCTGTTTCCCTCCAACTTATCTCTTACTTTCCTGCTCTGACCCCATTCCTAATCAAATATACCTTCTTTCATTAACAGAGCACTGCCATAGACTTATACCACCTATCCTAATATCTAGCTTTGATTTTTAACATAAATAACATCCGTAATTCTATGTTTTTATACCGATAGAGTTTTAGCAAATCATCACAGGATAGCTGTCCCAAACAGTGTAAAAGTTGGTTATAATAAAGTCCTTGTTGATTTAGCGTTACAAGCAGATCAGCGCTATTTGCCCTATACTTGTGCTGCGATTATGAGAATCCCCCCCTCGTTATCACAGCATTTTTCTAATAAAACAGACAGCGCAGCTTGTTACTATAACTATCGTTTTATGAGCGGATAAGTGTCAATAACCCTGCTTTCCTAAGTACGCTTGGCACAGTTCTTGAATGATCTACTGTATAAGCATGACAGAGAAATGATGCACCAAAACGCACGCACTAGTCTGCGACATCACTCATATAAGGACATCTCTTATGAAGTTAATCACTGCGATTTTAAAACCCTTTAAGCTCGATGACGTGCGCGAAGCACTGTCTGATATTGGCGTAAAAGGCGTCACTGTCACCGAAGTTAAAGGCTTTGGCCGCCAAAAAGGCCATACAGAACTGTATCGCGGCGCTGAATACGTGGTAGATTTTTTACCGAAAGTAAAAATCGAAGTAGCTGTCGTCGATGAAATGGTCGACCCCGCTATCGAAACCATTACTCGTATCGCCAGTACCGGTAAAATCGGCGATGGCAAAATTTTTGTGACCACTCTTGAACAAGTTATTCGTATTCGTACGGGTGAGACAGGACCTGATGCAATCTAATAATATTGTCAATTAGGCAGTCTTTATCCTATGACACTTATTGAAGCCATTTACCGGAATAATAAAACCCCGCATCATCTATAGGCAATGTGGGGTTTTTATTGAACTTAACTTTTAATCTAATGTTTTAGAAATCTAGCATTTTAGAAAATAAACGTTAACGTTTGCAAGTTTATTTCTTTTTCCACGTTTGGGTACGTGAGAATGGTCCAATATAACCTTTTAGATCAAAGGTGCTGCCATTTAAGTTAGCAGTCATGCGATAAGATTTATTTTTTTCAGGATCGGTAATCGTGCCGCCACTGTATTTGCCATTACCATCCGCTTTTAGATCAGAGATAATAGTCATACCGACGTATTTTTGGCCTTTTTCAGATACTGTACTAACCAGCTTACCGGTAAGCACACCATTGGATTCGGTAATTTTTACCACACCCTTAGGCTTGCCTTCGTCAAAGGTCTGCCAAGTAGTATTGGCTAGGGGGTCAGCGGCAAACGCCATAGTAGCCATGCTGACCCCAGCAACTGCTAAGGCGGTTTTGGTGAATAGTTTCATAGATCGACTCCTTTCGTACGATGATGACTCAAAACGTAATATTATTGGCGCTTATTCGTTATTCTAATCAGTGACTCTAATGATTTACTTAAAATAAACGCCTCTTAACTTATTATAAGCAATTTCTAACCTTTGCCCAGTAGTTTTTTTATAGCTTATTATTGCTATAAAATCAAAACTATATCAAATAGTTACAAGAATGGATTGTCTATACTTTCATCTGATTGGTCATTATTATCTTTTGACTCAGAGATATCTTTACTATAACCAGGATTATCGGCAAAAGCTTGTAAAATCTTCCCAGTAAGTTCGTGGAGTTGCTGTGCTTGCTCACGACCTGAGGCATTCAAATATAAATCAATATCACCGTAAATAATGATTTTTTCGGTTTGATTTTCGATGACCAGCTCGCCAATTTGCATGCTTTGATGATTATTTGCAAAGGGTTCAATCATTTATTTTTCCTATGAAATTGGTAGTTAAGCTTGTAATTGCACCATCACCCAATCAATAATGGCGACAACAAAAAGCATCCAACCGGGCTCTTCGCTTGGTACACCTTGGGCATCGGGCACATCGATTTTTTCGCCAGCCTTTAGCGGTAACGCCAATGCTTGCGATTTTACCTGATAGTCAAGCACGGGTAACACGTCAATACCCGTCCGCACTGTTAGCTCGTCAACACTGATAACCTCTATACGCTCCGACTCATCATTGGGTGCATAATAAACCCCTGCTCGATTGATTGCGGGGATATAGACGGCTTTGAAAAAATGGCTTGGTACTAATACGCGACCTTGCAGTCGCTGAATTTTTTTGTTCGTAAACGCCACACCGGTTATGGTATAAACCTCGCCATATTGCTGAGTCATATAGCGGGTAGCAGACTCAATATTACGCCAGATATAGCGATTATTCCGTGGTGACTGCGGGGCAATATTAGCAAGACTAAAGCTGTCATACTGTTGACTGCGATTTGCCATATCGCCATTCGGTGATAAATGCCCACGGTCAAAGCCAGAGCCTGAATAGTCCGATAGCTTGGCACGAGCTGACTTTGGTAGCCGACTCTCTTCGTGAAAACTATCGTCACGGTTGATCTCTTTTGCTTGCTGCAAACGCTTGCGCGTCAAATACTCTGCTGACCACAACGGCGTACGTGTCACATCAGAATACATCACTGCAAAGCCGTTAAAACATAGCGCTTGGGTATTTTTACTTAATTTATGGTTGGTAAATTCGGGGTAAATACCGCCATAAAAAGACTCACTGCACTTAGATAAATCTTCAGCTTGCGCGGGTAATATTCCTATAATAATAGCTATTGCTACACTTATTAGCGTCGATATTATACTAGTAGTGCGCACCCGCACGCTCCGAGGATGGGTCGCCTTATCCTTTCTATTTTTATGTCTATCTATAGTTATCATCTAACCGTCAACTCTCTATACCTTATAATACGCTATCCTAGCAGGCGTCTACTAATAAAGAAAGATATGCCTACGTCGCAAATTTTTCTTTATTAGCAGGCGTTAGTCGTGACATTCTAAATAGAATCGGCTATACTAACCCGTCTAAAATAACAGATGGCAGCTGATCTCAGTCTGCAAACGTTATAATACGGTGAAGTGGGTGAGTGGCTGAAACCGCACGCCTGGAAAGTGTGTATGCGTTCATAGCGTATCGAGGGTTCGAATCCCTCCTTCACCGCCAATCTCTTATTCTACTTCGCATTGCTTTTACTCTTCTAGTATTTCTTTATATCCTCGTCTAACTGTTTCTTCTTTTGAAAATCCTCTACAGCATATTAAAAACCCTATACCCAATTATTTCATGTATATTTTCATATTTACTCATATCCAATAACAGTTTTTTGAATAAAAACGCAAAACATATACGATTATAACTACTAGATTTATCACATAAGTGATTGACATAGTTTGATCGATTTTCAGTTATGTCCCCAACTTCAACAACAAAACTCATTTTAAAACTACCTGTAAACCCCTTTTTAACCTAGATAATTTAGAGTCTTTAGTTCTTTATCCATAATACCTTTAATATATTGCCAACCCTATACTCGTCTAGAGTGCGTTATAATTAGCAACTAAAAATATCTCAAATAACCACGACGGACCGCTCCCTATGGCAATGAAGATCCTGCTGACCATTCATTTTATATTATTGCTGCTTATCTCCTTACGGGTATTAGCGCGCCACGATTTGACCTCCTCGGCGCGGCTGGTGTGGCTGGTAGTGCTATTTGTGCTCCCTTATATTGGGGTGCTGGTCTATTGGATGTTCGGTGAAGTTCATTTAGGTCCAGACTTTGCGCGCAAGCATGACGAGATTATCAAGAAATTGCATACTCATAATCCTGAAGTGCTCGGTAGTGATGCCTCGTTATCAGCAGCGATTAAGCCGGAGTACCAAGCAGCTTTTGCCTATTCTGCTAGCGTGACGGGCTTTCATACAACCTTAGGTAATCGCGCTGAACTGATGACAGATGCGGATGAGACAAGTGTACGAATGATTGCTGATTTTGATGCCGCGACCGATCATATTCATGTGCTGTACTATATTTGGCTAACCGATGGGATGGGTGTTGATACCGCGCAGGCGCTAATACGTGCTGCTAAGCGCGGTGTCACTTGCCGAGCGATGGTTGATGGGATGGGCTCGCGCAAGATGATAGGGTCAAAAACATGGAAGGAGATGCAAGACGCGGGTGTACAAGTCAGTGTGGCGCTACCGATCAAAAACTTTATAAAAGTATTATTATTTAGTCGAATTGATTTGCGTAATCACCGCAAGATTACGGTTATTGACGGTAAGATTGGCTATTCTGGTAGTCGCAATTGTGCCGATCCTGAGTTTCGGCCAAAGCCAAAATATGCCCCTTGGGTAGATATTATGCTGCGGGTTGAAGGGCCAGTGGTAGCCCAAAATCAAATGCTCTTTGCGAGTGATTGGTTAACTGAAAATCCCGATACACCTCTCGAAAGCTTTTATTACGACACCGAAGTAAAACCCGATGGCTTTGCCGCTCAAGTATTTTCAGATGGTCCCACCCAGCGCCATGGATCAACGCCGCAGTTTTTGGGCGCACTCATTAGCCAAGCTCAACATACACTGACTATCTCTACGCCCTACTTTGTACCGGATTACTCATTGATCAGTATCTTGTGCGCGACCGCTTATCGCGGTGTAGAGGTGACAATGATTTTCCCGAAAAAAAATGACTCCTTTGTGGTTGCCGCTACCAGCCATAGTTATTATCGGCAACTGCTTGAGGCTGGGGTCAAAATTTATGAATATAAGCCAGGCTTGCTACATGCCAAAACTTTAACTGTCGATGGTGAGATCAGTTTGATTGGCTCGACCAATTTAGACTTGCGTAGTTTCGAATTGAACTATGAAAATAATGTGGTGATGAGCGATAAAGCGCTAACAGCTGATATTATCGAACGACAATATCAATATATTGCTGACTCGGATGAAGTAAAATGCGAACAAGTAGAAAGCTGGCCGCTAGCTTATAGAGTTTGGAATAATATCGTCGCCACTATGGGGCCAGTCCTATAGCCCAATACAGTTTTATGCTATTGGAAGCCTTCGGATTCGACTATAAAAACTAAATTGCTTTACGCTATTTATCAGCCGTTTTTTGCAAAACATAAACGACAAATTTTGCCTCAGTCACAAACGGCTCAGTCTCAGCACTTACCAGCAGTGCTTGCCGACTCTCAGCACGGGCGCGATAAGCATAAGGCGTCATGGTTAATAAATCAGCTAACGCCTCGGCTGACAAGCTCAAATTGGAGCTAATATGATGCGTGTCTGCAAGGGTAAAATACGGAGCTAAAGTAGGTAAAAACTTATCAGAATCATGCTCACGCACACTGTCAAATAACGCCTCGCGCACAGTTGCTAAATGACACATATCCGGCTTGGCAATCACTAAATAGCCCCCCTCTTGTAAGACATTAGCAAATGCTTCCGGCAAAATTGGGCTAAAGATACTACTGATGCCTGTCATGCTATGCGCGCTTAATGGTAAATGCGCCGCGCTGGTCACTAGTGGGTAAATGGCAGCCGTCTTAATTGAGTCTTTTACTTCCTCAACGTTTTGCTGATACCATAAACGATTTGCTGCCTTGCTAGCTTTAGCCAGCTCAATCAGCGCCGGCTTGCTGATATCAGCCGCTATTAATTCATCAATACCCCTGCTTACTTCTGTACCAATTTGCGCCATTGCTTGGGTGTAATATCCTTCTCCGCAACCAATATCTAGCCAGCGTATTTCGGGCGTATCGTTTTTATCATATTCATCATCATTAGTTGCCGTTTTATCTTGCGTCAACAAAGAAGCCATTTGCTGACAAACTAGATTTTGCAACGGTTGATAATATCCTGCGGCCAAAAAACGCTGTCGCGCTGAAATAGAGTCCTGACTGTCGCCGGGGTTTTTAGATTTTTTTTGCTGTACAGGCAACAGATTGACATAGCCTTGCCGCGCCACATCAAATGGATGGCAGGTTTGCTTAGGGAGCAAGCTGCCATCACAGCGCCAAGTATCCGCTGCTGGCTGTAGTGGCGATTGACAAATAGGACAAATAAATAAGGACACAAGCATCTCAAGGGTATACAAATATGGCTGCCATCTTAGCAAAATTTACAAATTATAGGCGACAAAAAACCATCTCAGGGCTTACCAAGATGGTTTTTTGTCGCCTATAATTTGTATTAACGCAGCTTTAACGTCATCAGTCCTAGTATCACCAGTAAGATGGCAATAATCCAGAATCTAGCGACTACTTGTGTCTCTTTCCAACCAATCTCTTCAAAGTGATGATGTAATGGCGCCATCCGAAAAACACGTTTTTTGCGCAATTTATACGAACCCACTTGTAATATGACCGACACGGCTTCGGCGACAAACAGACCACCCATAATGGCAAAGGCAATTTCTTGGCGGGTCATGACGGCAATCGTACCGAGCATCGCGCCCAATGATAGCGCACCCACATCACCCATGAAGACTTCGGCTGGATGGGCGTTGAACCATAAAAATCCGAGACCGGCGCCAATCATCGCGCCACAGACAATAATGACCTCAGAGTTATAAGCGATATAGGGTACGTGCAGATATTCAGCGAATCTCACATCCCCTGATACATAAGCCATTGCACCTAAACCTGCCGCTACCAATACTACTGGCAAGATTGCTAAGCCATCCAAACCGTCGGTTAAATTGACCGCATTCGAGGCACCATTAATTACAAAATAGGTAAAGATGATAAAACCAATACCGAATGGCACTGCTGAGAATGGGATCACCCAATCTTTAAAGATAGGTAATAATAGATCCTGCATTTCCCGTGTGGTTGCCATGTCCGGCTGGAGGGTGGCGATATAATATAAGGAAGCGCCTACAAATAGTGCACCCATGGATAGCCAAAAGTATTTTTTGCGGGCGATGAGACCTTTGGGATTTTTATATTTAATTTTTAGCCAATCATCTGTCCAACCGACCAAGCCAAAAACAATCATCACAATGAGCAAAATCCAGACGTAGGGATTTCCTAGCCGCGCCCACAGTAAGGTTGACACCCCAATGGAGCTCAGTATTAATACCCCACCCATCGTTGGGGTGCCAGTCTTAATTAAATGTGATTGCGGCCCATCATTACGGATAGCCTGACCATATTTAAGCGCACGCAAATGCCGAATAACAGGTTTACCCAAAATCATACTAAAGACAAGCGCGGTAACCACTGACAAAAGCGCGCGTAGCGTTAATGACGATACCGCAGAGAACGGGGAATAATACTGACTAAGCCATTCAAACAACCAAACTAACACCGCCTACTCCTTTACTAGCGCATCAATAAGTGTTTCCATTTTCATGGAACGAGAGCCCTTGAACAACACGGTACAAGGCTGTGCTTGCTTCGCCTGCAAATATGGCTGTAAATACTGTAATAAACTGTCTTTATCATTAAAGGCTTGGGCGTTAATACCACTAACTTCTTGCGCGCCCGCCACGCTGTGGTCAGCATACTCGCCAACACACAGCAGCATATCAATACCCATAGCAGCAATGGAGCAACCTAAACTTTGGTGCTCACTTACAGCAGCATCTCCTAATTCAGCAATATCGCCTAACACCATGACCTGCGTGCCCGTTTGTGCCGCCAATACTTTTGCAGCTGCGCGTACGGAATGCGGATTGGCATTATAAGTGTCATCAATAAGGCGATGCATACCCAGCATCTGACTGTTCAAGCGCCCTTTCGCTGGACGGGCATTCTCTAAACCAGTGACAATATCATCGATATTAATATTTAAGGCATGCGCACAAGCGGCAGCGGCTAAGGCATTGCTAATATTATGCTCGCCTACCAGCGGTAAATTGATATCATGCACCTCAGTGCCGATATGTAATTTGAACGTACTACCTTCAGGCTTAATATTGAGGTGACTGGCACTGACATCGGTATGGCCAAAACCAATTACATGCGTGGTGTGCGTTTCAGCAATCCGTCGTAGTTGATTGGTAAAGTCGTCTTTATCAGGGACAATCGCGTATTGTTTATCGCTTAAAGTATGGAAAATCTCAGCTTTGGTCTGGCAAATACCCTCACGACTACCGAACTCGCCTAAATGCGCAGTGCCAATATTTAAAATACAGGCCACATCAGGACGCACAATCTCAGTGGTATAGGCAATCTCGCCGATATGATTGGCGCCCAACTCTAAGATGGCATAACGATGATGGTCGGACAACTCAAGGAGCATCATCGGTACGCCTAAATCATTATTTAAGTTGCCGCGAGTGATAAGCGTTGGTGCCAATCGACCAAAAATACTGCCAAGCATCTCCTTACAAGTGGTTTTACCGCTAGAGCCAGTGATAGCAATAACGGTCAAGTCTTGATGCTGCTGGCGACGATAAGCAGCCAATTGTCCTAATGCTAGACGGGCATCACTCACTACCAATTGGGGAATACTAGTCAAAATCGGCCGCGATACAATAGCCGCCACTGCGCCTTGCGACGCTGCAACATTAATATAGTCGTGACCGTCAAAGTTATCGCCGCTAATGGCTAAGAAAATATCACCCGTTTTAATGGTACGCGTATCGGTAGCAATCCGATTGCTGGTGACTTTAATATCTTGGTTTGCCAATGCCGTGTCTTTCTCTTTTGTGCTTAGCTGCCAGTGACCATCAAGTGCCGCTGTCGCTGTTAGCAAATTATCCGCTTGCCAGACATACAATCCTTGTGACTGAATGGCGTTATTATTGTCAGCTGTCATAGTAATTACCTTATAGGGTGGCGACGTATTTGATGCTTTTATTATTTGTTTGTCTGCAGGATTTTTTTAAATAAATCCAGCTGATATATCGCAAACGCTTATTGTAAAGCTTTTTGAAGAATCACACTGTCATCGAAGTCATGACGCACGCCATTAATCTCTTGATAAGTCTCATGTCCCTTACCAGCGATAATCACAATATCATCGGCGCTGGCATTACTTACCGCATACTCAATCGCCTTTTGGCGGGCCGGTTCGATATGAGTACGCTTATATTGCTCAGCACTCATACCAACTTGCATGTCTTGCAAGATCACATTGGGGTCTTCGGTACGTGGATTGTCTGCGGTCAATACCACTCGATCCGCACCTGACAATCCTGCCTGCGCCATCAATGGCCGCTTGCCGGAATCGCGGTCGCCGCCGCAGCCAAATACCGCCCACAACTGCCCTTGGCAATGCGTTTTTAGACTCGCCAGCACTTGACTCAAAGCATCAGGCGTATGAGCATAGTCAACGATAAAACAGCCCTCATTGGACGGTACACGTTGCATACGTCCGACTGCACCTTGTAACTGCGGTACTAAACTAGCAATACGCTCAAGACTTATCCCAAGCGCCACTACGGCTGCAATGGCAGCCAATAAATTGGCAACATTAAAGCGTCCAAGTAACGGGCTGATGATATTAATCTCATCAAATTCAGCAGCATCAACCTGACTGCGCAAGGTAATTTCCACACCTTGTAAACTTGGTGCGATGGTAGCGGTAACAAAAGTAGCGTCTTTTGAGGCTTGTAAACTATAGCTCCATACTATTAAGCCGCTGGCATGTGCAGTATCAAGCATCACTTGAGCGTACTCATCATCAATATTGATAATGGCATGGGTTAAGGTTGGAAAATGCGCTTTATCAAATAGCTTGGCTTTAGCCGCGACATAATCGCTCATATCAGCATGATAATCTAAATGATCGCGACTCAAATTGGTATAAATAGCAATAGTTACTGGCACGCCTTGCAGCCGCTGCTGATCAAGGCCATGCGAGCTGGCTTCAAGCGCTAGTATGTCTGCGCCTTCTGACCCTATCTGATATAAAAACTGCTGCACCGCTAAGGCATCACCAGTAGTATGGCTGGCTTGTATTAAAGCGCCAAGCCTACCATTGCCCGCCGTACCCATAACGGCGCTACTCATGGCAGCTAATTGGGTCAATTGCGCGACCAGTTGGCTAATAGTGGTTTTACCATTAGTGCCGGTAACTGCAACGACTGTCGGCAATGCTACCGGTTGTTGATATTGCAAATAGGCTTGTACCAAGTCACCCAAAAAATCACGAATGTTGGGTACAAAAAGTACCGGACATGGCAACGCTGCTAATTGCTTGGGCGCTGTTTGAGTATTGCTACTTTGAGAATTGTCGATCTGAGGATCATTGATTTGGAGGTTAGCGTGAGGCGGGATATTGGCAGGAACAAATAACGCTACTGGATCAATTTCCGATAAGATAAAGGCCGCTTTCTGCGCTGCTTGTACTAGATATTCGCGGCTTCTTTGGCAGTTTTGGCTTTGACTTTTTAGCAGTACAAATATGTCTTTTGCAGCGACTTGACGGCTGTCTAAACGCAACTGCTGAAACGGAATACTAGCGACTGTCGCTGTAGTTGCCGTTAGATTGACTGACGTCTGTATCATTGCTGACAATTGCTGCTGTAGTTCGTTGCTATCGTTATTAGTGCTACTTTTTCTTATAGTACTGTCATTATCAATAAGCTGTTGCAAGGTAACGTCACGTTGCGATGAGGTGGGCGTGGTCATGGGCAAATCCTAGACGTATAAAAATAAATTAAAATAATAGTATAAAAGCAGCAATAACCGCGTGGCTTTTAAACAGTCAAAAGCCAAGCGGTTCAAGGTAAACTATTTAGTCTGTAACGGCTTATCTAGCGGCACATTATACAGACGTAGCGCCTCTTTCATGACATTATGAAATACGGGACCTGCTGTCAAACCTGCATAGTGTAGACCACGTGGGTCTTCAACTAAGATAACCCCTACTAGCTTGGGATTAGAGGCCGGAGCCATACCCGCAAAGACGTTGCGATACTGATCCTCGTAATAACCGCCTTCAGGATTAATCCGGCGTGACGTTCCGGTCTTACCCGCCACGCGATAACCATCGATACCTGCCGCTACTGCCGTACCGCCTTCTGCGGTAACCGTCTCTAGCATTTGTACAATCGACATCGCTTGATCGTGTGCCATAATGCGCTGCCCTGGCTGGACTTTATCAGTTTTAATCAAGGTTAATGGATGTATCACCCCGCCTGCGGCTAGTGCTGAATAGGCCTGTGCCACTTGCGCTACTGTCACCTCCAGCCCATAACCATAACTGACGGTAGCGCGCCGAGCGGTTTCTTTTTCTTTGGGCGTTGTGACCAAGCCGCTACCTTCACCAAGGAACTGTAGCGATGTTTTTTTCCCAAAGCCAAATTGTTTTTGCATGTTGGTAATGGTATCAGGCGGCAATGATAAGGCAATCTTAGTGGCGGCGACGTTACTGGATTTCTGTAACAGTGTCGCCATATTAATCGACCCCAGATTTTCATGGTCGCGAATGGTATAGCCTTTGACCCGAATGGAGCCCGGATTGGTATCAATTAAAGAGTTGGTAGTATATTTTCCAGAGTCCAACGCAGCAGCAACAGTAAAGGGCTTCATGACTGAACCGGGCTCAAAGACGTCTATTAGCGCGCGATTGCGCTGATTTTCACCGGTCATCTCATTGAGATTATTGGAGTTAAAAGACGGCCATGTCGATAGTGCTAACACCTCGCCCGTTTGTACATCTACGATCATACCAGTCGACCATAAGGCTTCTTGTACGCGCCCTACTTTTTCCAGCTCTTTATAGAGCAGATACTGCAAACGTGAATCAATAGTCATCGCCACGTTTTGCCCAGCTACTTCCGGCTCCAGCTGTTTGATTTCTTTTAGGCTATTCTGCTTGGCGTCTTTTAGAATAAGAACTTTACCGTCAGCGCCGGCCAGCGCTTTTTCGTATTGGCGCTCAATACCGGCGCGGCCCTCGTAGCCACCGTCAGGATCATTGGCATTTTGTCCCATAAAACCTAGTAGCTGAGAGTTAGGCTGCGGCTGCGGATAATAGCGCTGGAAGAAGTTTTTTTCATAGACGCCCGGGAAGTCGAGCGCGCTAACACTTTGGGCGATTTCAGGGGTGACTTTGTTAAGTAGCGGCAGGTAGTGCGAGCCTGTACCCGATGGCAGTGCGCCTTTGACGGCCTCTTCATCGGTGACATCAATATTATCATCGATAGCAGTGGCGTTTTGAAGTTCAGTTACCGGAATATTGGCCGCAGCCGCTAGACGGGTTAAATCCATATTATCCAAGCGCTTCTGCATGCGCGCTTGTAAATTTGGGCTGTCAGGATTGACAATTTTGATCCGTTTCAGCTCATAGTATTCACGGGCATAATCATGCGGACTGAATGTCACGGTTGCTAGCGGCGCGCTGACTGCCAGCGGCAATTGATTGCGATCGGTAATCATGCCACGGTAAGATTTTTGGGTGCGCACGCTCGTGATCAGCTCATTACCTTTATCTTGATAAAACTGGGCATTAGCCACTTGTAAATAATAAGCACGCCCTATCAACAAAGCGAGTATGACAAGAGCAATTCCCCAAATAGTACGAAAGCGATTTTTATCATATTCAAAGCCGCCACGCGACGAGGCACCAGAAGCCTTGCTGAATATCGCCTTTTTTCTTCTACGGTTTTTGACGCTGGTATATGCGCCTTGTGTCTCATTCTTTTTTAGACGACTCATTAGCTTATTTGAGCGGTTTGTCTTTGACGCCTTATCTCTCGCAGCTGTCTTTCCATTACGTGCTTTTCCAGCAGTAGTCGATTTGGTAGTACTAGCCCGCCGCAGAGGCTTGATGACCTTACCGCTGGCTGATTTTTTATTGGCATTTTTTGCGGTAGATTTTTTGGCAGTATTGGTCGCTGAGTTAGGTTTTCTGGTAGGTTTTTTATTATTATCACTCATTGTCCTACCTCCACAGTGGCTGGGCTGATCGTTTCAGCTACCGCAGCACTCGGTTGGATAATGAGTTTATCTTTAGAAGTTGGGGTATACATTCCCAGTTCGGAAACCGCGCGGCTGGCGATCTGCGGGGTAGCACTAAAGGTTTGCTGCTCGATCAAAAGACGCTGGTGCTCAACTTGAAGCTTACGTTCTTGTTTTTTCATATCTTGCAAAGCTTTATAATCCTGATGATATTTTTGAATGTCTTCGGCCGTTTTGATACCACTCCACACGATAGCCGCTGCCAACAGCAATAATACCACCACGTAGAGACTCACCACGTTAAAGCGCTGCGCGAACAATTCGCCGATATCGGTAGAATGTGGCGGCGCAGGGTTGCGACGGTTTGTAGGTTTGCCAGATATTGCCATCACGATCTCAAAAAAGTAAACTCAAATATAAAAAACGGTTTAGGATAACGCGTTATCAGCGTCATACATTCCCGTCAACACCAACAATAAATAGAACAATAAAAACACGATAAATAAAACTTGCCAGCACCTACTCTCGCCAGCAACTATTAATGACAAACCATTAGTGGCAAACCATATCACGGCAAAGGTTTAATCTATGTCCATAGCAAATAGCAAACTACACCCGCCGCAAAAGTCAGATTAAAAATTAACCTATGAGCCTAGCAGATAATATTTACAGCTTTTTAACAGGAGCGTATTCATTAAGAGGTCTTACATTGAAAAAGTATGATTATTAACAAATACTTTTAATCATCAATTTTTAGTTATCAATGCCGCTATTCACTAATCTCACTATGAGCAAGCCGTTAAAATAAAAAAATACCCAGAAAATAGTATTGAATAAACACTTCTTACTCTACATCAGGTTGATAGGCAACCTCTGTACGAGTCGCCGTCCGTAGCCAAGCACTACGCGAACGTGGATTGTTCGCCACTTCAGCTTTACTGGGCCCAATGCGTTTGGGCTTGCTAAAATAGCGCGGACGATCAGGCCGTATCGGCAAATTTTCATCTTCTGGATATTGCCCTTTGCTATGACGCTGCAAAAACTGCTTGATACGCCTATCTTCTAACGAGTGAAAGCTAATCACTGCCAGCTGACCGCCAGCCTTGAGAATAGGAATACTTTGTTCTAAAAAGCTATCCACATCACCAAGCTCGTTATTAATAAAAATGCGCATTGCCTGAAAGCTTTGAGTGGCCGGATGCTTGCCTCGCTGCCAATTAGGATGCGCCACCTTGATGACTTCTGCTAGCTCTAATGTAGACGTATAACTACTCATCTCTTTAATCGCTCGCGCAATCCGCCGACTATGACGCTCCTCACCAAAATCATATAACACATTGGCTAAGGTCTCATCATCGACCTGCTCAAGCCATTCAGCAACTGACTGACCGCGCGTGGTATCCATGCGCATGTCCACTGCGCCATCCCGCATAAAGCTAAAACCACGACTGCCATCATCAATTTGCGGCGACGATACGCCCAAATCTGCCATCAGGCCATCCACTTGCATGATACCCATTGCCGCTAAGCTGTCCGTTAAGCTGGCAAAGCTGTCATGAATGACATGCACACGGTTGTCTATACTTGCAAGCTCACGTGCAACAGTAATAGCGGTTGGGTCTTTATCGATAACAATAAGCTTCGCATCACCAGCGAGCTGGGATAATAATAATCGGCTATGACCACCGCGCCCAAAGGTCGCATCGACATAGATACCGCTGGCTTGCAGGCTATTTTCCTCATTATCAGCAGCATCGGTATCATCCCGTTGCAGCGGTAACGATTTTACCCCTAGCACTGCTGCAACAGCTTCTTGCAATAACACGGCATCGTGTGCAAAGCTTAATTTGTCAGGCATTATTTTGTCAGAGACAGTTTTATCAGAGACAGTCGCCTCCGGCGCAGTGGTAGCAGACGGATTATCCATAGTAGAAGCTGCAGCCGATATGGCAGAAAGTTCTGCGGCAGAGGAAGGACGGGCTTTAGAATTTGGCTTAGATTTTGATGCGGACACAAACAACTCAATAAATGACGACCAATCTGGCCAATAATTAGATATAAATAAACAAGTTAGAACTTAACTTGCATTATTATCGCAAGGATACATCTGTAGTCAAGCACCAACTGACCTTTTCGGCAAAAATATTAACTATCCCTGCTATAATAGCGCTATATTTTACGCTAACTTACTTCTTTTTTAACTTCTATTCTCTAATTGACGATAATATTTTGAGGCCCTCATGACCCAAACTGCCAATCATACCCCTAGCAATGCTAACCGCCGTCCTGTCCGTACCCGAATTGCGCCCTCACCTACTGGCTTTCCGCATGTCGGCACTGCTTATATTGCGCTGTTCAACTTGGCTTTTGCTAAAGTGCATGGCGGCGAATTTATTCTACGCATTGAAGACACCGACCAAGTGCGCTCAACGGTACAGTCTGAAAAAATGATTTTAGATGCCCTACGCTGGGTAGGATTGGATTGGGCAGAAGGTCCTGACGTTGGCGGACCGCACGCACCATATCGTCAAAGTGAACGTGCTGACATCTATAAAAAGCACGCTCAGCAATTACTGGACAGCGATCATGCATTCCGCTGTTTTTGTACCGCAGAAGAGCTTGATGCCATGCGCGCAGCACAAATGGCCAATGGCGAAACTCCGCGCTATGACGGACGCTACGCCAATTTATCACGCGCAGAATCCGACAAAATGGTCGCTGACGGCATGCCATACGTCATTCGTATGCGCGTACCGACAGAAGGCGTATGCCATGTTGAAGATATGCTGCGTGGAGCCGTTGAAATCCCGTGGGCGCAAGTAGATATGCAAGTATTGCTCAAAACTGATGGCTTGCCCACTTATCATTTGGCCAACGTCGTCGATGACCACTTAATGGAAATCAGTCATGTGTTGCGCGGTGAAGAATGGCTGAACTCTGCGCCTAAACATCAATTGCTGTATGAGTATTTCGGTTGGGAGATGCCCGTATTGTGCCACATGCCGCTACTGCGCAATCCTGACAAGTCTAAGCTGTCTAAACGTAAAAACCCAACTTCTATCACCTATTACCGTGATGCCGGCGTATTGCCCGAAGCCTTGCTCAACTATCTAGGCCGCATGGGTTATTCCATGCCTGACGAGGCCGAAAAGTTCACCTTAAAGGAAATGATTGCCAGCTTTGATATTCATCGTGTCTCGCTTGGTGGCCCTATTTTTGATATCGAAAAGCTCAATTGGCTGAATGCCGAATGGCTACGCGCGCTAACGCCAGAAGAGCTTAAAAATAAAATCCTCGCATGGGCCAATGACAGCGACAAATTGACCGCCATGGCCGCCGCTATCCAGCCCCGTATTGAACTGCTTTCTGATGCGGTAAATTGGGGCGCTTTCTACTTCCAAAACTTACCCGATATCAATGCTGAAAGCTTTACGCATAAATCGCTCGCACCCGAGCAAATTATAGAAATGCTACAACTTGCTATTTGGCAGCTTGAGACCTTACCAACATGGTCTGAGGAAAATATCTATGCCACTCTAAAGGGCTTATCTGCTGCCCTTGATATTAAGATGCGCGACTTTATGGCACCGTTCTTTGTGGCAATTGCGGGCAGCACCTCATCGACGCCAGTCATGAACTCGATGGCGATTATTGGCGCAGATATGACACTCATACGTCTACGTCATGGTGTTGAAATGCTTGGCGGCTTAGGTAAAAAGAAACTGAAGAAGTTAGAGAAGCAAGCGGCTGAATTACCAGACTTTTTAGCGTCTGAATAAGTTTTTGATTTAAGAAAGGACGAGCCGGACTATTACTGACCTGTCCTTTTCATTAAGACTGACATTCACTTAAACTTATCCACTGGAGGCTAACATGGCAGCTAATGCCGTCACTATAAAGAATAGTGACCATTTTTTCCCCACTCAAAAGCAAGCACAAAAATATTATTCTGGGATAGTAAAAGAGCTTTATGACACTGAGCACACTCTTACCAATGGACAAGACTTTGAAGACTTGGAATGGATATATACCTCTTACTGTGGTTATACAGACGACAAGTTGGATCTATTAAAAGATACTGATATTACTGGTTTTAAAGGCGTAAAGACCATCAGCCAAAATAGTGGCCAATACATTGCCACTGAATGTTGTGTGGTAGTCTTTTCTAATGGTACTGAAGAAGAGTTTTCTGTAGATAAAGCGGTTAAAGAAATCGCTAACCATCAAAAAGTTTGATTAATTTGGCGACAGAAAATCCCCCATTATTATCTTCTGTCTGATTAATTAATATATTTACCACTATTTTTGAAAATAGCTATTGACAACCTCCCGCTACTTACCTAAAATACGCACACTCTTAGCGAGGGGCTATAGCTCAGTTGGTAGAGCACTTGCATGGCATGCAAGGGGTCAACGGTTCGACTCCGTTTAGCTCCACCACACTATTTATTATCAAGTGCAGCAATGCTGAACCTGTATAGTGAATAACTTGCTAATAGCTCAACATCAGCTCTAGGCACCGCTTTTTAAGCACTCTGATGTTGTTATCGTTATAGTATTATGAATATATAATATCTATAACACACTATGCGTCCCCATCGTCTAGTGGCCTAGGACACTGCCCTTTCACGGCGGTAACGGGGGTTCGAACCCCCCTGGGGACGCCACTATATGGCGTCATTTATTAGCACTTTTTCTGAAACGGATTAGATTAGACTAATAAATGCACCACTAAAAAGCCCAATCATCGCGATTGGGCTTTTTTTATGTCTATTTTTTACGGTAGCCGTTTTTGTATCGACCTTTTTAAATTAAACTCTATGCCATATTATTTGATTTAAAAATTCTAACCTAATAAGAATACCTCCTATTAACCCCCTGAGGAACTTACATAAGCTTACATTGAGGCGATCTACTGACATAGTGTAACGCCTTTATACACAAAGTTAGCGATTTCCTACTTAAAGGCGTTACCAATTCCTTTCTTTATTACCTAGAATGACATTGTACTTATTAGATTTATAAGTGATTTTCTATAAATTACTTATAAATTCTGAATTAAGAGGTTTGTCACATTATGAAAGTAATTTATTAAAACAATATACTAATACATTAGAAGGAATGACTATGTTACCTACTTATGCACCTCAACGGCGCCCATCATGGCGTGGAGTGTTCGCAGGCCTCATTATGGGGCTGATGGTCGTTATGGCGATGATTGCTATCGCTTTGATATTAAGCTCATTTATACCTTTTGATTTAAAGGGTACAAGCATTGCCGCCGGTATCTATGCGGCGATTACCGCATTAGTTAGTGCGTTTGTAGCGGGCTACTTTGCCATTAAATACTCAGCACCTGAAGCGCTATTTGGTGATGGTACGGATATCGATCCAAAAGACGCTACTTTAACCGGTATACTAACCGCTGCATTAATTGTACTGCTTAGTACATTTTTTACACTAAGTAGCGCGACTGGCATTTTAGCGACAGCAGGTAATGCGGTAGGTTCTACAGTTAGTACCGTAGCTAAAACAGCTGCTACGACAGCTACTGTTGGTGCAACCGCCACTGGTGCAGCATCACAAAGTGGTGCTGTGCAACAAAAAGCACAAGAAGTTTATCAACGTGTATCAGGTGAGATTAGCGAAGAAGATCTGCAAGCAATGGTCGCAAAAAATACACAGAATTTGAATCAACAACAGATTGCGGCAACCAGCAGTGTAATTAAAGATATGTTCGCTGAGACTAAAAGCCAAGTTGCTAACATGGACTTCACTGATCTAGACACGTGGCGCAACATTGATGACTATGCAAAACAACGTATGGCATCTATCGAAACAATGTTAAAAGGTCCTGAGCTTATCAACCGTCTAGAACAAGAAGGCCTAACTGAGCCACAAGCTATCCAAGTACGTCAAGAAGTTCAACAGTCATTCAACGAATATAAAATGAAAACTGAGCAATATATTGCAGAAGCAAAACAGTCTGCTGAGCAAAAACTACAGCAAGCTGAAGACGTTGCACGTAAAGCTGCTTTATATACTGGTCTATTTTGGCTAATCAGTGCTATATTAACCTTTATCGCTAGTACTTTTGGTGCCAAAACTGCGGCAGCAAATTATCGTTTAGCTAAGCCTATCGTAACTTATGGCGATAATATTAAATAAGTTTGAATAGTACTTACTTAAACAGTTAATGATTGAATAAGTCATAAATTATAAAGTTATTAATATTAAAGAAAAAGCCCAATCATTATGATTGGGCTTTTTTTTATGCTCGTTTTGTATTGGCATAAGCCAATCATTTAACTGAGCAAACCAATATAATTTTGGAGCGAGATAACAACTTAACTAAAGGATCAACGATGTCAAATATTTGATGGTCAAGTTATTTTATAAATGAGATTCATGAATGAACCAACTTCTTTAAAGATAAATTTAAAGACAAGTATGTGCCAACCAATATCACCCCTGAGCCAATAATTGCCCCCGTATCCAATGCTTCGCCAAGTAACACATAACCAAAAACTATCGCAAAAATTGGAATGACTAAGGTAATACTCGTCGCACGCATTGCGCCAATGCTTTTGATAAGCTGATTCATAAAGATTAAGGCGATTGCCGTCGAAAATACGCCAATGCAAATGACTGATAGCCAAGCTTTTAGGTTAATACTTTTACCATATGGAAATTCATAAATGGCAATAGGTAGCATGACCAAACTGGCAATGATTAGCGAACCTGCGGTAATAGCAATTGGTGAGAGGTCACCTAAATAGTTTCTAGTAATATTGGCTCCTGTTGCATAACCAACACAAGCCAATAATGCGTAGCCCATCGGTATTAAGTCTGAGCCTTGCCCAGAAAATAGGTGCTCACTCATCAAAATAATGACGCCAACGACACCGATAATCAATCCAAGGATTTGTTTTTTTGAGAGTTTATCGTTAAAAAACGTACTGGCGATAAACCCACTCATCATCGGTACAGAGGCATTAAGCACGGCCAATACACCCGCATTCACTGACTGTGCAGAGAAAGAAAACAGCACGAATGGAATGGCAGCGGAGAATAAACCGACGACTGTAAGTGCTTTGTAATTTTCACGAATACCTTGTCTATTTTTTGAGTTTAGCAACACAAAAATAAGCATGGTTAACCCTGCAAATACCACACGCAGGCTAGCAAATGCCAATGAGCCAAACTCAGGGACTCCCACTCGATAAAATATAAAAGATAACGACCACATAAAGGAGAGCGTAAAAAAGATAATAAGGTCGCGTCTGGTCATTTGCTCACTCAATTTAGCTTAGCACTGTTAGTGCTTGCGTTGGTTTCTATCATTATTCTAATTTTTAAAATTAGTTTTAGATTTAAGATACTAAATTAGTATAAATGGAATTCAATATAAATACTGTGATGATAAAGACTAATTATAGCACCCAACAAAAAACCCAACGTTATGTTGGGTTTTTTGTTGGGTGTACGGTTGATGTTGCGTGGGTACGTCGTAGGCTGCCTTAATATAAAGCAGCCAGCAAGACTTAGGGTTTGCTGATTTTGCTCGGATTAATCGTTGATGACCAAGGCAGTTTGGAGTTTTGCCAACCGTTCATGATACGAAACCCCTTCATCGCACCCTCCTTTACCGCGCTTCCCTGAAAACCATGATCGATATACTTTACGTTTGAATATCCCTGGGACAACAGATATTCAGCACTGGGCTTACCGCGCGCAGAGCCCGAGCGACACATGGTAACTATTAGAGCGTCTTTGCCAAGGCCCTTGGCCTTGAGAGCTTTTTCGACATCGCTAGCGAAATCCGGATTGCTCTGCATGGCGAAACTGGCCTTGTCTTCATTGAACTGAGTGCGATCGACCAGCTTGAACGGAATATTGGTATCCACAGCATCCGTAAACCCGACAAACATGATTTCCACAGGGTCCCTGACGTCAATGAACAGCAGTTGGTCAGCATCTTTCTGTACAAGATTCCAGACAGCCTCTGGGGTCACGGATAGCGCATCTTCCGCACTGGCATGAGAAATAACACCGAACATGATGAGTAATGACAATATAATATTTTTCATTTTTTCCTCTATAGAGCTATAGCGACCTCTTTGATGTCACCCTGTTCAGGACGGCAATCAATGTCAGCTCTACATGATGATATAAGTAAAAGTGGTAATATTAGTACTTGATGACGTTGACTATCTTACGATTATTAAAGCAATGGCGCAATGGATGCGGTGGTCAGTACTGTGGAAGTTGTAAGTCATTGGACTAATTAATGAAGTTTAGTATCTACGAGCTATGAATATTAAGCATAAATTAGACTTAAGGTGTTAATCACACTATACTCATCATCAAAAACCAGCTTAAAAAATAAGAATGAATAGGTAACTCTATGATTTTTTTAAAAATATTTTCAGGCGTCCTCGGTGTCACTGTGTTAATAGCCTGTATTTACCTCATAAACGCCAGCGCCGTTGTTCCAGACTCTGTCGCCTGTGACGCATCTGATAATAATGACATTGTTTTGTACGGTGCCGTCTGGTGTGGCTACTGCGAACAGACCAGACAGTTGCTAGCCTCACACAATGTTGACTACTGTGAATACGATATTGAACGCTCTGCTGAAGGCTATAAACAATACGAAAGTCTAGGTGGTGGCGGTGTGCCTTTGATGTTATTTAACGGTGAAGTGGTTCGAGGATATAACAAACCTGAAATTGAGTGGCAAGTACAGAATCAGTAAACTGCGCCTCACTCATACATATCCTTTGAGCGAATATAGGCTGGGTTAATTTCGTTATTCAACCATCCAATAAAAAACCCCAACTTAACGTTGAGGTTTTTTTGTTTTAAGAAAGTTAAAAATTAGGCAACGTCTTTACTCTCACTAGCTAGGTGACGCAGCACATAGTGCAATACGCCACCATGACGGACGTATTCGCGCTCTTTTGGCGTCTGTAGCACCACATTCACCTCAAAGGTCTCAGTTGAGCCATCAGCGCGTGTGGCGGTAACGTTTGCCATTTCACTTTCACCATTGTTTAGCCCAGTGATACTAAGCACTTCTGAGCCATCAAGATTGTGTGATTGAGCACTCTCACCGTCTTTAAAGGTTAAAGGCAGTACACCCATTCCGACTAGATTGGAGCGGTGGATACGCTCAAACGAGCCAGTCAATACCGCTTTGACACCCAACAGAATCGTTCCTTTAGCTGCCCAGTCACGGCTGGAACCCGAACCATACTCTTCGCCACCAAGTACCACTAGCGAACGGCCCTCTTCTTTATACTTCATAGCGGCATCATAAATAGGCATCTGCTTACCATCTTTTAAAGTTGCTTTATCACCTTTGAGGTAATAAGTATAACCGCCTTCTTTACCGTCCATCATTAAGTTTTTGATACGAATATTGGCAAAAGTACCACGGGTCATCACCGCGTCATTACCACGGCGTGAGCCATAGCTGTTGAAGTCGGCTTCCATTACCCCGCGACCTTTCAAGTACAGGCCAGCTGGAGAATCTGCATCAATATTACCGGCAGGTGAGATATGGTCAGTAGTGATAGAGTCACCGAACAGGCCTAATATGCGCGCATCCTCAATGTCAGGAATACCTTGTGGCTCCATAGTCATACCGTCAAAGAATGGTGGGTTCTTAATGTACGTTGATTCTTCGCTCCATGGATACAGCTGACTGTCTGAGGAGGTGATGGCATTCCACTCATCACTACCGTCAAATACTTCGCCATAGTTTTTATGGAACATCTCTGCATCGATATTATTGGCAATCAGCTCATTAATCTCAGCTGAGGTCGGCCAGATGTCTTTTAAGAAAACATCATTACCGTCTTGGTCTTGTCCCAGCGGATGAGTGGTCATGTCCATATCTACCGTACCTGCTAGCGCATAGGCAACGACTAATGGCGGTGAAGCTAAATAGTTGGCTTTTACATGCGAGTGGATACGACCTTCGAAGTTACGGTTGCCTGATAGTACAGCAGCGGCGACCAAATCATTATCTTCAATACCTTTTTCTATACTCTCAAGTAAAGGTCCTGAATTACCGATACAGGTCGTACAGCCGTAACCGACTAAGTAAAAGCCAATTTTCTCCAGCTCATCTATCAGTTTGGTTTTTTCAAGGTAATCGGTGACTACTTTTGATCCTGGCGCCAGGGAGGTTTTTACCCAAGGCTTGGCGGTAAGGCCTTTTGCCGCTGCATTTCTAGCGACCAATCCTGCCCCAATCATTACCGCCGGGTTTGACGTATTGGTACAAGAGGTAATCGCTGCAATGACCACAGCACCATCACGCAGCTTATGCTCATTGTCCTTTATATGGACGTTAGAGAAGACACTGTTAGCAGCATGTCTAACATTACCGACATCAAACTGCATATCCTGTGTCATATTAGGCTTAGCTGCTAGTTTGTCAGCTTGCTCTTGTTCACCGCCCTCTTCATCAAAGCGATCTTTACCTTTGATTTCCGCTTTGCGATCTTTAGTCATCGTCTGCAAGGTCTTGCCGAAGCTATCATACATACCGGATAGAGAAATACGCTGATGCGGCAATTTAGGACCGGCAAGTGATGGCTCAACCGTAGTTAAATCAAGATGTAACTTGCTTGAATAAGTGGCATCGGGTGTATCGGCATCATGCCATAGACCTTGTGCCTTAGCATACTTTTCAACCAGTTCAATTTGCGCTTCATCACGTCCTGATAGACGCAGGTAATCAATTGATATTTGGTCAATAGGGAAAATACCACAAGTCGCACCATACTCTGGAGACATATTGGCAATGGTCGCTCGATCAGCAAGCGGCATATTGTGCAAGCCTTCGCCGTAGAACTCAACGAACTTGCCAACGACCCCGTGAGCACGTAGCATTTCAACCACGCGTAGTACCAAGTCAGTCGCGGTAACACCTTCGGTGAGTGCGCCGGACATCTCGAAGCCAACCACTTGCGGAATCAGCATAGATGAGGGCTGTCCCAGCATCGCAGCTTCGGCCTCAATACCACCAACGCCCCAACCAAGTACGCCAATACCATTAATCATCGTGGTATGACTGTCGGTACCAAAGACTGTATCAGGATAAGCGGTCAGCTCAGTGCCATTTTCGCCCTCAACCTCAGCGGCCATCACCACACGTGCTAGGTACTCGAGGTTCACTTGATGCACAATACCGGTAGCTGGAGGTACGACGGCGAAATTTTTAAAAGCATGCTTGCCCCAATGCAAAAATTCATAGCGCTCATTATTGCGCTCAAACTCAATCTTTTTATTCAAATCTAGCGCATCTTCGCGGCCATAAACGTCCACTTGTACCGAGTGGTCAACGACCAATTCACTAGGGATAAATGGATTAATTTGCTCCGCTTTACCACCAAGCTTGACCACGGCATCACGCATTGCGGCCAAATCAACAACCGATGGCACGCCAGTGAAATCCTGTAGAACGACACGCGCTGGCATAAAAGCGATTTCTTGTGCAGATGCTGCACCAGCGTCCCAGTTAGCGACCGCTTCAATATGGTTTTTACCGACTGATTGCCCGCCGTCTTCATTACGCAGCAAGTTCTCTAGTACGATTTTCATACAAAATGGTAGAGTTTGAATATTGTCATAGGCTTTGGTCAGCTCAGGCAAGCTGTAATAGACATGCTCCTTGCCATCGACCGAGAGGGTGTTTTTTACATTGAAAATATCACTCATGGTAGCTTCCTTATCTACGTTATAGATTGGTATGAATTTATTGTTATAACAGATGGTTTTCAGTACGTGTAGCTAGGTTAGTATATTTAAAATAGCTTATTTATAGCTTTATTAACAATAAACTATCAATAGAAGCTTAATAATTAACAATAACCTCCTTTTACCATAACAAATATCGGCAAACTTGTTAAGCCTAGGTGGTTAATGAATGGTGGCAAAATGGTAAACGGAACAGTGATTTAATAGCCTGTTAATAAGAGGGCTAATAAGAGATTTGATCACACTTTTTGGCGACGACCATTACGAAAGACATGACTGTCATCATAAAAACGGGCATCAGCATTGTCGGCCCAAAAGTGCGGTACACCTAAAATAGGCAGAGGTGCAAGTTTGCGTGGGGTAATATCCTCTTGTGATAGTAGCGTATGCATCTGCTCAGCCAGCCTACTGTCTAAATAGCTCATTCGTTCAGGGAGCGCTAATCCAAAGAAATCCGGCGATACATTAATGACCACACTATGCGCACATAATGATTTACGTGGTTGTATTAATTGCTCAAGTAGCGCATGTCCAAAGATATAAACCGCTGCTTTAGCGTCGGCACTTGGCGCAAGCGGCTTATCCCATTTATCACGCGGAGCTACAAGACTTGCTTGCCAATTAAAGTTGATCAGTGCCTCACCAATACTAGTATCAGCAGTCACCAATATCGCGCCGTTCTCATCAAAGACAGTAATCGTATCGCGAATCCGCCCACGACTGTCGCCAATACCCTGCTCAGTAATCTCACACATATGATGATAGTTCAACAGCGCTTTAGTTTTAGGAAAAGTCAGCCAAATGCTACCGTTAAATAAATCATGCAAATTATCACGGGTGGGAATATTACCGGTGGTTGCGATAAAGCTTTCATAAGCTTCGCCTTCTGGTAGCACATCTTGTGACACAAACTGTAGCGCATGCGCTTTGTTGCCTTGGGTAGGTTTAGTCTGCGGCTGATTTTCATGCTCAGTATTTTTCTGAGCCATTGCTGTATTTAATACCTCAGCGATAACGGTGGTGCTATAACTGATACTGTTTTTAATATCACTGTCTTGAGTATTGCTGGCTTTAAAACCACTAGCCATCACTTCTGAATTATCTACCTGCTTACTTAACATCTCTACCTTTTTGCTCAAATAATTGAGTTGATATAAATGCCTTAGCCACGGCGCTTGCCAGTCGATAGTCGCAAAGCTTGCGTCTAATAAGGCGTGAGTAGGCGCTGGAGATTGCAGTGATAAAGTGTGGTCGACCATAATGAATTCTCTATTATACGTAAGGCTGGTGTTATGCAAATATCTAGCAGTTTGAGGCAGTAGCACATGGTATCATAGAGCGCTTTTTTAGCGCTGGGCGCGTGCTGGTTTATGGCACAATTTATGGTAAAGCTTTATGGCAAATTTTAATACCCACTTAAATGGCGCGTTTGCAGTCAGTGGTACGCTGAGCTTAGTGGTTTATAAGGCTGGGCTCGTCAATGATTCAGGGTTTTTGATGTGTGTGGCACTTGGCACGGTAGGCGGTTTACTGCCCGATTTGGATTCGGATCACTCCACCCCGATCAAGCTGGGTTTTAATATTGCCGCGCTGGTATTTGCTTTTGGCTTAGTAATGCATTGGCGTGATGAGCTGAGTTTAATAGCGCTGATGGCGCTCTGGCTAGTGGGTTACGGCTTTATGCGTTATGTGGTGTTTAAACTATTTACACGCATGACCGTGCATCGCGGTGTTATCCACTCGGTGCCATATATGGCAATATTGGGGCTGGGGCTGACGTGTTTGAGCTATTACGGCTGGCATAATACCCTAAGCGCTAGCTGGTTTTATGGGTTATTCTTATTTGGTGGCGCAATGGTTCATCTGTTATTAGATGAGATGTATAGTGTTAACTTATCAGGAATGACGCTCAAGCGTTCTGCTGGTACCGCGATGAAGTTTTATCAACACAGAGAGAAATGGTGGTATCTATTGTTGTATTCGCTGCTGGCACTACTTATATATGTTGCGCCACCTTTTGCACCGTTCTGGGAGCAGCTGCGCGACCCTACTCCTTGGGCACAGCTTAAAGTTGGGGTACTACCTGCCTTTATAGAAAACTTACTTGATTGAAGAGTAAATTACCAAGCTTTATAAACAAATAATCAGAGCACACTATTTATGCAACTATGCCCTTGCCAAGTTTCGCCATCATTGGCTTTTTTAAGCACCCCAGTAGCTTATAGCAATTGCTGTCAGCCTTATCATGATGACCTTTATGAGGACGGTACTGATAAAAATGGTGGCGTTAAAGCTGAAAGTGTGGAACGACTAATGCGCACCCGCTATAGTGCGTTTGTATTAGCCAAGGCTGACTATATCGTCAAGACCACCGTGCTCGCACAGCAAGCATTACTTGATATCAATGATATTAAATCATGGGCAAAGGAGACGGATTGGGCAGGGTTGGAAATCGTCAGACACACGCCAAAGTTAGGCAAAAGGCATGCGCAAGTTGAATTTAAAGCTTATTACCAGACACTAGAAGGCACGCAGGCGCACCATGAGTTATCTACCTTTGTAAAAGTGATAAATAAAACTACTGATGATAAAGGTGAACGCTGGTACTTCCTTGACCCGACCGTAGCAATACCAGTAAGTCAGAAACAGCCGTGTATTTGTGGGTCTGGAGAGAGGTTTAAACGGTGTTGTGGGGTTTACTTGTAAGATCGTTAGTCGCTGATCAATTCTAATGCTTTAACATTGTCAATAAAAAACACAATTTCGTTAACTGTATTATCTACCCACTTATCTCTAGCATTTTTTTCAGTAACCTTATAAATACTATTAACTTTTTTAAAGTTTAAAGGTGAACTTGGTAATATATGCCCACCAAGAAACCATTTTTTCCCGCTGTCAATGAGATCAGGATAAGTTATAGCGATTTGCTGACTTAAAGAAATAGATTCATCTGGATACTGAATTCGCTTTCCATCGAAAGAGATGGACACGCCGTAGTAGATATTATGATTTAACTGAATAAAACAATGAACTTTATAGTTATCTAAGGTACCGATTTCACACTGTATGCCATAGAATCTATTTTTTCTCGATTCATTCTTGTAATAGTTCTTAACTTTTCTGTTTTCATCACAGCTTTGCAGATCTTTATCACAAAACTTAAAAATATATCCTTTTTTTTGAAAAGCAACTAACAGTAATTTCCAAATTTTATTTTGCAGATCAACTTGAAAGCTAGTAAGTGATTGGCTTAAATCATACGCTAACTCAAAGTTATTATCTTTATATAAGAAATCTACATGGGATTTTTTCATTTTGGCTGACCTATTATCTCCAGTGAGTGAGCCAATTAAACGCCCATATTGCTTCAAGGTTTGTTCAATATGTGGATAATTCTTTGCTTCCTTGATGCATAGGTCTAACCAGTGACTAATGTCATCTTTATAATTAATTTGACCAAATTGGTCATCTCGCAAGTTACCTTTGCCATGAGCAGTCACTTGTACGCCATCTTTATTTAAATATAAGATGTAAATGTTTTTTGGAGAATAACCAAGTTTATTACAAGCTTCAAAATAACGTTGGAGTTGATTTTTTTGATCAGATGCGTGGATTTTGTTTTCGATAACTATAACATTGTCAGAAGACTTCAGAATAATATCAACTCTTCCAAAACCTCTAATAAGTATCTCGGTTTCACAGTCGTACAGAACATTTGAGTCAAGCGGTTTCTGCTGCCACTCTTGTGCATCAATAGCAGGATTGATTACTTCGTCAATAAAAATTTGTTGAAAAACAGGCATAGCGTGACTGCCTTGAGGGTTCAGTATTTCTGCTAAAAACTTAGAGTGCAACCCTACCTCTTCATCATACTTCCTTAGAATAGTAAATATATTAAAGGCATGTTTCGTACTTGATTCTTGTTCTATGGATGCTTGCTCAATTTTTTTAAGCTCATTAAAAAATACTTTATATGGCATAGGTTATCCCTGTTTATATAATTATAATTGAGCAAGATCTTAGAATTTAAACCCCTAAACACTCGCCCCAACTGCTCTTGCAATCGCAATCCCTTCATCAACAGTCAAAAACTGACGCTGGCTTGGGCTATCTTGATATAAAATTTCGCCATCTTGGAATATCAGACATTCATTAACGGCCAATTGCTGCCATTTTTCATTTTCAGTCAGCGGTACGGTAACTATTACTGTCACTTTATCTTTGTCAGTAGTCACATCACCAAAGTTAATGGCCAAGTCATCATCAGCCAATTTTGCCTCACCAAATGGTGCTTGGCGCGTAAGATAAAACAATAAACTGCCCGCATAAGCCAATTGCCAATTACCATTCGATATCAAGCAATTAAATAAGCCATTGGCTGATAAATAGCGACATTGAGTGGTCAAAAAGTTAAATAGCGTTTGGTCATCAGGACGCGTTTTAAAGCTGCTTTTGAGACGATTAATCAGGTAGCAAAATGCCATTTCAGAATCGGTTGAGCCGACTGGTTGGCAGTGGCTGGCGTTACCGTTATCTTGCAAGCGCTGACAGCGTTTAATAAATTCTTTATTCATCTGGCCGTTATGGGCAAACACCCATTGCTCACCCCACACTTCTCGTACAAAAGGATGCGTATTGGCCAAGCAGTTCTGCCCTTGCGTCGCTTTACGAATGTGTGCGATAACATTCATCGCTTTAATCGGATAGTTATTAACTAAATCGGCAACGGGCGATTGATAGCTTGGACGGTTATCGTGAAACAGACGTAGTCCGGTTGCGGCATTGTCCGCGCCCTTATTACTATTACAATCACTGCGCTCAAAAAACGCAATACCAAAACCATCTTCATGGCTATCGGTCATACCGCCGCGCCGACGAAATCCTGCAAAGCTAAAACCGATATCAGTTGGGGTATTACAGTTCATTCCTAAGAGTTGACACATCTACGCGTTACCACCTTTATTAATAGTACCGCCGTTATTGTCGTTCGTTGTGTGGTCTGTTGGGTCATCGAGCATGGTGGTCGTGCTGTCAGTTTCAATATTGCCTAATATGCGCTTCGCTTGCGCCAAATCAGCATCTTGTACCCATAACACTGCCCCTGAATTCATACCGGGCAGGCCACTTAAAGCCTGTAGTGACACCTTGATATCATTATTTCGCAATAGGTTGGCATGTAGCTCTCCTTGAATATTGGTTTCATAGCGTGCCAGTTTGTGCCAGTCATCGATTTGGTCAGTCATAGTTTTGCCTTTAGAATTGCTGAATAAGAAGTAAGTTTAGCTATGTAAGAATAATGTTTTGTCTGATTATAAGTTGCTTAGTATTAAGTAGCATGAAGTCCGTATTCTATGCTTTTTTACTACTCGTCCAATGATAAGCGGCAAGGCGTTTCATAAGATCAGGGTTTTTGACCATGATATTATCGCCAGTACGCCCTTCAGTACGGTTATAGTGGATGACGTTTAGACGCAGTAGCCAAAATATCACCGCCGCTTTCGCTAGCATTATTGGCAAGGCACGCTTCTCATCTTCATTAAGCGTTCTTTTTGATTCATAACCTTGTAGGAAGGCTGCCATTTTATGACGGTCAAAATTGACCGATTCACCTTGTTCAGCATCGCCCCACGTGGTACAAAAGTCATTAATAGTAATAGCAATATCCATCACATAATGATCAACACTGACTTCGGTAAAGTCCAATAATCCTGTGAGTTGCTCATTATCCTTTTTCAGATTCCACAGCGTGTTATCGGCGAACATATCTAAATGACATAGCCCTTTTGGTAATGTCGTTAGCGGTAGATCGTTATAGGATTGCCAAATATCACTCATCAGCTTGGCTTCATCACTTGGCATAAATTGCATTTCACGATCACGAACCTCTGCCCATGGATATAGCGCTACACCATATTTTTCAGCAGGTTGCAGCTCTTGTAGTGTTTCATGCAATACGGCTAATGACGCGCCCATCTTATGACACATCGCTTGGGTGGTTTGCTCAGGATGCGCCCCTGCCAGACACGGCACTACAGTAATTGCTTTGTTATCATAATGAATGACGTAGCGCTTATCATCTTTAACATCAGCACCCGATTCGTTACCTGAGTCTATAAGTGCCAACGGTGCAGCAACCGGTAATTTACCAATTAGCTTATTTAAAATGACGGCCATTTTTTCGATGTCGCTTGGTGGACGCTCTTCAAATAAGGTAAACACATAAGAGTAATCACCATCGCTATCATCAGTCGTCTGAATAAACCAGTTTGAGTTTTTGATACCTTGGGTAATCGGAATGGCGCGAGCAAATGACACCCCAAAGCTCTGACAAAATGCGGCAAATTGTTCATCGGTTAACTGGGTATAAACAGACATGACATCTCACTTATGACAATTAAAAAGAAGGTTAGATTTAAATAATAAGGACGAGTTTAAACGGTACTAAGAACAAATTGAGACGCTAATAGCGACAATCACAGCGCGAATAGTAGTACTTGAGATAAAAGCGCATTAATATTGCGAAAATATGCCTGATATGGCGGTGATTTTGCTAGACTAGCGCTTACGGATGAATTGATTATAAGGTTAAAACCCCTATGTTAGCAAAGCGTATCATTCCTTGCTTGGATGTCGATAATGGCCGCGTGGTGAAAGGCGTGCAATTTGTCGATATTAAAGATGCTGGCGATCCGGTCGAAGTAGCGAAACGCTACAACGAACAAGGCGCTGATGAGATTACCTTTTTGGATATTACCGCTACTCATCATGAGCGCGATACTACTTATCACACTGTCGAGCGTATGGCGGAGACGGTATTTGTACCCTTAACTGTTGGCGGCGGCGTGCGTAAAATTACAGATATCCGTAACCTTTTGAATGCGGGCGCGGATAAAGTAGCGATTAATTCAGCAGCGGTATTTACCCCTGAGTTTGTTGGTGAGGCGGCGCAAAAATTCGGTAACCAATGTATTGTGGTTGCCATTGATGCGAAGCGTGTTGCTGATTTAAATGTTGACGGCATCATAATCCCGCGTTGGGAGATTTTTACTCATGGCGGACGTAAGCCAACCGGTATCGATGCGGTCGCTTGGGCAATCAAAATGGCCGAGCTGGGTGCTGGCGAGCTATTGGTTACCTCAATGGATGGCGATGGCACTAAAAAAGGCTATGATTTAGAGCTGATGAAGCAAATTACGGGCCAAGTGAATATACCCGTGATTGCCTCAGGTGGCGTGGGCAATCTGCAACATTTAGCCGATGGCGTGTTAAAGGGCGGCGTAGATGCCGTACTTGCTGCCAGTATTTTTCACTTCGGTGAGCATACTATTCTTGAGGCCAAGCAGTATATGGCAGCGCAAGGGATACAGATGCGCCTGTAAAAAAATGTTATCATAGCGCTAACTGTCTATTTTCATGTTGTTTTTACTTATTTAAACAGCAAATAACTGAATAAGAAACGTTTGAACCCAATTGATAACCCTCATTTAGAATCAAGGATAAATATATGTCAAATCTACAACAACAGCGTAATGCCGTCACCCATATTGATGGTAATTTACACCAAAATGCCGACGCCCGTATTGGTATCGTCGTCGCCCGTTTTAATGGTTTTGTTGTAGAGTCATTGGTTGATGGCGCAATTGATGCGCTACTTCGTCACGGTGTTTTGGGCAGTAACATTACGGTTATCCGTGTTCCTGGTGCTTTTGAGTTGCCATTGGTAGCCCAGCGTGCCGCTGAATCGGATCGTTTTGATGCTATCATTGCGCTAGGTGCCATTATTCGTGGCAGCACCCCGCATTTTGACTTTGTTGCGAGCGAATCAGCGAAAGGCTTAAGTAGCGTTGCCACTGATTATAACATTCCAGTTAGTAATGGTGTATTGACTACCGATAGCATTGAGCAAGCGATTGAACGCGCAGGCACTAAAGCCGGTAATAAAGGCTCAGAAGCGGCGATGGTCGTCCTTGAGATGATTGCGGTATTATCACAATTAGATATCGATGACAGCAGTGATGACGCCTAACATTAGTTTTGACTACTTTCTAAGCGTATTGCCTTAATCAGATTTAATGAGCGCTGCAACTATTGCTTGTAGCGCTTAGGATTTATTAAAAGGCTATTAATATTCATTTAGTATTTATTAGCTTCTTAACTTCTAACATCAGATTTTTCGTCGCATTTTTATTTTAAAACTTTTTATTTCAAAACTTAGGTATTGACCCCCTATGACTGACCAACTCAAGCGCGCCATTAGCGCTGCGAAAACAGCACAAACTAATTCTGATCGTGCTGAAGCTATCAGTACAGCGAGCAGCAGTGCAGGTGAACAAAACTTCGATATGAGTGAGTCTTCTTATAAGACCAGCCACACCGCTGTGCGTAAAGCTCGACGTTTTGCCATGCAAGGCCTGTATGAATGGCTGGTCACTGACCACCGCTTTGATACTAACGGCAAGCTTGGCTGGAAAGCCAATGCGCCCCATGATATTGCTGCACGTACGCGCGCTACCAACGCCATGCATACTGTGCATATTGGCTATTATCATGAAATGATGCGTGATATTCCAGAGCAGATTGAGGCGCTGGATGCGCTTATCAGTCAGCATTTAGATCGCGGAATCGATAAGTTAGATACCGTTGAGCACGCCATTTTACTTATTGGTGCCTATGAGCTACAAAACCGGTTAGAGATTCCTTATAAAGTGGTGCTCGATGAAGCCATGAAGCTCAATAATCACTTTGGGGCGACTGATGCTCATAAATTGATCAATGCGGTACTAGATAAAATGGCCGTTGAGCTACGTGAAGTCGAAGTGCAAGCAGATACTAAAGCCAATCTACGCACCTCACAAAAAACAGCTAATAAACAAACAACTACTGCGCCTAAAACGACGGTTACTACTGAAAGTGCAGATGCAACTGATGATAAACCGGCAACCACTGCAAAACCGCGTATTAGCGCTAATAATACCAGTGTCAAACGTAATCGTCCTAACAAAGTAAATGCTGGAACCAGTACTGCTAAAGCTGCAGCCGAAAAGAATGTTAAGGCTCAAGAAGAAAGCGCTAAACCCGTAGCTACTGATAAAGCAGACGACGTTATTAATGCTTCTGTTGCCGCTATAAATACTGATGTTGTTGCTGTTAACAATGAAACTGTTGTTAACGAAACTGTTACTAACCAAACTACCGATAGCGTTGTCGACGACAATGTGACTGATACTGATACTGATACTGATACTGATACTGATAAAACGTTAACAGACTTAGAAAACGAAGTTTTAGAAAGTGATGTTTCAGACAGCACAGTGATAGAAGGTAAGCTAACCGATGATAGTTCGGCAAAGAGTGTAGGATCAAGTACACCTGATTCAGATTCAATCGCTGATGAAACAAATGAAATTGAAGTAGCCGATACTAAAACTGATCGCTCTGAATTAAGTAGCCCTGAGATAAACAACTCTGATGCAAAAAGTAAAGACTAGCCATGAACGAGTTTGAGCTAATTGAGCAAATATTTTTCCAACTGCAAGCGGATAACACATTAGCCGCTTGCAGCAAGAAAGGTATTGAAAAAGGTATCGGTGACGATGCGGCAGTGACTGCTCTACCAGCCGGATCACGTTTGGTCAGTTGCATAGACACCTTGGTTCAAGGTCGACACTTTAGTGCTGATTGGGCGCAAGTTCAGAAGCTAGCATTTGCGATTGGTTACAAGGCCGTGGCAGTTAATGTCTCAGACCTAGCTGCAATGGGCGCAACGCCGCACAGTATTTTGCTGGCGGTAGCGCTACCTGAACGCCTCGCTAATAAAGAATGGCTGACCGAATTTGCTAAAGGCTTATTTCACGCCTGCCAATTATTTGGGGTGACCTTGATTGGTGGTGATACCACTCGCAATGATACTTTAGTGCTCAGCATCAGTGCTCAAGGGTTGCTAGCTGCTGGCACGCCAGCCGTGTACCGCTCGGGGGCACAAGTCGGTGATAAAGTTTATGTTTCAGGCACACTTGGTGATGCCGGTTATGCACTGCGACGTCCAGATAATGCTCAAGGTATTGAGCTTGCGCATCGTCTGCATATGCCGACACCACGTGTTAGCTTAGGCATAGCATTAGCGAAGATTGGCTCGACGGCGATGATAGATATCTCTGACGGCCTTTATCAAGATTTAGGACATATCTGTCAGCAAAGTAACGTCAGTATGCGTCTTAATCTTGAGCAGCTGCCTACTAGCAGTCCATTATTAGCGGTAGATTTGCCTGAACGGTTATTATGCCAACTGACCGGCGGCGATGATTATGAGTTGGCATTTACGTTGCCGGCTGGTGTCGAACCGCCTATCGGCAATACATCGGTTAGTTGTATCGGTGAGGTTATTGCAGCAGGTGAGGTTGATTCTAACGATACTGGCTCTCCAAATACCACTTCTATAAATACTGTAGTATCGCAGCATCCGTTCATGTTTTATCGAGGGCAAGCAGTGACTCCAAGCCAACCCTCGCCTTTCACTACGTGGCCGATTCTGACTGGTTACCAACATTTTACAGGTTAGCCCATGACTGATAATTCACCTAAGCCCGATATTAGCAAAGCCAATGTCTGTCCACCGCTACCAGCAAATGCCAGTGCGCTTGATCGTATTGTCTATTGGTTAGGTATTGGTTTGGGTAGTGGACTGCCACGAAGAGCGCCAGGTACATGGGGCACTGTTGGTGGACTAATCATCGCCATCCCTTTGATGAGCTTAGGCTTTGTGCCGTTTTTGGTTATTACCCTTCTATCCTGTGTCATTGGGGTTTGGATATGTGGTCGTACCTCTGAGATGATGCAAGTCCATGATGATCCGCATATTGTTTGGGATGAGTGGGCAGGCATCTGGATTACCCTCCTACCTTTTTCTTATATGGGCGTGGCACCAGCTCACTTTTGGCAAAATATCACCCAACCATTTTCTATTTTTGCGCTGGTTCTTGCTTTTATACTGTTTCGCTTTTTTGATATTCTTAAGCCGCCACCAATTAGTTGGGCAGACAAAAAAGTCGCCGGCGGTTTAGGGGTTATGCTTGATGATATCATCGCAGCTATTATGGCTGCTGCCGTCTGGATATTTATAATGTTTATTCTTATTAATTATTTAACGTCGAATTAAAAGCGAATTTCCTCTTCTTTTTTTAAGACGAGTCATCTCTATTTTTAGGACTTATAAATAGATTACAAAGGCTGCACGACTTAATATTTCTATTTAACGAACATTTGCGTTATAATTTTGTATTATATCTTGTTACACTTATAGCATTATTTTTTAGGATTCCTATGACATCTTCTCTTTCTGTAATTATTCTTGCAGCTGGTAAAGGCACGCGAATGCAATCGGCTAAGCCAAAAGTGCTCCAGACGCTTGCGGGTAAATCTTTACTGGGTCACGTATTAGACACCTGCCATCACCTTACCGTAGATGAAACTATTGTGGTATACGGATTTGGTGGCGAGCAAGTACAGACGGCGATTGATAGTCAATATGCTCATCTACCGATTACTTGGGTCGCACAGACGGAACAATTAGGTACCGGTCATGCGGTAAAAGTTGCGCTTGACCAATTGCCAAAAGACGGCCAAAGTTTAATTCTGTACGGTGATGTACCACTCGTTAGCGCTCATACCTTAACAAATTTACAAACTGCAAATAATGATGGCATGTCGATGCTGACCTTGACAGTAGCCAATCCATTTGGCCTAGGCCGTATTAAACGTGATCAGGACGGAAAGATTAAAGCTATCATCGAGCAAAAAGACGCTAGTGATGACGAGCAACAAATTCAAGAAATTAATAGTGGAATTTACTGTGTCGACAATGCCCTATTACACAAATACTTGCCAAAACTGTCAAATGACAATGCTCAGCAAGAATACTATCTGACCGACATTGTCAAAATGGCGGTTGCTGATGGCATTACTATTACCGCTATCGAGCCGGAACATGCGTTTGAGATTGAAGGCGTCAATAACCGCCAACAACTTGCTAGTCTAGAACGCTCTTGGCAAGGTAAGTTGGTGCACGATTTACAAGTAGCCGGTGTACAGTTTGCTGATCCTGCACGCGTTGATATTCGCGGTACGTTAACTGCTGGCCAAGATGTGTTTGTTGATGTCGGTGTGGTGTTTGAAGGCGACTGCACCTTAGGTGATAACGTTTATATCGAGGCCGGTTGTATTATTAAAAATGCTCAAATCGGCAATGCTTGTCATCTGAAACCTTATTGCGTGGTCGATCATGCCAACATCGGTGCGGGTGTTGATATCGGTCCTTTTGCGCATTTGCGCCCTGACACGGTACTCGCTGATAATAGCCGCGTTGGTAACTTTGTAGAAATTAAAAAATCATCGATCGGTAACGGCAGCAAGATCAATCATCTAAGCTATATTGGTGATGCAACCATCGGCGCCGGCGTCAATGTGGGGGCTGGGACGATTACTTGTAATTACGATGGCATTAATAAATCGCAAACTGTCATTGAAGACAATGTTTTTGTGGGATCCAATTCGAGCTTAGTGGCACCAGTAACCATTAATGAAAGCGCTATTATTGGCGCTGGTTCTGTGATTACCGATGATGTCGACGCTGGTTCCTTAGCACTAGGTCGGGCGCGGCAAGTACAAAAGTCTGGCTATATACGCGCAACAACAAAAAAATAGCTTGTTAATAAAATCTAAGCGACATCAAGCAGCGCGGCAATAGATCATTGTCGCGCTGTTTAATATTATTAATAGGGTGTTCATACTCACTCTCTCAATATTTATTCGATAGATAAATATTAATTTACTTATCCATTTCACAACAGAAACACTTTAATTTAAGGAATAGCTATGTGCGGAATCGTAGGCGCAGTTGCTGAACGTAATATTGCCAGTATCTTACTTGAGGGTCTAAAACGCCTTGAATACCGAGGTTATGACTCTGCAGGTCTGACGGTGATTCGTGATGGCGAGCTACATCGTGAGCGTCAAGTAGGTAAAGTAAAAGCGTTGGTTGATGCTGTAGCCGTAAACCCAGAGTTTTTTGATGGTCATATTGGTATTGCTCATACTCGCTGGGCTACTCATGGCGAGCCTGCACAGCGCAATGCTCACCCGCATGTTTCAGGCAAGATTGCCGTGGTACATAATGGTATTGTCGAAAACTATGCCGAGCTTAAAGAAGATCTAATTGCCAAAGGTTATGAATTTACCTCGCAGACCGATACCGAAGTAGTCGCGCATCTAATTAATGATCTTTATAAAGACACCCCTAATTTACTAGAAGCCGTTCGTGCGGTTATTCCGCTACTTCATGGTGCTTTTGCTTTAGGTATTGTCCATGTTGATAGCCCAGAAGAGCTCATCACTGTCCGTCTTGGCTCACCGTTGGTTATTGGCGTAGGTATTGGGGAAAACTTTATTGCCTCAGATCAGTTGGCGCTGCTACCGGTAACCAATCGCTTTATGTATCTAGAAGAAGGTGATATTGCAAAACTGACTCGTGACAGCATTACGGTCTATGCTGACGGGGTTGAAGTTAGCCGCAAGATTCATGAGATAGATGCCAAGCAGCATAACGCTGACAAAGGCGAATTTAAACATTATATGCTCAAAGAAATCTATGAGCAGCCGGATGCAGTCGCTCGTACCGTTGGGATGGCAATCGATAGTGGTGAAACGTCTAAATTACGCGATGACTTTCTGCAACGTCATGAAAGCCAGCTGGCTGGTATTCGCCACATACAAATACTTGCTTGTGGTACCAGCTATCACGCGGGTATGGTCGCTAAATATTGGTTTGAGAATCTTACTCGTTTGCCATGTTCTGTTGAAGTAGCCAGTGAGTTCCGCTATCGCAATCCAGTCGTGGTCGATAACTCGCTAGTGATCTGTATCTCTCAGTCAGGTGAAACAGCCGATACCTTATCAGCGTTACGTGATACCCAAAAGCAAAATCCAGCAGGACTGGTCAGCTTAGCTTTATGTAACGTGGCGACCTCATCATTAGTACGCGAGACCGATATCTTCTTACCAACACTTGCCGGTCCTGAGATTGGTGTAGCCTCAACCAAAGCCTTTACCACTCAGCTTGCTGCCTTGATGCTATTAATACTCAAGGTTGGTGTTATCCAATCACGTATTGATAACGAACGTTTAACGACTCTACTAGACGCTCTACATAAGCTCCCCGGTCAGCTATTTGCCAGCTTAAAACTAGATGCACCTATCAAGACCATGAGTGAGAGCTTTGAGGATAAAAAAAGCTGCTTGTTCCTAGGGCGTGGTTTGCAATTTCCGATCGCCCTCGAAGGCGCGCTTAAGCTTAAAGAAATCTCTTATATCCATGCGGAAGGTTATGCAGCAGGTGAGCTGAAACATGGCCCGTTGGCTCTAGTTGATAAAGACATGCCGATTGTCGTTCTTGCACCTAAAGACAGTATGTTTGATAAGCTTAAAGCCAATATACAGGAAGTACATGCGCGCCACGGTGAGCTGTTTGTATTCGCCAGTAAATCCAGCCAAATGATCGCAGAAGATCGCTTGCATGTGGTCTATGTCCCTGATGTCTGCGAGGCCTTAGCGCCGATTGTTTATAGTGTGCCAGTACAGCTGTTGTCGTACCATGTCGCCGTTATGCGCGGTACCGATGTCGATCAGCCACGTAACTTGGCAAAATCAGTGACGGTTGAATAATTTATTTATTAATCCTTGTTATTAATATAGTAAAAAAGGCCGAGACTTATAATAAGTCTCGGCCTTTTTTACTATATTAATAACGACTTGTTAGCGAGCAATACCTACTGTTTAGCCGCTTCAATTTGAATGTTTAGAGTAGTTTTTTCAGTTATCCCTAATAACGTATATTTACTCATATATCACTTTGTCCGGCCAATCGTGGTAGTAAAATCACCAGCGGAATCTATTAAACATCAAAAAAATCAGGCCCAGTGAGCATTACGTCAAATGCTTTTGTCATTGCCTTATCTAGAGTCGAGTCTATCTTAAAATACCTTAAGACTTATCAGTAGCTGATTCCTTTTTACCATGCGGAATCAGCCATTTAGAAAACCAGTTAGAGACATCATCCATTAAAGTATAGACCACTGGAATAACTACCAAACTTAGTAAGGTAGAGGTTACCAAACCGCCCAATACCGCTGCTGCCATTGGCCGGCGGAAAGTAGGGTCCGCTTCACCCCAACCGAACACTAGCGGTAACATGCCAGCACCCATTGCAATGGTGGTCATAATGATAGGTCGCGCGCGCTTGCGGCATGAATCAATAATAGCGTCAAAACGTGCCAGTCCGCGACGTTGAGCGATTAGGGCATAATCTACCAGCAAGATAGAGTTCTTAGTAGCAATACCCATCAGCATAATAAAGCCGATCATCGAGGGCATTGATAAGCTGCTATTAGTAATGACCAAACCCACAAATGCGCCGCCTATCGATAATGGTAAGGCCATTAGAATGGTAAATGGCTGCAACAATCGCCCAAACAATAAAATAAGAACGCCTAAAATACAGACAACACCCACTGACATGGCGATGATGAAGCTACTAAATAGCTCCGCCATATTTTCGGCTTGGCCTTGTTCAATCACCGTAATCGATGCGGGCAGATTCTGCATAGTCGGTGTGTTTTTGACCGCTTGTACCAATTCTCCAAGCTCGCCATTCGCCGGTTGCACGGTAATACTAATCGCCCGCTCACGATCTAAACGGCTGATTTGCGCAGGACCGGTTCCAAAGTCCAAATCAGCCACATCGCCTACCCGCACGCCTTGGCCTGCTGGACGTGCGCTTGGGACATATAAGCCCTCTAACTGATTGACGCTTTGTTTGGCCACATCAGGCAGCCGTACGACAATCGGTATCTGCCGAGTATCAAGATTGAGCTTAGATAAGCGCTGCTCATAATCA
Source organism: Psychrobacter urativorans (assembly GCF_904846675.1). Lineage (GTDB taxonomy): Bacteria > Pseudomonadota > Gammaproteobacteria > Pseudomonadales > Moraxellaceae > Psychrobacter > Psychrobacter urativorans_B. The sequence continues at coordinate 3,688 of NZ_CAJHBT010000013.1, read as the reverse complement.
CCAACGGTTGCGATTCGTAGCGTACTGGCGATATCTTGCGTGGTAACCTCTTTATCTGCCATCGCTAATCTATCAGGGATGACGGTCAATTCTGGGCGCGGCAAACTGCGGTCGCTGACGACGTCGCCGGCAATGGGTAACGCGCGGATATCGGCCATAATCTGTTGAACGGTCTGCTCAAGAACTTCTGGACTGGTACTGGTCAAGGAGAAGTTATATCCGGTCTCCCCGCCACTCGATAGCCCAACAGTAAAGCGCGCACTCGGTACACCTGCTAATATTGCGCTGATTTGGCGTTCTATCGCTTGCTTAGAGCCGCGATCTGCTCGTGGTGTCAGCACTATATCTAAGCTTGCAATATTTTTTGCCTGACCACCACCAGAACCCATAGTTGCTTGGGCTTCTCCCACGGCGGTAAAGATATGCGTCACTTCAGGCAAGGCCGAAATACGTGCGCTTGCTAACGCTGCTATGCGTTCTGTATCTTCCAATTCCACATCAGGCGTCAGCTCAATTTCTACTCGCGTTTGGTCAATATCATTATCGGGAATAAAGGCGGTCGGTAATAGTTTAACCAGTCCCAGTGAAGCCACAAACAGCACCAAAGTGGCGCCCATAGTCAGCCAGCGATGATGTAGCGTCCACGAGACTATTTTAAGATACCCTGTCATCAGCGCACTTTGCTTTTCAACATGTTGCTTTTCAGGTCGTAAAATATAAGCGGCCATCATAGGCGTGATAAGTCGCGCCACCATTAACGAGGCAAAGATTGCTAGCGCTGCTGTCCAACCAAATTGTCGAAAAAACTGCCCAACGATACCGCCCATAAAGGCAGTCGGTAAAAATACTGCAATTAAGGTAAAAGTAGTCGCAACAACGGCAAGCCCAATCTCATCAGCTGCTTCCATCGCTGCTTGGTAGGGCGTTTTGCCCATGCGCAGGTGTCGCATGATGTTTTCGACTTCGACAATCGCATCATCAACCAAGACTCCAATGACCAATGACAATGCCAATAACGAGATAATATTAAGACTAAAATTAAATAGATACATCCCTAAAAAGGTTGGGATAATCGATAATGGTAAGGCCACAGCGGTGACGATGGTCGCACGAATATTGCGTAAAAATAAAAACACCACTACCACGGCTAACAGTCCACCTTCAATCAACATGCGTAGTGACGCTTGATAATCTTCGGCAACTGGGGTTGCGCGGTCATAGACTTTTTCGACGGTTATATTACTCATATCAGCACTTAGCTGAGCAAGGGCAATATCAACGCGCTCAGCCACCTCAACTTCACTAGCGCCACGCGAGCGCGTTATATTAAAGGCTACAACCGTTTGCTCATCAAGCTTGGCCATAGAGTTAGGATCCGCAGGTCCATCAGTCACTTGCGCCATGCGACCAAGCGCTTGGGTGCCGCCCGTCGGAACCGCTATCTGTAACTCATTAAGCTCACGAGCACGCTCGACCGCTCCCAATACGCGAATGGTTTGGGTCGTTTTACCAACTTCAGCCTCACCGCCAGAGCTGTCTTGCTGAATACCCGCAATCTGCTGTGATAATTGTACGATAGAAAACTGTAAACCACTCAGCGCAATCGGATCTGCCGCCACCGTAATCTCACGCTCAAGTCCGCCAACCCGGCTAATAGCGCCCACGCCCTGAATATCTGATAAGCGTTTAGTGATAGTGTCATCAACGAACCAAGATAAATCCTCAATACTCATATTGTCCGCAGATACCGAATAAGTAACGACCGGAAACCCTGAGGTTGAGACCTTAGTAATAATAGGATCGTTGGCCGCAGCAGGTAAATCACCACGCACCTCACCAACCGCCGAGCGCACATCGTCAACTGCTTCTTGAATGTCTTTATCTAATACAAACTCAGTGACAATCGTAGCAGCACCAGTCTGTAGCGTGGTGCGAATATGCTTGATACCGGTGATACTGGTTAGTCTATTTTCAATCTTTTTGGCGATATCATTCTCTAACTGCGAAGGCGCCGCACCCGGTAACGTTACCGTTACTACCACGGCCGGCAAGTCGATATCAGGGAACTGCTGGACTTTCATTTGCTGAAAGCCAAACAGTCCACCCATCGTTAGCAGTACAAATAATAAAATCGCTACTAATGGGTTTTTAATAGAATAGGCAGATACATTTAAATTCATGAGCGCGCCTTCGAGGCAGTAGCCGCTGCTGATTGTCTATTAGAACTATTTTTATTTGCAGTCTCAACGATACGCACTAAATCGCCATCATTTAAAAAGCTGCCCCCTTGCTTGACCAATCTACTATCTGCAGGCAAAGGCTCGGCAACGGCAACGTTACCACCAGAACGTTCACCAAGCGTGACGCGCTGACGCTGAATACGGCCCAATTTTTTATCATCTTGAGTCTTAATATCAGTCACCAGCATCACATAATCATAACCATCATTACTGACAATCGCACTATTCGGCAGTGTTTGCATACTTTCACTACCTAATAGAAATTCGCCAGTTTGATACATGCCAGCACGCGCAGTAGTATTGTTATCTAAGCTGGCATAAATAGTAATTTGGCGATTATCATCTGCTGTTGGCGCGATTCGGCGTACTTGCCCCATAACAAACTGATCTCTGGGTAGGCTGACCTTAACAGGAGTACCCACTTGAACCTCGCCGATAAGCTTAGGATCAATATCGGCTTGCCACTCTAAGATACCATCTTTAATAATGGTAAATAACGGCTCACCGCCAGCAACCATACCGACTTCAACCAACTTTTCACTGATTACCCCGCTAACTGGCGCAATTACTTTGGCATTATCAACGCTCAAGCGTTGAGTACTCAGGCGTGCTCTTGATGACTGTAAAGTAGCCTCAGCACGTAATTCAGAGGTACGATAGCGGTCGGCTTCTTGCTTACTAATTGCGTCAATATCGATCAACGGTAGCACCCGTGCCGCATCTGCTTTAGCATTGGCAAGAGTGGCCTCCGCTTCAGCCACATCCGCTTGCGCTTGTAATACTTGCTGCTGCATCGCATCGGTATCGAATATCGCCAATACTTGACCAATTTTGACCCGCTCGCCTTCCTCGACCAATATGCGCTCAATAGCCACCCCATTGACCTTGGCACTGACATTCGCAATATCTTTGGCATTAATAGTACCGTCAGCGGTTAAAGTATTACCGATACTGTCTTGGCTTGGCAGGATGGTTTCGACCGCTAACACTGCCTGTTCAGCAATATTGCCGCTATTATCATCAGTTGCCGGTGATGCCGTTTGAGTTCCTGAGACCACCGCCTGCTCCTCAGATACAACCTCATCATCGCCCCAATATCGACCTAACAATACCCCGATAATCAATACCGCTACCAATACTGGCAATAGCCATACAGGTAGTTTGGTTGCAGGCCGATTAGTCAGTGCGTCAGACTGGCGATAGGGCGGCAACTCAGACTCAGGTATCAGTTTAGACTTATCAGAATGGGGCTCTTGCTTGGCATTAAGGTCTTGCTCAGCATTAGGGTCTTGAAAATCACTCATGATCATTCTCTATAAATAAACACAATAAAGAAAATTGAACTATTAAAGGGGCAAACAATTAAAAAGGTTAGGGTCTGTATAGAATTAGGGAATAGTTGAAAAAAATAAGCAACGCCTTAAACTCTTGTTTACCACAACAAAGAG
>NZ_CAJHBT010000012.1 GCF_904846675.1 Psychrobacter urativorans | reverse complement strand
CTTGTATCTTGTATAGCTGTAGTGGCTATAGACTATAAATATATTTCGATATCACCTTAAACCTTGATTCAGTTAGGTTTAGTGGGACTTAGTTGAAAGACTGAAGTTATAACAATAACAGACTCATATCTAACCCCTTTGCTGACGACAATAGCATGATGGCACCACCTGATCCCTTCCCGAACTCAGAAGTGAAACATCATAGCGCCGATGGTAGTGTGGGTCCGCTCATGTGAGAGTAGGTCATCGTCAGCTCTCTATTCCTGATTATCCCCCGACAAGGTTAACCTTGTCGGGGGATTTTCTTTGGTTGGGAGAATGTAGAGGGGGTTAAGTTTATAGGCTTTTCTCTCTCTCTGAAGGTCTTTATTAACCTCGAGTTTAATAAAGATTTTACTTACTTTCTGAGGTTTAATTGATAGACTAATTTAAATCATTAATACTAACAGTTATTTTTAATAGAGAATAACAATAATGGCAGTTGATTTTACGAATACCCTAATTGTAGCAATATCCGCAACAGCTCTGTTTGATTTATCAGAATCTGAGAATCATTTATTACAGTTATTAAAAGAGCGTCCTACTAAAGCCGTCAAAGAGTTCCGCGATTATATGGCTGAGCGTGAAGATGAACCATTAACTAGCGGTGCAGGTTATCCACTTATCAAAGCATTACTTAGTCTAAACGACTACTCCAACCAGTGTCCTGAGCCAGACTCAGGTATTGAAACACCTTTGGTTGAAGTGGTTATCGTCTCTAAAAGTAGCCCCGATACTGGTATTCAGGTACTCAATGCCATTAGAGAGCATGAACTAAATATCTCCCGCTCAGCCTTCCTTTCCGGTAGTCCGGTCGCACCTTATATTACTGATTTCAATGTTGATTTATTTTTGACTACCAACCGTGAAGATGCACAGCAAGTCGCAGATGCTGATATTTGTGCCTGTGCGATACTTGACGCTACACCCGTAAATACTTATAAGCTTGACACTAAGCAATTACGTATAGCCTTTGATGGCGATGCGGTGCTGTTTGATGATTCAGGAGAGCTGTTATATAAGCAACAAGGGCTACGCGCTTTTCATGAGCGCGAAGCGAAAATGCGTGACCTACCTATCGAAAAAGGGCCTTATGCAGAGTTATTGATTAAATTGTCTAAATTGCAAGAGCGATTGCCTGCACGTCTGCACCATTGTCCCATAAAGATTGCACTGGTCACTGCACGTAATGCGCCAGCTGACCTGCGGGCTATCAAGACTCTACGTGAGTGGGGCGTGGACGTCGATATGGCATTTTTCTTGGGAGGACTTGAAAAAACGGCAGTACTTAAAACTTTTGCTCCGCATATATTTTTTGACGACTCTATTAAGCATATTGATGCTGCCCGCAGTTTTGTACCCACTGCATTAGTTCCTTATCGTTCTACGTCTTTATTGCATGCTAACAGTACTTTAGCTATTGTTAAGGACGTTTCATTATTATCTTTTACTTCAACAAATTGCCCACCTATTGCTATTAATTCTTAAGCTATCAATATCCAGGTTCTTAATACTCAGTCATGATATTGATTACTCACCGTGAAATTATATTGTCTCTGAAAGAGATGAGTTTTAGTATCAGCAAGAATTCTACTTGAATAATATGGGGCTAGATATGAATTGGCAACAGTGGTCATCACTGATTATGATGCGATTAAAGCAGGTCATTGGCTCATACGCTTTTGTATTGCTGCCGATGTGGGGGATGTTTTTTCTTAATAAAGTGGCATTATTTGGCTTATGGAATATTTTTGGTATTGTTCCGCGTACGCTTGATTTAGGTAGTATTGTAGGCGTTTTTGCCTCGTGGACCATGCACGGTAATTTTACACATTTGCTGAGTAATACCTTGGTGTTATTACAAATATTATTTCTGTTTGGGCTGTTTGAGAACAATGCTTATCGTACTATTACTAAGCTTATTATTGCTTCAGGGGTAATGACTTGGTTGCTTGGATCCCCATTATCGATTCATATCGGCGCATCTGGGCTTTGTTTTGCCATGCTAGGTTACATGATAGGCGGTGCCATATTTGCGCGGCGTTGGGGTTACTTACTTGCCTGCATAATCATGGGAGCAGGCTACTGGTTCACTATTAAACAAGGCTTAATGCCTCAGCAAGGTATCTCATTTGCGGCGCACTTTGGTGGATTATGCGCCGGTTTATTGTTAGGAGCGAACTCAAAGCATGCTTATACAAGGATAACTACGTCTTATTAATCAATTATTTTGATTAATATCTAATTCCTAAAGGCTCTTCTATTACCAAGGTAACTTATCCTCAATAATTAAGTTTTATTTTATAAGTAATTTATCGTTTAGCTACAATTGGATGTTTGAGCATACATTGATAAATAGTGGGTCATCTTTTTCTAACGGTCGCCATTGAGTCGTTTGCTTAATATGCTCATCAATCGTCAGCGTACTACCTTTTTCTGGTAAGACATAGTCTGCACGTGCAGGTGCGGCACAGTCGATTACTTGTGGCACTTGCTGAACACTTCTACGTCTCTCAAATAAATATAAATTAACCAAGTAGATATCCTGATTATCTACGTTAGAACGAGCTTGTCCACTATCTGCGGCCATAAAGCGAAATGTTTGTGGCTTAACATATGACCATGGGCGAAACCATGTAGTCTCTTCAACTTTTTTAACCACGCTGACTCCCTCGGGAAGCTGAGCAAGCTGCTGACCGAACCAGCTGTATTCCTGGCTTATTTGAAAGCCAAATATACCGATAGCCCCAAATAATGGAATTAGCCATTTTGGTGACTTTTTACCTGCCAGTTTGCTGAGGTGAGTTATGATCAATGCCAGTCCAGCCATGCCAAACCCGGCCGCTATGGTAGCAATAAACTCAAAAAGCATAAGACTTTTCCTTAACGCACTAGGCGCATTTAATACCAATTCCGAAAAATAAGCTAACGTTGACCGATTCTCTAAGTCTATTCATTATAGTGCTTTTGGGGACCTTTTTCGTTATCCTTAACTTTTAGACAGGGTATAAAAAAATAATGATTTATCATAAAAATCTGTCTATATGAAAATCTAGTTACAGCAGTGCTGAGATAAAAAATCACTCACAAGCAGCTGCTGCCTGTGAGTGATTTATAGTGTAACCAACGATACGTCTAGCAACTAAGCTTAATGGATAATAGCTTAGTGGTCGACTGCGCCGCCAGCGCCACGTGGAGAACGTACGCTCTCAACCAACTCTTGGATATGTTGTGGTGGTGGCGCAGTAGCATAAGAAACAGCAAATGCTACGATAAAGTTAAGTAGTGCACCAACCGCGCCAAATGATAATGGCGAGATACCAAACAACCAATATTCTTCAGTATCAGGGAAGTTTGCAGTACCCGTAATAAAGAACCAGCCTTTGAAAATAAAGATATAAACTAAGATGCTAATCAGACCCGTCAACATACCAGCGATAGCACCGAGGTTGTTAATACGTTTAGAGAAAATACCCATCATCAGTACAGGGAACAGTGATGCACCCGCAATACCAAAGGCTAATGCAACCACCTGTGCGGCAAATCCTGGTGGATTAATACCTAACCATGTGGCAACCACAATCGCAACTGCCATCGTGATACGCGCTACTTTTAGCTCGCCTTTATCACTAATGTTTGGATTAAGGTTTCTTTTAATCAAGTCATGACTGATCGCTGATGAGATAGCGAGTAGTAGGCCAGCTGCTGTTGATAGCGCTGCGGCCAAACCACCTGCTGCGATAAGACCGATAACCCATGGTGGTAGCTGTGCAATTTCTGGGTTAGCCAATACTATAATGTCAGCGTTTACGTCTAGCTCGTTACCGGCCCAGCCTCTATCGACAAAGATACCATCACGTTCTAAAGCATGTTCCGCTTTTGCTTCTTCAACGGTAGTCATTGCGGTAGTAACATCGCCGCCGTCAGCTGTTGCTGCAGCCAATGCTATCTCTGCTGCACCAAGTCCACTATCACTATATAACTGGATACGGCCATCGTTATTCAGGTCGTTATATTTAATAAGACCGGTATCTTCCCATGTCTTCATCCAATCTGGACGTTGATCATATTCAAGAGCAGGCTCGTCAACACCTTGTGGATAAATAGTATCGATTAGGTTTAACCGTGCCATAGCACCTACTGCTGGAGCAGTGAAGTATAATAGCGAGATAAATACTAACGTCCAACCGGCTGTCCAACGAGCATCAGCAACTTTAGGAACCGTGAAGAAGCGAATAATAACGTGTGGTAAACCTGCTGTACCAATCATTAGTGATAAAGTAAATAGCACCATGTTTAGCTTGTTAGGTACATCAGCGGTATAAGCCGTAAAGCCTAAATCGGTGACGATTTGATCAAGCTTCGCTAAGATAGGTATACCTGTTTGAACATCATTTGAGAACAAACCAAGACCTGGAATCGGGTTGCCCGTCAACTCAAGCGAGATGAAAACTGCAGGAATGGTATAAGCAACCATTAGAACGACATACTGCGCAACCTGCGTGTAAGTAATCCCTTTCATACCACCAAGTACGGCGTAAAAGAATACAACGACAGCAGCAATAAGCAGACCAGTAGTATTATCAACTTCTAAGAAGCGTGAGAATGCAACGCCAGCACCAGTCATCTGACCGATAACGTAAGTGGTCGAGGCGATAATCAAACACACTACTGCAATCATGGCTGCAGTCTTAGAATAGAAACGGTCGCCAATAAAGTCAGGAACCGTGAACTTACCAAACTTACGTAAGTAAGGTGCTAGTAACATTGCTAGTAGAACATAACCACCAGTCCAACCCATTAAGTAGGTTGAGGCGCCATAACCACCGGCTGCAAGAATACCTGCCATTGAGATAAATGACGCAGCACTCATCCAGTCAGCCGCCGTTGCCATACCGTTTACTACTGGATGCACGCCGCCGCCTGCAACATAGAACTCACTAGTCGTACCGGCGCGCGCCCACCATGCAATACCGAAGTATAGAACGAAGGATAGACTCACAAAAATAATATTAATCGTAAATTGACTCATAGGTCTATTCCTCGTCTACGCCATATTGTTTATCTAGCTTATTCATGCGCCATGCATAGAAGAAGATCAAGATGATAAATATCACTATGGATCCTTGCTGAGCGAACCAAAAGCCTAAATCAGTACCGCCTATGGCAATACTTGATAGTAATGGACGTAGCAAGATTCCAAATCCGTAGGAACATAGTGCCCAGATAATTAGGCTACCTATAATGAGACGGACATTGGCACGCCAATAACCGGATGGATCGTTATGGTTTTCCATAGGACAACTCCTTTTGCCTGAAATAAAAACAGAGTTATTGATTTGAACCTAACCGGCTACTGCCAAAACAGAATAACCAACTAGCATTACTAATCAAGAATCACTAACAAAATATACAAATATTGCGCTATCTTTTATAAAATAAAACCTTATAAGAGATAGTGATAATACGCTTGGTACCGTAAAAACATGTAATACTTAAAAGTGCAATATAGGGCAGTACATTCAAAGTTCTAAAACAAAGCTGCTCTAATGAGATAACTTCGACAGTATAAAACTTGATTGGGCGTCTGAATCAGATTACATACTGACTATGGATATTATTTATAGGGTGGTATTCATGGAGGAAGGTCGATGGTACATGACAATCCGCTGTCTTATTATTTATCCCATCTTCCTGACGAGATTATTTAACGACTAAAAGTTCGTGCATTTCTACTAATAATTACCGATATAAATATATATAGGCTTATTAGGAATATATACAAAAATCATCCAATTAACAATAAGTAATTTTAAACTACTTTTTGTAACTAAATATATAGATAGCAGAAACTATAACTCACTTATGTTATGAGAATCATAGTAATTAAAACTATCGCTAGCGACACATAAGCGACACATAATAAAAACCTTAGTTCCATAATGGTTTTGTTATTATAAACATAATAAGGCTTATTGGTAGCAATGAACACTTATATTGAAAATAAAATTAATAAAACGGTAAGTAAACACTGCAGCGGTAAAGGTAGCAATGATTGTTCGAAACAAATATTTTCAATTTATTCAAAAATTAAAACCAATAGTAATGAATTTTTTAATAGGAAATTAAGGAAACTAATTTTCAAAGGTTTAGGCCATCACAGTGAGTAATACAAAAGACTCAAATAGTTAAATAACGCAGAGTCAGTTAAAATATAGCAACATAATGCAGATTTTTTTTAAATAGTAATAGTTTGAATGCGGATTGTTTGTAGCACAGATATCTTAAAGGGTTATAAATAGGTATAGATAAACCTTATTAATAGGTTCGTGATATAAGTGCGTGCATCAACCCTATATGAGGTGTTAAAAATATCAAATATAAAGCGAAGGTGAGGATATGGGCGAAGGGTTAGCAGGTTGGTTTAATAGCGCAGTGGATTACGGCGTTAGTGTTATTTGGGGTAACAATGATTGGCTGATTGCTAGTAATCCTTGGTATGGATTACTGATGTTTGTGCTCATTGGTGCGGGGGTTTATTTTACGATTGCTACTCGCTTTATGCAGTTTCGCCATTTTGGGCACATGTGGGAATTATTGCGTACTTCCAATCAAGGGCGCAAAGATGGCGGTATCAGCTCCTTTGAAGCATTGATGACCTCGCTTGCAGCGCGCGTTGGTACGGGGAACTTAGCAGGGGTAGCGATTGCTATTTATCTCGGCGGTCCTGGTGCTGTATTTTGGATGTGGATGACCGCTATTGTCGGTATGTCGACCAGTTTTATTGAGTCCACTTTAGCACAAGCTTACAAAGTGCCCCATACCGATAATGTTTTTCGCGGGGGTCCGGCTTATTATATTGAAAAAGGTTTGGGCCAGCGCTGGATGGCAATATTCTTTTCAATTTGTCTACTGATTGCTTTTGGTTTGGCATTCAACGGTGTGCAGTCGAACACTATCGCGCAGGCTACCAATGAGGCATTTGGGGTTCCGACGTGGATGACCGGCTTAGTGTTGGTAGTGTTAGTCGCGCCAGTAGTATTCGGTGGATTGCGTTCGGTGGCGCGTATTGCTGGTAAAGTGGTACCAGTGATGGCTATTCTTTATATCTTATTGGCACTGTTCATCATTGTGACCAACTTTAGTCAATTCCCATCAGCGATTGCCTTAATTGTAAAATCTGCCTTTGGTTTTGAGCAAGCGGCAGGCGGGGTTATTGGTTATGGTATTGCTCAAGCAATGATTAACGGTATTAAACGCGGTTTGTTCTCCAACGAAGCGGGAATGGGTTCTGCACCTAATGCGGCAGCAACAGCACAAAGCTATCCTGACCATCCAGCAGTACAAGGCTTTATGCAAATGCTAGGTGTATTTATGGATACCTTGGTGATTTGTACGGCAACGGCATCGATTATTATTCTGTCAGGGGTAGTCGATCCGAGTGTTGAGCAAGAAGGAATTCAGCTAACCCAATTAGCTCTGTCACAATACGTTGGCGACTTAGGGGTTATCTTCGTAGCGATTGCCATTTTCTTCTTTTCATTTACCTCTATCATCGCGAACTACAGTTATGGTGAATCCAATCTTGAATTTATCTCTGGTGCTAAAAACGCTACAGTAATGATTATGGTGTTCCGTTTCTTAGTACTTGGCATGGTATTTATTGGGGCAGTTGCGAGCTTACCGGCTATTTGGAACTTTGCGGATTTATCGATGGGACTGATGGCATTGACCAACTTAGTAGCGATTGTGCTCTTATCACCAGTGGCGCTTAGAATATTGCGCGACTATGAGAGGCAACTCAAAGAAGGCAAGAAAGGCGAGCAAATCAAATTTCACCCTGATGATTTTGTGAAGCTTAAAGATGAAGTTAACCGTGATGCTTGGTCTGATTAAAAGACGGATTAAGATAAGCAATTATTAAATTTAGACAAATAAAAACCGCTCTTAGCTAAATATAGATTGCTAAGAACGGTTTTTTTATTGGGTTTATATTTTTGCGGCAGTAGCTTCTGCAGCAGTAACTACATATTAGGGTAGTTGGGGCCACCGCCACCTTCTGGCGTTACCCAAGTGATGTTCTGTGACGGATCTTTAATATCGCAGGTTTTACAATGCACACAGTTCTGGCCATTGATAACAAATCGCGCGCCATCTGCATCGCTAACCACTTCATAAACTCCGGCGGGACAATATAAACGTGCTGGTTCCGCATATAACGGTAGGTTAATCGAAATAGGCACGGTAGGGTCAGTCAGTTTTAGATGCGTCGGTTGATCTTCAGTATGGTTGGTATTGGAGATAAATACTGACGATAGTTTATCGAATGTCAGTTTACCATCAGGCTTAGGGTATTCCGGCTGATAAGCATGGTCTGCGCGCTCTAGCTGATCATAATCGTATAAATTATCATGAATGGTCAGCGGCATTTTGCCGGCGAGTAGATTCTGTTCAATAAAGTTAAAGGCGCCGCCCATCCATTGACCCATACGGTGCATAGCTGGAGCAAAGTTGCGCCCTTCATAGTTATCCTCATACAGCCATGACTCTTTATACATGGCGCTATAGGCAACCACTTCGTCATGCTGGCGCTCGGCCTGCAATGCTTCAAAAATAGCTTCGGCTGCGAGCATACCTGACTTTATTGAGGTATGGGTACCTTTGATTTTGGCCGAGTTTAAGAATCCAGCGTCGTCGCCTACCAACACGCCACCTGGGAAGGTGAATTTTGGCAGAGAGTTTAGACCACCTTTTGTGAGTGAGCGCGCGCCGTAAGAGATACGCTTGCCCCCTTCTAAGATATTACGAATGAGCGGATGTAATTTTAAGCGCTGTAATTCATCGAACGGTGACATGTAAGGGTTGGAGTAAGACAAATCAATGACCATCCCAAAACTCACTTGGTTATTTTCATCGAAGTATAACCACCAGCCACCAGAAGAGCCGGTATCGCTTAGTGGCCAACCTGAGCCATGCATGACCACGCCTTGCTCGTGTTTTTCGGGAGTGATGTCCCACAGCTCTTTAAGGCCAATGCCATAATGCTGCGGGTCGCAGTCTTTGTCGAGACTAAAACGGCTGATGAGACGCTTGCCTAAGTGACCACGGCTGCCTTCAGCAAAGATAGTATATTTGGCGAGTAGCTCATAGCCGGGCTCAAAGCTCGGCTTGGTCTCTCCACTTGCCGCTACACCCATATCAGCGGTCAATACCCCTTTTACTGAGCCGTCGTCGTTATATAAGATGTCGGCGGCAGGGAAGCCTGGGAACATCATGACTTCTAGCTCTTCGGCTTGAACCGCTAACCAGCGTACGACGTTGGCTAGTGACGCGATATAATTGCCTTCGTTGTGCATGCTGGCTGGGATAACGGAGTCGATAAGTTTGGTCGTTTTAGTCGCTGACCCTAGCATATACACGCGATCTTCAATTACAGGGACGTTGAGCGGTGCGCCTTTAGCTTTCCAGTCGGGTATCAGCTCATCTAAGGCGCGCGGTTCCATAACCGCACCGGATAAGATGTGAGCACCAAACTCAGAACCTTTTTCAACCACACAGACCATAAATTCATCATTGCCCGCTTCAATCGCCAGCTGGCGCAGACGAATAGCAGCAGACAGACCTGCTGGGCCGCCACCGACAACGATCACATCAAACTCCATCGATTCACGCTCAATTTCTGGCTCATCAACGACAGCTGGTGGTGCTTCTGGTTCGATTACTTCTTCAACAGGCTCTTCAACAACGACTTCTCCAGCTGGCCCTTCAACAACGGCCTCTTCAACAATCACGTTTTCAGTAGCAACGTTCTCAATAGCAGCATCTTTATTCAGGTCCATTGACTCTGGCGCTACTGGCGTTTGCTTATCTTGCTCTTGCATATCTACTCCTAAACCTTTAGTGGCTGATTTGCTGTGGATATAACTAGCAGGGCAATTGAATAATAAAGCTTGCGCTACTAATCACCCTCAGACATATGGCTGCCCGATAAAAACTGTCTTTGCGGCATAAATTGACAACGTTACTATTGAAAGTTTGCATCACAATGAAGGCTAGCAGTGAAATCATATCAATATATAACGTAAAAAGAACAATTAAAACAACACCCACGCGGCCATTTTAATAAGAAACAATTACTCATTATAAAAGAAAAGCCCTATAAACACGACACGCATTTATGGGTATCAGTGTTAAGGTAATATTAATATGATGAGCAAGTAATGTCTATGTTGCTTTATCATACCCGAAACTAAAATGAATAGTAATGCTGGATATCGCAAACTTCGACTAATACGTACTTACTATTACTTGATCCCGGCTAGGAGATTGTGTGATGACGGACAAAACCAATGCTAATAAGAGCACACAGGATTTGCCAGACCCTTTAACCCGTGTTGCGTTAAGTGATACTGAGTTAAATGACACTAAGTTAAATGACACTAAGTTAAATGACACTAAGTTAAATGACACTAAACTAGATAGTATTGATGGTCTTGATCAATACCTCAAAGCTACCGCTGGGTCGCGGCAAGGGCGCGATATACCACCGCTTGAAAAATGGCATCCTGAGCAAGTCGCTGATATGAATTTGGTTATTAAAGCCAATGGTGAGTGGTGGCACGAAGGCGGATTGATCGGTCGTGAGTCATTAGTGCACTTGTTTGCTACTATTTTATGGAAAGAAGACAATGACGGCGTGATTGAGTATTTCTTAAAAACGCCCGTCCAAAAGCTACGTATTTCAGTTGAAGATGTGCCACTACTTATTAATGATGTCGGTATCGTGACCGAAAACGCCATAAGCTGGCTGGAATTTACCACCACTACCGGTGACGTGGTACGTTTAGATGACGCGCATCCGATTACCCTGCGCGCTTATCAACCGAATAAATCAACTGCTTTAAATCAAATAAATAATGAAGAAGTAAAAGAGTCACTAACTGAGCCTCAAGTTCGACCCTATATGCCGGTTCGAAATGGTTTAGAGGCCCTTATAGGTCGTAATGCTTTTTATCATTTGACTGAAATTGGTGAACTAACTGAGCAAAATGGCATTGCCATTTTAACCTTAACAAGCGGTGACAAGTCTTACCAGATTTCAATGCCAGATAGTTAATGAGGCAAACTCAATGGTTATAACACTGTTAAGTAATATCAGTTCGTTGCCAACATCTAGGCGATATGGACGCTAATAGATAATAAGGGCTATTAGCGTTCATAGAAAATGGTGCTAAAATAGTCTCTTTTACTTTACTGTTTGGGCAGATTAAGTCAAATATGAAGCAGCAAGCGCTAACCACTTCCATGCCGGCAGTAACTACTTATCAAGACCGTCATGCGCCGATTGGATTGTTCGATTCTGGAGTGGGAGGTCTATCGGTTTATAAGCATTTAGCCCAGCAGCTGCCAGCTGAACGTTATGTGTATTATGCTGATACCTTGCATGTTCCCTATGGCAATCGCGACAGTCAAGATATTGAAGCGTTGACCTTGATAGCAGTAGAATGGTTATATCAACAAGGTTGTAAGCTAATCGTCATTGCCTGCAATAGTGCTTCCGCCTACGCGTTAGATGCAGCTCGTCGGCATTATCCACTTCTGCCTATTGTGGGCTTAGTGCCGGCGCTCAAACCTGCGGTGTTGGCCAGTAAAAGTGGTCATGTTGCGGTTCTGGCAACCAAAGCTACCTTAAATGGCACCTTACTTAATCAAGTCATTGCTGATATTGCTGCGTCCAATCATACGCTAGTAACCAAGTATTTTGACCCAGAACTGGTACCTTGGGTAGAGGCTGGTATGCCAACGACTGCTGAAACTGCGCAACGTTTACGTCAGCAATTAGGACAGTTTGCTGATGACAAGATTGACTACCTAGTATTGGGCTGTACCCATTATCCTTTTTTTAAAGACTTTTTAATCCATAATATTGCTGCGCAACAGCTGTCAATGCATATAGTGGATTCAGGCTATGCTATCGCTGCGCGTGTGCAGTATTTGCTCGCTGAACGTGACTTACTTGCTGAGCTGCCATGCTTAGCACCGATTGAACAAAAAGACGTTCATAATAATCATATCGTCTATCCTTTGACCTTTTATGCCAGCAAATACGACAATAGACTCAGTCGTTTGGTTCGCCGTTTATTAGGCTCGCAAATTCTAATCAAACTGCATTGTAATTAATGCAGTTTGATTAGAATTAACCATTTAATAAAGACTAATATTAGTAAATATGAAATATCCTTACTTTCTCTAAGGTTTTAGATAGAATGCCAAGATAAATTGCGCCTGTTTTAGTAAGATTGTGCTAGTCTAGGGTTCGTGAAGTTTAAGATAGTGACGCTCTCTTTGATGTCATTATTGAAGCTGTAGAGGTTATTGTGTCTAATCGTCGGTATCATATACATGTCGTATGCGCGCCCAGCGATCAGATGCTGGTGTTAGACCGTATAGCCCTATTTTTTCAAACACGTGCATTTTTAACCTATGATGTCTCAAGCGAGTTACCGCGTGCGGCGTTATATGGTCGCCAATGTATTGAAGATTGTGATTACACTCTGGTAGTGCTCGGTGATAGTTATGGTGCTACGCATAATACTGGTGTTAGCCAAATGCATCTGAGCTATTTAAGCGCTAAAGCTAAGCTCAAGCCCATGCTGACTTTAATCAAGACTCATCAAGAAAATGCTAATGTAAACCCGCAGCTACGCGATTTTATGCGGCTGGTTGAGCAGCAAACCACTGGCGTCTATTATTATGCCAGTACGACTAACATTCATCAGCTGCTCACCTACGCTTATGGCGATATGATTGAGCGCTATCCAGCATTGAGCTGGGTACGAGAAAATTCCACCGATAATATTGCTAATAATCCTGCTAATAGTTCTGTTAGCCACTCCGCGCCGCCATCTAGAACGACTACCGCCTATGCTAAGTCCGTGTCTACGACTGCTATTTCCCCCACCAGCGTTAAGCCTGCCATCATTCAGCCGCAAGAGAACGAGGTATTCGATAGCCTGACTAAAACGCTGAATTTAACCGATACCTTTGATTTTCAATATAGCGCTCAGGCTTACGAAGGGGGCAACTTGACCGACGTAACCATGGATTTAAGCTGCACGTGGCAAGAGATATTGCAGGCGCTGATTAAAATTCCTTCGGCCTTTTCTATTTATGGTTTGCAAAGCTGTATAAATCGGTTGGTTACCACCAAAGCTGACTATGATATCAAGCAGCTTATGCCAAATGTGCATGCGGTCTCGCGTTGTCAAATCAGCCAGAAAGACTTGCTCAAACTGCAGCGCTTATTGGTTACGGCTAATTGGATTCAGCTCACTGCAACTGGCGCGCGGGCATCTCAAGAGCTTTGGAAACTTACCTTTTACGCAAAAAAAATTTTGAAGACAGTCAATCAGCCTAAATCTGTCAATCCATCATAAGGTTTACGAGTCTTTATTTATTTGGCTTGTCTTTTATTTTGATAGCCTCAATTAACAACTCGCTCTCAATCTCAATTGCTCTTTAAACCATTATGCTTTTTAAACTATAGCTCGGATATATCACAGCTCGGACGCTACGTTTTGTAATACAAAGCATACGCGCCAGCCATTGTTAAGTTGCCGTAGAGTAGTGATAATAGGCTATTCAGTGGGGTAAATAGTGTTGACTGGTATTAATAGTTATTAGCAATATCGTTGGAAATATGAAAAGTCACTTATTAAAATAAAAATACTATAGTGAGTGCCATAAAAATAGGGGTTACAGAAATATAGGCATAGAAAAAATAAAGAGTATGCTGCAAGACTATATGTTGAAACTGAATTTGAAAGACCAAGTTAAAAAATAACGTTGATATTTTGGCTATTAAGGAGAGAACAATGAGTAACTCTAAACATGATGATCTAACTCAAAAAATTGATAAATTAGAAAAGACCATGCATGACGCTGACCAGTTTCATACGCTAGAAGAGCAAGTGGCTGATATGAAGCGTCGTGGGATAGATCCTAGTGAGGCTTATAGAGATTGGGATGAGAAAGAAAAAGACGACTGGGGTGATGCGACGTGGAAAGAAAATGGCAAATGGGAGCCTAAAACACCGGCAGACCTCGATGATAAGGCTCGTGAAAACTGGGATGGCGATAACGGCAAGCTTAATCCACCGCCAATTGTTTAAGTTTTACCTTAAAGCTTAATAGCTTTTATCGTTATAAGCCTTAGAGCATTATTAATATAACAATAAAATTAATTTAATTTAATTTAATAAAAAAACCACAGCCAATTGGATGTGGTTTTTTATTTGTCTATCATTTAGTGCGCAGCAGTTTAAAACCACGCTATAACTAAGATAAAGCTGTGACTTTAAAAGCCCTCATCAACCCGTACTAAACGTACAACGCCATCAGCATCAGTGATGCGGCGATAGCGAGTATTACCTGAAGTCGATGGCTTAGATGATGATTGTGGTGAAGAAGTGCTTGGGGTAATAGTCTGTTGCTGAATCAGCTGTCCCATACGATCGGCAGGAGCAGGGGTTAAAGTTTGATTGTTTGACGGTTGGCCGTATTGATTACCATAGGAGGTAGTACTGCTAGGGACATTGTTAGGAGAGTCGTTACCAGCAATTAGACCATAAAATCTTTGTCCTGCGCGTCCATCGGCGGGGAAAATGCCGCGACTGGACTGATATTGCTGAATAGCCGTTCGGGTATTGTCACCAATGATGCCATCAACGCCGCCGATATCGTACCCAGCATTTAATAAGGCTTGCTGGATATCTTTAGCTTGTTGACGACTGATACCAGGATCGCTGGTTGGCCATGCGGTGATAAAGTCCGTTTTACTGCTGTCTTCTTTAGTAATTAAGTCAGATAAATGAGCAATCGCTAGCGCGTAGCTCTCTGAAGCATTATAAGAATAAAATGTATCAAAGTTTTTACCCACTAAGAATGCGGGGCCATCTTTACCTGCCGGTAATAATAATCCGGCACTGCTCAAATCATAGGGAAGCGGACTACCATTCGCTAGCGTTAAGCCTTGATTGCGCCAGTGGCTCATCGATTTTTTATCTTTACGATTCGATGCTGCCCAATATCCGTCTGGCAGTTTGACTTCATAGCCCCAAGCCTCGCCTGAGCGATACCCGCGTTTGTCTAAGAAGTTTGCGGTAGAGGCGAGCGCATCAGGAACGCTATTAACTAAGTCGCGACGACCATCGCCATCGAAGTCTACCGCCAACTCTAAAAATGTGCTGGGCATAAACTGCGTTTGTCCAAAGGCGCCTGCCCAAGACCCCGTCATATCATTTGGATTAATATCACCGTTCTGTACGATTTTTAGCGCATTGGCATATTCACCACGGAAATAACTTTGGCGACGGTCAAAACAAGATAGGGTTGCCAATGATTCAAATAGAGGTTTCTTACCTAGTGTCTGTCCAAAGTTAGACTCAACACCCCATACACCTAAGACATGTTCAGCTTTGACGCCATAACGCGATTCAATTTGGCGCAGCGTATCTGCCCACTGGTGTTTGGCACGGATGCCATCTTCTACACGCTCTTTGTCCACTAATGCTGATAAATAATCCCAAATATCTTTTTGGAATTCAGGCTGATAATTGAGAGATTGAATCACGCTAGGATCAGGTTCGCTGGGACGATAGCGCTCAAAAGTTGATGCCGATACGTCACGGAACTGACTGCTATTTTTGAGTGTGTTTAGGCATTGCTGGAACTCAGCATTCGATAAATTTGGGGCTTCTGGTCTGGCAGCTTGGGCGCTCATGGTCGCTAAGCTAAGTCCGACAGCGGCAGCTAAACTGGCATAGGTATTAAGATGGCTCATATCTGTAAAGTCCTCAAAAGATATTAGATGGTCAAGAATTCAGTGTAAGAAGGGTGGTTTAGAGTAACCAATATCAACAATAAAGAAAAGGTATCGATGCAGTTAGTTACTAGAAGCTGACGTGGAGTCAAGGTGGGGGAGAGATTAGATAGAATGCTGTTCAAAAAATATGTTGGGTATTACAAATAAAATAATTTTGCTAATCTGATGTACTATCCAATGCCATCTAGATTGACATCGAATATTGTCATCTACTATCGTTAGACGGTCAGATTCGTCTATACCCTTTCCAACAACCAAACATGCTCAGTCACTGCTAACTCTGGTGCTGCGTTCAAAGTCGACGGTTCGCTCTCGAGCTCAGAGATTTGATAATGATTGCCGTAATATTGGTGGACTTGCTCGCTACTTATCGAGAATGGCGGGCCATTGCGTTTGCTTTGATCATAATTGAGCGTCAATAGTAATTGCGGTGTATCACCATTAATATCGCTGCTAAGCTGCCTTACTTGCTCGCTATATTTTGAGCGCATATCTGCTGGCATGGCAATCAATGCTGCTCTATCATAGACCGCATCAACGTGACCGATATCATCGGCTGTCAGGGCAAAAATATCAGCAACCCATAACGCTATCGTTTGTCCGGACAGCATGCCTTGATAGCATTTGATAGCTGGATTATCAGTAGGTTCCGTTATCGTAGGTTTGATGCCCTGCTCAGTAAAGAATTCCTGAACTGCTGACTCAACCAATTCGACCCCAACCACATTATAGCCATGGCTTGCTAGCCATACCATATCGATTGATTTACCACATAAGGGTACAAATACTCTGCTAGTAGCGGGAAGGTTTAATTCCGTAAAGTATTTAACCAATAGCGGTTGAACCGCAGATTGATTAAAACCAATGCGCTTATCTTTCCAGCGTTCTTGCCAAAATTCAGGGTTCATATAATTACCTTTATTAGTCATAGTCTCTATTAGTCATGCTCTTCATTAATCAGAGTTTCTATTAATGCTATTTTTTACTCAATGTTAACGGCTTTTAATATCTGATACTATAAATACTTAGCTATGTGCGGAAAACTCAGTGCTGCAAAGTGTTTGTTTACAAGTAATGTTAAATCAAATAAAAAAGCCAAGCGTAACAACACTTGGCTTTTTATTGAAAATTAGGTTAAAGGTTAAGCAAGCGGCTCTTTAGCTAACCATATATTGGCTAAATTCTTTACGCAGTTTGGCAAGTTTTGGCGGAATAGCAAAGTTGCAATATGCTTGACCTGGGTTGTTATTAAAAAAGTCTTGATGCGCGTCTTCAGCTTTATAAAAATCAACAGCAGGATGCACTTCAGTGACGATATTGAGACCCATATCGCGTAGTTTATTAATCGTGCGATCGACGGTTGGTTTTTGATCCTCGTCGGTATAGAACACCACACTACGATATTGGCTACCGACGTCATTACCTTGGCGGTCTTTAGTCGTGGGATCATGAGTGCCAAAGAACACATCCAGCAGCACTTCTAGCGGTAGCACTGACTCATCAAATTCGATTTTGATAACTTCGACGTGTCCCGTATTACCGCCACAAACAGCTTGGTAGTTAGCGGTAGCAGATTCGCCGCCCATATAGCCTGAAACAACAGATTGAACGCCCTTTAGGGATAGAAATACGGATTCAGTGCACCAAAAACAGCCACCGCCTAAGATAATAGTTTGCATAAATTTGTCCTATTGTCATGAATAAATATGAAAAATGGGGTATGAATTCTATTCATTTAGCTTAGCAGGCGCACAGGTGATTATAAGTAACAAACAGTAATGTTATAATGCGCTATTGCTAAGTGGATGGTTATTGAAAAATGGCTAAAAGCTATGAAAGTACAGCCAAAAACTGTCATCAATAAACAATTAATCAGCAATTTAATTGCTTTTAGTAAACGTTTCATTATCAAAAAACGAGTTATTCCATGAGTCAGTCTACATCTTTGCCAGTACCTCCTATCCAACAGAATACTGTTCAACACGATACATTATTTACCACGCCACTTGATAAGGCAGCGCGCTTCTCTTTTGATGAGCAAGTGGTCGCCTGCTTTCCGGATATGATTCGCCGCAGCGTGCCCGGTTATGGTCAAGTATTGGCAATGCTGCCTATATTTGCGCGGCGGCATTGTAAGTATCGCCAGCAAGAGGAGCCTAATGAGCAGGCTGGGTATGGTCGCCGTGTCAGCCGAGTTTATGACTTGGGTTGCTCTCTTGGGGCGGCAAGTATGGCGCTGGCAGGCGAGTTTGCGCCGCACGATTTACAAATCAAAGCAGTCGATATTTCTCCAGCGATGACCACTGAGGCGCGTACTTTACTAAGCGATAATTACCCTGAACATGATATTGAAGTTATCACTGCTGATATTAGAAACATTGAGCTTGACCCTTGTGATATGGTGATATTAAACCTAACTTTGCAGTTTTTACCGGCGGCGGATAGGGTGGACGTACTAAATAAAATTTATGCCGCGTTAAGCGAGGGTGGGATTTTAGTATTGACTGAAAAAACTCATGCCTTCGATGAGCAATATGATGCGTGGCTGGTCGAACGCTACTATGATTTTAAGCGTGCCAATGGCTATACCGAAATGGAAATCAGTGGCAAACGCAATGCGCTGGAGAATGTATTGATTACTGACACCTTAGATGAACACCATACACGCTTGGCCCAAGTTGGCTTTGAGCGTCATTTAACATGGTTCCAATTTTTGAATTTTATCTCTATTATGGCGTTTAAATAACCGCTTTTATTACGCAAATAAGCGCTCTCATCTTCATTTTTAAATAATAACAATAATGGTTTTTTTTATGCTTAATGACACTGTTATCTACGCTGAACGCGCATTGTATTTAACCTTATTAGCGCTAGCACAAACGCAGCCAAGCGCCTATGACTGGTTATCAAAGCTACCTGAGTGGCTGAATAGTATCAAAGATAAGGCCAACTATGCTCACGCGCCTGCTTATCAAGCAGCGGTGGCACGGCTGCCTGATATTAATGTTGAGACAGCGGATTTAGATAGTGATAGAGTGACGATTAATGGGACGCTTAGCGACTCTGAACGCAAGCAAACCCATGCCTTATTACAGCAATTAAAGCCATGGCGTAAAGGCCCTTTTCAGATTGGTAGCAGCGAGAATGATAGAGAGGAAAGCCAGCCTATAATCATTGATACCGAATGGCGCAGTGATTGGAAATGGCAACGCGTCGTACCGCATTTGGGCAATCTAAAAGGTCGGCGGGTACTCGATGTGGGCGGTGGTTCTGGCTATCATGGTTGGCGGATGGCAGGGGCGGGTGCAGATACAGTGATTATCGTTGATCCTTCCTGTTTATTTTACCACCAGTTTATGGCTATCAGGCACTTTGTCGGTGCAGCAGACGATTACCGTACCCACTACATTCCGGTACCGCTTGAGGCCTTACCTGAGCACAGTCAGCTGTTCGATACCGTATTTAGTATGGGTGTGATGTATCATCGCCAGTCGCCATTTGAGCATTTGCAGCAGCTTAAAGGTCAGCTGGTAAAAGGGGGCGAATTGGTATTAGAGACCTTAGTGGTGGATGGCGATGCCAACACGGTGTTAGTACCGCAAGACCGCTATGCCCAGATGAATAACGTTTATTTCTTACCGTCGGTTGCCGCCTTGATTGGCTGGCTAGAAAAGGCAGGTTTTTCCGATGTACGCTGCGTCGATGTGGCGGTAACTTCACGTGATGAGCAGCACAAAACGGACTGGATGACATATCATTCATTGCAAGACTTTTTAGATCCAAATGATCCGACGAAAACTCTTGAAGGTCATCCAGCGCCAAAGCGTGCTACTTTAATTGCTAAAAAGTAGGTTTATTTAAACTGTTTGAAGTTTTTAATTTGAAATACTGCTTATGAAATGATGCTTATATAGTGCAGATTTAAAATTGATCGGTATCAAGAATAGCCATTATCTAGATAAACCATTTTTTAAACGCAACCTCTATTAAAATCTTGAGTATAAATCCTATAAAGCCAGCACCAAGAGCTAAAAACATCCAAAATGTGCCTGCGCGCCCCGCACCGGACTGTTTAGAGAGATCCCAGATAATGAAAAATAAGAAGGCAATAAATATCGGTAATAAAATATACAGCCCCCAGCTGGTGACAGTACTTTCAGCAATTGCAAACATAGCATTATTTCCCAAGAATAAACGGTGATTATAGCGCGTAAAAAGCTTGGTATAAACGGCTGCCAATCATGAGGCAACAGTAATGCTACAATCAGCGCTACCGTCACTTATACTATCAGTGCCGCTATCAGTCACCCAAGACTTATCTGCTTACTCGTTAGTCAACGCCGATGCTGTACTTAGCCTGTATGCTTAAGAGTTTTAAGAGTATTTTTGGTGCAAATGGTGCAATGCAGCGTAAAGGTTGTTATATTTACAGGTTACTTATCTTTTCGTATTATTCATCCGAGTTCATAATCTTATGTCACAAGCCCAAATTGATACGCTAGCTTCGCTATTCGACGATGCTATCAAAACGTTACAAGCTGACGGTACGTTACCTGATGATTGGCAAAACAACAGCCAGATTACCCGTACTAAAGATGCCAGTCATGGCGATTTCGCCAGCAATATTGCAATGACTGCGGCCAAAGCGGCCAAGACCAATCCGCGCGCGTTGGCAGAAAAAATCGTTAATGCGTTACCAGATAATAAAGATATTCGTCAAGTGGACATCGCTGGCCCCGGTTTTATCAATGTATTTTTGAACGCCGAAGCTAAGTTTGCTGTATTAGACGATATTTTTAATCAGCAAGAACGCTTTGGTTTGAGTAAGCAGTTCGATGGGCAAAAAGTCCAAGTTGAGTTTGTATCAGCCAATCCAACCTCTAGCCTACATGTGGGTCATGGACGCGGTGCCGCATTTGGCATGAGTGTGTCAAACTTGTTAGAAGCGGTTGGTTATGACGTCACCCGTGAGTACTACGTTAATGATGCCGGTCGGCAGATGGATATCTTAGCGACCAGCACTTATTTGCGTTATCTTGAAGCCAATGGCGAAAGTGTACAGTTCCCAGTCAATGGTTATCAAGGTGACTATGTTCGTGATATTGCAGAGACCTTAAAAAATCAGCATGGCGACAGTTATGTACATGGCTTTTCCCAAGTAATAAAAAATGTCGCAGAAGATGCGCAATTCGAAGTTAATGCTGATGGCGAAAAAGTGCTGTTATCGGGTGATAAAGAAGTGCATATTGATGGCTTAATTGCCAATAGCAAAACGCTGCTCGGTAATGGCTACGAGCTATTTTTAAATGCGGCACTTAGTAGCATTTTGGCGGATATCAAAGACGACTTAAACGACTTTGGCGTGCGCTATGAATGCTGGTTCAGCGAAAAGTCAATTGATGCTGAGATTGAGCCAGTATTACAAATACTGGATGATAAAGGCTATCTGTACGAAAAAGACGGGAATATTTGGTTTAAATCGACCGACTTTGGTGATGAAAAAGACAGAGTAGTGCGCCGAGCTAACGGTCAGAGTACCTATTTTGCCTCTGACATTGCCTATCATAAGAATAAGTTCGACCGTGGTTTTGATAAAGTTATTAATGTCTGGGGCGCTGACCATCATGGTTATGTGCCGCGCGTTAGAGCCGCATTATTAGCGCTGGGTATTGACGCTGACCGCCTTGATGTGGTGTTGGTACAGTTCGTGGCGT
Source organism: Psychrobacter urativorans (assembly GCF_904846675.1). Lineage (GTDB taxonomy): Bacteria > Pseudomonadota > Gammaproteobacteria > Pseudomonadales > Moraxellaceae > Psychrobacter > Psychrobacter urativorans_B. Next base: position 56,687 of record NZ_CAJHBT010000012.1, on the reverse strand, counting down.
TATGGCGTGGCGATGAAAAGGTACAAATGTCATCACGTTCGGGTAAGTTTGTCACCTTGCGTGAATTACGTCAAGAAGTGGGTAATGATGCGGCACGTTTTTATTATGTAGCGCGTAAGCCAGAAGTGCATGTCGACTTTGACTTGGAGCTTGCCAAATCCCAAAGTAAAGACAACTTGGTTTATTACATTCAGTATGCCCATGCGCGCGTCTGCCGTGTACTAGAAAAATTAGCTGCCAGCGGCTTTAAAGTGGATGATGCTATTGGTGCGCAGCAGCAACATCTACTTATTGCACCTGCTGAAAATGAAGTTATCAAGCTGCTTGCTGCTTATCCTACTACCTTATTACGTTCAGCGACAGGTTATGAGCCCCACGTATTGACCAATTATCTTAAAGAATTGGCTGCGCTATTTCATGGCTGGTATGACAGCAATCGTATTTTACCCGTAAGTCTCACTTCAGGGGAGACCCCAACTCAGGCTGAGCTGGATATGATGCAAGCGCGCTTGCGTCTATCAAAAGCGGTACGGCAGGTGTTGGCTAATGGTCTGGGTTTACTAGGATTGTCAGCGCCGTCTAGCATGTAGCATCTAATTTAGAACATTAACATGGCAACGTTAGTGGCATATAAAGTCGTAAAACGTCACGCGCTTGTTAATATAGCCTTGGTTATAAAGACAGTTCATTATTATAGATAGATTCGGTAGGGAGAATACGATCCATGTTAGCCAAAAAACCCAAAGGTGCCACTGAAAAGCGCAAGGCCAGTAGCGTGTCAGGCTTATTATGGATGTTTGTCGGGGCAGTATTAACGCTGATGATAGGGGTTTTTCTATACTTGTCACCATTATTTGATTTTAGCCCAGCCGGATCGACGGCAACTGATCCCAATCGACAGGTCCAGCCGCGTGTTGATACTGATACCGATAATAGCGATTATGAGTTTTATGATATTTTGCCCAATCAAGAAATGGCAACCATTCCTGATGAAGCTATTGGCGATTCCGATAGCAGTGAGGTAGGTAGTATCAGCGATTTTGAGCCTGATGCTGTGGTAACGCAGCCTGAGAGCAATCGTAACGGTGATAACGGTAACTTCGGTATTTCTGAAAATACGGTCATCGAGCCAAGTCGTGGTAATAATAATGCGGCCAATAGCAGCGATGATAACGATATTGTCATCGTTGAAGAAGATGCTACTTATGATGGGTCGTCGCCTGCTAACAGCAACACTACTAGCAATAATAGTAATGCGCCAAGCAAAATAAACAATACTGGTGCAGGGACGGCAAGCGTGCAAAGGGCCGGGCCTGCTACGACTTATATTTTGCAAATTAATAGTTTTGGTAATGCAGACGAAGCCGATCGTCGCCGTGCACAAGTATTGATGGCGGGTGTCGATGCAAAAGTTGTCAAAAATGCGACTGCTAACGGTGCGCCCATCTATCAAGTCATCTCACGACCGATGAATAATCGCCAAGCCGTTACCAATGCTCAGCAGCGTTTGCAGAATAATGGTATTGATTCTATTATTGTTGAACAGCGCCGCTAGCGGTTTGATAGCCTGTTTTTTTTAAAGAAAGCGTCACCATTAGGGCGCTTTTTTTATACCCGTCTATTGAGTAGTCCTTCATAGGAATAATCTTATTAAAATTGTATTATTAAAACTATTTTAATAAGTCCAAACTATTTTATTAACTTTTACTCATTTTTTTAATGTAGCCCTTTTATGAGCTTTAGACAAAGAGCATGACCATGGATGTATCCAAAACAATAGTAGCACAGCATAGCGGTATTAAAGCATTTTTTCAAAAGTACTTTATTGATGCCTTTACAGGTATGGCGTTGGGTTTGTTTGTTACCTTAATTGCCGGACTTATCATCTCACAAATTGGTGGTTGGATAAATATATCAGCATTGATAGCCGTAGGTAAAATGGCCTCGGTATTGATGGGGGCAGGAATTGGTGTGGGCATTGCTTATTATCTAAAAGCGCCCACCTTAGTGATGCTCAGCTGCTTAGTAGCAGGGATGCTAGGCGCCCATTCTGAGGCGTTGATGGCAGGGACGCTGTTTACGCCACAAGTAGCCGGTCCTGCAACCTTTGTTGCCTTGCCGGGTAATCCGATTGGGGCTTATTTGACCTCAGTATTTGCCTACCGTGCGGGCACGTGGATTGCTGGCAAGACCAAGCTTGATATTTTGCTGGTGCCCTTAGTGGTTTGTGCGGTAGCATTAGCGGTTTGTGCGCTGCTGAATCCGCCGGTGGTTGCGGCAGTGAACGCTGTTGGCCAAGGTATTCAGGCCGCAACGACACTACAGCCATTGTTAATGGGCATTGTCATCGCAGTGGTGGTTGGTATTTTATTAACCTTGCCAACGTCTAGTGCGGCAATTTGTATTGCGATTGGTCTTGGCGGCTTAGCGGGTGGTGCTGCTGTAGTTGGTAGCGCGGCGCATATGATTGGCTTCGCGGTAGCAAGTTATAAAGACAATGGCGTTAGCGGCGTGGTATCACAGGGTTTAGGCACTAGCATGCTACAGATTCCTAACGTGCTCAAAAAACCCCTGATTTTATTACCGGCAATCATAGCTAGTGCCATTGTGGGTCCTATTGCGACCGCAGGATTTGGGCTGGCGTGCACGGCAACGGGAGCAGGTATGGGCACAGCAGGACTGGTTGGGGTATTTGGCGTTATCGAAGCCTCACAAGACATAATGAGTAGTAATCAGCTGTGGACAGCGATTATATTATTGATGTTCGTATTGCCTGCTATTATTGCTTGGTCAGTTGCTTATGTCATGCGCCGCCTCGGCTGGCTGGTCGCTGGTGATATGAAACTGCCTTAGATTTAGTGCCAACATTATCTAAGCTATCTCGGTTATCTTAATCGGTACCCATTAAAAAGCCCAGCTATTTAAAGTAGTTGGGCTTTTTTAGTTATAAATGTTTAAAGATTAGCGACGGACGTCTTTAGGGGCGCCGCCGTTTGGCCAATCTTTATCTTTATTGGCTTTTACCGGACGCGCTAAATGGGTAAAGTAATCAGCAATATCAACTGCTTCTTGATCACTTAGCGAGTTCCCTTGACCAAATGGCATTTTACCTTTAATAAATGAAGCGGCTGTATAAGTACGCGCCATGCCCGCACCATCGTTAAATGACTTATCACCGGCAATGGCAGGATAGACATAAGTACCATCATCGTTATATTGGCCTTCTCCATCAGCACCATGACAAACGGTACATTTCTCAGCAAATAGCTTTTCGCCCTTATCACGATCTGGCTCTAATGTCTTGTCAACCTTGGCAAATCCGCGACCTTCAGGTGAGACGCCAATAGGCAGATCTTGTGATAACCAGTTCATATAAGAAACCATAGCGTTCATATCATCTGAACCTAGATCTAGAGGCTTACCGTTCATTGAACGTTCAAAGCAACCATTAATCCGCTCCTGTATAGAGTTTACACGACCCGCACGTGTACGGAAAATAGGATAAATACTCGCGACACCATTCCAAGGCGCGGCATAGGCCTCTGAGCCGTTGCCTAAGTGACAACTGGTACAATTAAGTTGGTTGCCCACGTTGTCCGGCAGCTCTTTATAGGTATGATTAGCAATCTGTAAACCACGGCGTATTGCCGGCCCACCTTCATCATCGGGAATAGTCGATTCATCAGGCATTTTGATACTGGGTCTGGCGCCAGCTTCGCCAGCATCAGCATCTGGTTCTGCAGATGCGGTCGTATCAGTAGCTGCTGGCATATTGCCTCTTAGTTGTTCTTCTCGGGCTTCCAGTCCTTGCACCCGCGCGATAGCTGCGGCTTCTTCGACACGGTCGACGGCTTTGATGTCCTTATCGCTGCTACAGCCAGTAATAGCAACAGCACTGATTGCAAAAATAGCTGCCATAAGGACAGAAGGTTTGGCTGATGAAAAATCTTTCATTGGCATATCCTTATTATAAAAAATAATATGTAAAGTTATATTTATATGCTATGTTAAGTAGCAAAATACCCATAATAGACTGATTGATTAGTCAAAAACTGACTGTTGTAATATCCTGATTTGGATATTGTCTTTCTATAGTTATTACTTGATCCGATAGGTAAATATAGAAATATAATAGGCAACCAATAATAAAATTCGTCATCTAAACGAGTAATTATTAACTTTTAGCTAAGAATTACTCATATTTAAATCATTAAACCGTTACAAAATATAGAATACGTCAGTAAGCTGTAAGTTACTAGTAACATTAGTATACCAAATACTAGGTACTAAAATGTGGTCAAACTTAGCACAAGTATTAATTCACGTAACTAAATATGTAAAAGCTGTTTTTAAAACTAAAAATAGCTAGACTGGCTTATTTAGTATTGAAAAAAAGGCTTAAACATAAATAATGTTTAAGCCTTTTTTATATAGTCTCTTCATACTGAGTTTTTTTATATTGGTGGCAGCTTTTAATGTTTTTATACAGTAGTAGTAGATTTGGTAGCGCTAGTTTGGGCACGGCGGCTGGGTTTTATTTTACGTGATAGCTTATGGGCGCGATACAGGACAGTGCTGTAATGGTTAGGAAAAAGTCGTTGTACCGTATCCATCATCTTAGCGTCATTGCCAATCAAACAGCGGCGTTGATTTGTTGCTGCAGCTTGTAGAATAATCCAGGCGGCATCCTTAGCATCAAAACGCAAAAACTTATTAAAATTCTTAATTGCTTTGCTACCTGAGCGCATACCAAGCTCGCTTAAGCTGTCATTGCCGCGTGCATTATTAGCGATATTGGTTTTAATGCCGCCCGGATGAATACAGGTCGCAGAGACACCGCAACGCTGAATGTCCAATTCTTGGCGTAGGCTTTCAGTAAAGCCGCGTACCGCAAATTTGCTGGCATTATAGGCAGACTGTGAAGGCTGAGCGGTCAGTCCAAAGAGACTTGAGATATTAATCACATGGCCATTGTCTATAGCTGCATTGGTTTTACTTTCTTTAACGCTATTTTTAATCAGCGGTAAAAATGCTTTGGTACCGTAGATAACGCCCCAAAAATTGATATCCATGACCCATTCAAGCTCACTAATACTGCTGCCTTCGACGGTAGAGTACATCGCTACCCCAGCATTATTAAAAATAAAGTTCACCTTATCATAGGTTGCCATTACGCTATCCGCCCATGCATCGACGGCCTCTTTATCTGAGACATCGAGCACAGTGGTCATTACTTTGCTATCGTAGCCAATGAGCATCTCTTGGGTCTTGGCCAGCTGTTCAGCGTCAATATCTGACAACGCTAGATGGCAACCCAAACTTGCCAAATGACAGGCAAGCTCACGGCCGATACCAGAGCCGGCACCAGTAATGGCAGCGACATGGTTATGATAATAGGAGGTGATATCTGTACTTTGAGCAGAATTTGCAGAGGTAGCGTTTGCAGAAGCAAGGTTTGGAAAAAGGGTTAGGCGCTGACGCAGCGTGTTGGTCATAGCCGTCATGGCAGTTATCATGATAAACAGTCCTTTGTATCATTAGTGGTGAGCGATTCATGCTACTTTAGCATGATTTGCCGCTAGCTTTGATTACGATTAATAGACGCGCCTGTCATTTTTTGACTGAGACTCTATGAATGATAAGTGCAAAAAAAACAGCATCTAAGCACACTTGATGCCAGATACCGTTTTTTTTAAAAAGCAACTAAGACGACTTAAAAGTCCACAGCCAGCTGTTCTGAATCAGATGTAGACGAGGCTATTTTAGGTGTTTTGCCGTCATTGATGACTTGCTCATCAACGGTGACGGTGACCGTCTCAGCTTTTTCCATTGAAGGCAGCTCATACATAGTATCAAGTAAGGCATTTTCGACGATAGAGCGCAGACCACGTGCCCCTGTTTTGCGTGCCATCGCTTTTTTGGCAATGGCGTCAAGGGCTTCTTTAGTAAAGACAATATCAGCGCCTTCCATATCGAATAGATAATGATATTGCTTCACAAGTGCGTTTTTTGGCTCGGTCAATATCTGAACCAGCGCATCTTCATCTAACTCCTCGAGAGCGGCAAGCACAGGTAAACGGCCAATTAGCTCTGGAATAAGACCGAACTTAATCAAATCTTCCGGCTGCACCGACTTGAGCAATTCTGAGCTACGGCGGCCGTCCTCTTTTGAGCTAACGTCAGCATTAAAGCCAATACCAGTTTTTTCTGTACGCTGCTGGATGACTTTATCAAGTCCTGCAAACGCACCACCAACGATGATGAGAATATTACTGGTATCCACTTGAATCAGCTCTTGCTGTGGATGCTTGCGGCCACCTTGTGGTGGAATAGCAGCAACGGTGCCTTCGATGAGTTTCAATAAGGCTTGCTGCACACCTTCGCCTGATACATCACGAGTGATAGACGGGTTATCACCTTTTTTGCTGATTTTATCAATCTCATCAATATAAATGATACCTTGCTCAGCTTTGCTCACATCATAGTCAGATGCTTGCAGCAGTTTTTGCACGATGTTTTCGACATCTTCACCAACATAACCGGCTTCGGTCAAGGTGGTGGCATCTGCCATGGCAAAGGGCACATCTAACAAGCGCGCTAATGTTTGCGCGAGTAAGGTTTTACCAGAACCGGTTGGTCCGATAAGCAAAATATTACTCTTGGCCAGCTCAACCATCGCATCATCAGCACCAATTTTGGCTTTTTTGCGGTCACTTGCTAAGGTTTGGCTGACTTTTAGGCGTTTATAATGGTTATAAACAGCCACGGCTAGGGCCTTCTTAGCCCCGTCCTGTCCGATGACATAATCATCTAGATGCGCACGTAATTGCTTTGGTGTTGGCAGTTCTTTATTGACCCAAGTGGTATCAATTTCACCATCAGTGTCACCATCATCACTGACATCGCTATCCACAATCAAGTCGGTACACAGCTCAATACATTCATTACAAATATTGGCATCGTCGGCGGCAATGAGCTGTTTGACTTCGCTTTTGGCTTTGCCACAAAATGAGCACTGCGGGGTATTATCTTCTGCCATAAAAAGGCACTCCTAGAATTTAAAGCTTATAAATAGACTGATGCCACTCAAATGCTGAGTGACATAGTGGGCGCTATAGGTAGCGCTTATACCGTGTTTATAATGATGCAGGGCGACGCTCTAATACTTCATCAACTAGACCGTATTCTTTTGCTTCTTTAGCATCCAACCAAAAATCACGCTCAACGTCTTTCTCAATTTTCTCTACCGGTTGACCAGTACGCTCAGCCATAATTTCATTTAAGCGGGCACGGGTTTTTAAGATTTCACGAGCATTAATCTCAATATCAGAGGCTTGACCTTGAGCACCGCCTGAAGGTTGGTGAATCATCACCCGAGCGTTAGCTAGTGCATAACGTTTGCCTCGTTCTCCAGCGGTCAAAAGAAAAGAACCCATGCTATAAGCACCGCCCATACAAATAGTAGACACGTCAGGTTTAATAAAGTTCATGGTATCAAAAATAGCCAAACCCGCACTAACAGAACCGCCTGGCGAGTTGATATATAGATGAATATCTTTATCAGGGTTTTCAGCTTCTAAGAACAGTAGCTGCGCCACAATAAGGTTGGCCATATGATCTTCGACTTGTCCGGTCAAAAAGATAACTCGCTCACGTAGTAGGCGTGAAAAGATATCAAACGAGCGTTCACCGCGCGAAGATTGTTCAACCACCATTGGCACTAACGCGCTTTGGGTATTCTGAGCACCTTGAGCATTGTGCGCACTCATCAGCATATCAAAATGCGGGTTATTAGTGATGCGATCATAATCTGTCATAGAGGTATCCTATAAATAAAAGTGTAAATAAAGGGGTAAAGGCTAGCACGCGCTCATCATTGTAGATATTGGTTCATTATTGATAGCAGCGCTTTTTAGTCATACTAACTGACTTTAGCTAAAAATAATTAAGGTTATGATAGTTTTTTGAAACTATAAACGTTTAATGTTATAAGTCTTGAGCTGATAAATGATTAATTATTCACTATTAATAAGGCGTCTATGGTCATTTATCAAGGGGTAAGCACACAAACCACCAATAAAAATGCCCCAACAGATTGTTAGGGCACTTTAATCACAGTTTCGTTGAGTAGCGCTAAAACACTACAATATTACATTGATTGCTGTTGTTGCTGCTGAGCGGCTAATAAGTCTTGATAGCTAACTTCTTTGTCAGTTACTTTACCTTGCTCAATTAGATAATCAACCACTTGGTCTTCTAGGACTACAGACTCAATGTTTGCACGCTGTTGCTTATCATTAGTGTAATACTCGATTACTTCTGCTGGATCTTCATAGTTTTCTGACGATTCTTTAATAAACGCCTCAACACGTTCTTGATCTACTTCTAGACCTTTGGTATCGATAACACGAGCAACGATGATGCCAAGACGAGCAGCACGCATCGCTTGTTCTTCAAATAATTCATTTGGTAGCATGTCTTTATCGAAGCTATCAGCGCTTGAACCGAACTGTTGCGCAAAACGCTGCATCATCATGCTGCGTTGACGCTCAATTTCTTGTTCTAGCATGGCGTTTGGTACGTCAAATTCGTTCTTTTCTAGCAATGCATCAAAAGTAGCTTGCTTGACTTGGCTGCGCGCGGCGTTTTTGATTTCGCGTTCCATGTTCTTGCGAACATCGTCTTTTAGCTTATCAATGCCGCCTTCTTTTACGCCGAATAGCTCAAGGAACTCTTCGTTGATTTCAGGTAGTTTTGATTTTTCAACTTTTTTGACGTTGATTTTGAATTGGGCTTCTTTACCAGCCAGCTCTTCAGCTTGATAATCCTCTGGGAAAGTCACGTCGATGGTTTTTTCTTCGTCAGCTTTCATACCTTTGATACCAGCTTCAAATCCTGGAATCATCTGGTCACTACCGATAACCAATTTGAAGTCCTCGCTTGAGCCACCTTCAAACTTCTCGCCATCGATTGACCCTTCAAAGTCAAAGATAACCTGATTGCCACTTGCCGCCATGCCTTTTTTCTCGACAAATTCTTCACGCTGCTTTTGCAAGTTCTCGATCATAGTGTCAACGTCTTCTTCGTTAACAGTGGCAGTATGACGCTCAACTTCGATGTCATTGATACCTTGAACGTCAACTTCTGGGAAGATTTCAACTGTTGCTTGATACACCAAGAAATCGTCTTCAAGTTTTACGTCATCGATATTAGGCATGCCAACGGCACGAATATCTTCAGCTTTAATCGCTTCAAATACCGTATCGCGGATCACATCATTGATCACTTCTTGTTGAATACCAGCACCGTATTGGGCGCGGATATGCGACATAGGAACATTACCTTTACGGAAACCGTCGATTTTGGCTGTTTTTGCCACTTGACGAATACGACCTTCGACTTTGTTTTGAATTTTTTCGACAGGTACTTTAACGGTCAGCTGGGTTTCTTTTTCAGACAGCTTGTTGGTTGTGATTTGTAAATCTGTAGCCATGTTGATTACACCTTTAGGATTAAAATAGTTGGCAATCAAGCCCTCAAAATATGTGCGCGTTACAGCTGATTGCCACGGAATGAATGGGGTATTTTAATAAAATTTTAAAAGTAGACCAGTATAATCTATCTGTTAATTAAAGTAAAAATTATCTGTTTTGAGCGTAATAGCTAAACGATGACGCCAATTAACCTTTATTACGACGATAACTGCGCTAATAACTATAAATTAAGTCAGTAACTATAACTGCTCTAGTAACTGGCGAATGGCTTGACCGCGATGACTGACTTGGTTTTTATCAGCTGCACTTAAGCTGGCAGCCGTTGCTTGCATATCGGGTAACCAGAATAGCGGATCATAGCCAAAACCGCCATCGCCATGTGGCGCGTTTAATATCTCGCCTTGCCATAAACCTTGGGCGATAATCGGTAGAGGGTCATCGGCATGACGAACCATTGCCAATACGCAAACAAATAAACCCTCGACAGGGGTATCGGGCTGCTGTGCGCGTATTGGCTGCAAATCAGCAATAAGCTTGGCATTGTTCAGGGTATCATTACCGTGCTCACCGGCATAGCGAGCAGAATATATACCGGGCGCGTTACCCAATACTGGCACACAGAGACCTGAGTCATCAGCAATAGCGGGTAGCCCGCTAATACGGCTGGCATGACGCGCTTTAATAATAGCATTTTCAACGAAGCTTAGACCATCTTCAATAGCGTCTTCGATATTGAGCTGGCCTTGCGGCATAATCGTAACGTCTAAATTAGCCTCAGCGAACAGTCGTTTAAACTCTGCCAATTTACCTTTATTATTGCTGGCAAGAACCCAGTCCGCTTGTGTTAGGTTTGCTTGCGATACATTGTCTGATAGATGTTGGGATTGAAAGTCGCTCATAAGTTAAGTCCATTATTACAGGGTATTAAATCATTACTTAGTGTTAAAGTTATACGGTATTAAATGCTATTAGATTGAGTACTACCGAATCAAATTGTTTGGGTATTCGCTTAGCTATTATAAGGTTAATAGAGAGTAATTGTGTGCTATAACATTCGGTAACTGATATTAGGCATTATTATTGCTATAATACCCAGTAAGCTATAGTGAATTATAGCTTACAAGTTGTGTATTTAAAATTAATAATAACTTAGCAGTAATACCTATTAATTAGTGGTATTAAGTAGTCAGTAGTATTAATCTAATAGTAGTATAAGGCTAAACTCTGAATGCATAACGATGTGCAATAGCACATTGAGCAATAACTCTAATTAACAATAAACTTAGCCCGATAATTTATGCTCATACGTTTAAACAATATCTGAGGATGTCGTGGTAACGTTTACGTTGTCTGTAAAGTTTGAGGTAAGTGTATTTAACACAGACGCGTGATTGAAATATAAGATTAACGGCTAAAACAGCAAGGATAAAATAACTATGTCAAAGATTACTTTACCAGACCTACCATATGCAAAAGACGCGCTTGAGCCACATATCAGTGCCGAGACGCTAGAATATCATCATGACAAGCATCATGCAGCCTATGTCAATAAGCTAAATGAACTGCTACCTGGTTCTGGTCTAGAAGACAAAACGCTACCAGAAATCATCGTAGCGGCCTCTAAAGATGACAGCAAGCAAACGATGTTTAACCAAGCAGCCCAAGTATGGAACCATACGTTCTATTGGAACTGCATGACGCCTAAGAATGGCGGTGGCGAACCTACTGGCGATCTAAAAGGCAAAATCGAAGAAGACTTCGGTAGCTATGATAAGTTCCGTGAGGAGTTCAAAAACGCAGCAACGTCACAGTTCGGTTCAGGTTGGGCATGGCTCGTTACCGATAAAGTCGGCGGCAAACTATCAATCGCTAAAACTGGTAATGCTGATAACCCATTAGCGCATGATCAAGTAGCCGTATTGACTTGTGATGTGTGGGAGCATGCTTACTACATCGATTATCGTAACCGTCGTCCTGATTACGTCGACACGTTCCTAGACAAATTAGTGAACTGGGACTACGCTAATGCAAAATATAAAGGTCAAGATGCTGGCGTTGAAGAGTAAATAACTCTTTAATCATTAGATTATCGTAGCTTTATAAGTAGAAAAAAGGACGCCGCGAGGTGTCCTTTTTTTCATTGCTACAGTTTCATTAGAGCCATTACATTACTTCATAATTAGTCCTACTATAGGCTTAATTATGAGACATCTAATCTAGAAAAATAGAATAATGTAGCCTTGCAATGATAACCATCATTGTTATCTACTTTGTTTCCCGTTTTCTCTAAAGTAAAGTTATCGATTTCGTTTCCATCATCATCTGATATATTAGTAAAAATACATCTACGGTCGCGTGGGTTTTCTACGAGTGCAACATGGTTAATTTCTACGACCTTTCGATTTATACGCTCACAGAGACTACCCATATAGATTGCATTCTCTATATGCTCGCAATCAAAAAATAAATTATGACATATAGAACATTCCCCGATAGTTTCTATAAAACCACAACTATTGTATCTATTCCAATTAGGAAAAAGAGACTTTTCAGCACTTATCAAACGTGCCTCAAAAATTCGAACACCCTCGTAGTCATTAGTTTTTAATGCGATAGCAGTATATTCTTGAACATCTACTAGACTAGTCCAAGATTTTTGAAACTCACCTTCTTTGAGTTGAATCCACATAAAAAGATAAGATCGTAAGGCGTTAATCATGCATTGCATATGAAAAAGCTGGTTAGCCTCATACTCATTTTCTCTTCCAATAGCTTGATATTTATACTGTTTAATAACTTCTAGATAATTTTCGCAATCTAAAACTTTTTTACGCTGTAAATCTATTGCTCTTGTATAGAAACCATAGTGACTACAAGAGTCTATAAAATTGCAGAAGTCACTACGAATATCCTTAAAGATTTTCTTATCATTCATCAGATGTACCTTTATTAGCGATTTTGTTTATTGACGCTTCTAATTGGCTTAATCCATCTAGCCCACCTTCATAATATATCTCTGTCAATTTCGACGTCTTTGTTTCTTTGTGAACCACTTTAAGTCGAATGTTAGGACTATCTTTACCTTTGAAAAAGTCAGTTACATAATTTGCAATTACACTCAAGGCGATAGTTATCAGTTCTGGATTTTGCGTCATAGCTACAGAAGATACAAACAAGACGGGAGCGAACCAGTCTCCAGAGCGCTGTTCAACTAATAGTTCAGGTTCAGTGAAGTACTTAATATCAAGCTTGCTTTTAGCGTATTTGTAAAACGAAATTGATGTTGAGTTATATGTGTAGTTTTTATTAGCCTCATAATTATACGGCAATATAACGATGCTTTGAGCATCTATATCTAATTGCACATCATCAGCTTCTCTAACTTTTATTTCCATACCTATAGCTCCTATAATTGACGTTACTTAAAAGTCTAGGTTGCTCACAACACCTCAAACCCAAAACTACCCAACGCCTCTCTTAACATCGCAATATTATAAAAAGCATGCGCATTGACCGTATTTTGAAAAAAGATATAAAGGCAATCAAAGTACTGACGCTGATTGGCAATCGCTTGTGCCCAACCCTGTATTTCAGCTTCGCTATAACGATAATCGTGACGGTCGCTGGCACTCATCGCATCCCACCAGTTTAGATTATTACCATGCATTCTTAGATAGCCGGTGCGCTGAGTAAATATCAGTCGTGATGGCGGTAGACCGTTAACTTTGGGATAATCAACACTGCACCAAATGAGACCTTGTTCACCAAAACTATCGACGACTTGTGGGGTATGCCAGCTGGCATGACGGAATTCAACAGCTAATGGATAGTCTTTAAACCAGCTGACTAGATTGGCTAGATACAGCCTATTATCTCGGGTACGGTCAAAGCCATGCGGGAACTGTAATAACAGGGGTGCTAGACAGTTCGCTTCTATTAATGGCGTTAGGGCAGTAAGAAAAGACAGTGCGTGTTCCGCACTACCTTTGCGGGCATGAGTGAAGTCTTGATGGAGCTTGACGGCGAATTGTAATTCACTTTTGGCCTGAACATAAGCTTTGTCGACCATACCGGCAAAGGCCTTTTGACCAATGGGGGCATAAAAAGTGCTATTAATTTCCACCGCGCCGTATCGCTTGGCATATTCACGTAAGAAGTCAGTTTTCTTAGTACCGGTTGGATAAAGCGTGCCTAATAAATCGGTATCGCTATAGCCACCTGTTCCTAGATAAATACGTTGGGTATTGGTGTCAGTCATTGCCGCCCTCTGAATTAAAGTCCTTTTTCATCCATTTTTTTTCTAAACATATATTTCTATGGACTCATTTTATGCGTGCCCATTTTTTACGGGGCTACTTTTTACGAGACCAGAGCCGTTCGATAAGTTCAAGTAGGGCATAGCTTTCTGTACTGTCACCAAGCTCGCGTGTTATCGCTGCCCGTCCATCGGTAAATAACGACTGTGCATAATTTTTAGCAGCTTCTACACCCATCAATTTTACGTAGGTAGATTTATCGAGCTTCTCATCGCTACCGGCAGGTTTGCCTAAAGCGTCAGTACTCGCAGTGACATCTAAAATATCATCTTGAACTTGAAAGGCGAGGCCAATATGCTGCGCACAGTCTTGTAATGCTATCCGCTGTAGGGCAGTTGCTTGCGCACAGATCCCACCCATTAATACCGCTGCTTCAATCAAGGCACCGGTTTTATCACGGTGAATGGCTTCTAAAGCAGTTTGCGAGACCGCAGCGCTGGCTTCAGCGTTCAAATCAAGCATTTGACCAGATACCATGCGCCGCGCTCGTGGCGCAAATATGGCTAATAGTTGGCTGGCTACCTGCGAATCAAAAGGCGCGAAGGTTGGAATCTCTGCGGTTAGCACTTCAAAAGCGAGTGTCTGCAATACATCACCTGCCAGCAATGCCGTCGCTTCATCGAAGACAATATGACAAGTGGGTTGACCACGGCGTAGCGCATCGTCATCCATACAGGGCAAATCATCATGCACTAATGAATAAGTGTGCAGCAGCTCCACGGCCAATGCCGCACGCCGACACATATCGTAGCGTACATCAGCGTCTAAAAAATCATTTAGATTCTCTATTGCGCTCGTACCATCAATAGCCTTTGTATTAGAAAATTGATTGCTAGTTGACCTATTGGCCATTTGCTTATTACTAGCGCTGATACTAACAAAGGCGCTGGCGAGCAGTAGGGGACGAACCAGTTTACCGTTGCCGGTCATCACATAGCGGCAAGCATCGTTGAGTGGACTTGGCAAATCAGCATAAGCAAAAAGCGCGTCGATATCTTGTGCTAATTGCGCCCGTAATGCATGGTGAAAAGGTTCAAAAGTGGTAAAAGGAACAAAGCGCGGTGCAGTAGAGATAGTCATAACCCAACCAGTTATCAGGTGAATAATAAAAATAGGGTTAGTGTAGCATGATAGGGGCTGAGGCTTGTATTAGGCCTTTAAGTAGGACTTATTTTTTACTGTTTTCTACATTTGTTTTTATAATAAGTGTTCTATAAGTTTTGGTTACGTATCGATGATTTAACTTGGCGTCTGAATGTGCTTTGATGAAGTGGCAGTTTGATATTAATAATATCGTTAACATCAACGAATATAATTACTCGGTATACGCTCATAATGCACAAAGGTAGTGAGGTAAATGCCTGCGATTGATTTAATAGTGACTTGTGAGTATGGTTTTAGCTTGTGACAGTTGGGGGCATAATCCCCTACACTGATTGACGTCAAAAACGGTCTAATGGCGTCAATGCTTAGTATTTACAAGGCTAAAGACAGTCTTTAGCCCGCTGCAAAGGTAGTGTTTCGCCATTATTACAAAATATGAGATATGAAAGATTAGACTTAAATTTAAGCAAGTATAAAACTGTCAGTATAACAACGAAGCGCCATGTCAATGAGCGCTAGATAATAAAGACATTAGGCTGCACAATTTAACAGGCTATTTATTTTAATTCTAAAACGTAGCTTTTATAATTTAAAATTTAACACATAGTAAGGAGTTCCAAATGGTATACCAAGGAAATCGCATTACGGTAAGCATGCTAGAGGATGGCATCGCCAATATGCAGTACAACGCCGAAAATGAGAGCGTTAACAAATTCGATGCTGAGACCAATAAACAATTTGGTGAAGCAGTCACAGCATTAGAGGAAGCCAGTGATGTCAAAGGTTTGATTGTCACCTCAGCCAAAGGCGTGTTTATTGCTGGCGCTGATATTACTGAATTTGTGGCCTCATTTAAACAATCAGAAGAAGATATCAAAGACTGGGTTATTAGTATTAATAACGACTTTAACCGCTTTGAGGATTTGCCTTTCCCTAAAGTTGCGGCGATTAATGGTGCAGCACTGGGCGGTGGTTGTGAGATGACCCTGGTTTGCGAATATCGGGTCATGAGCGAAAAAGCAATTATCGGCTTGCCAGAAACTCAACTGGGCATTTTCCCAGGCTTTGGTGGTACGGTTCGTAGTACGCGTATTATCGGTATTGATAACGCGCTTGAGCTTATCGCTACTGGCAAACCAAAAAAAGCACTCGATGCCTTAAAATTAGGCTTAGTTGATGCGACCGTTCCTGCTGATGATTTGCAAGATGCTGCGATTGATTTGGTGAAGAAGTGCATTTCAGGTGAGCTTAATTGGCAAGCACGCCGTGAAGAAAAACTTAATCCGGTTAAATTAAACCAGCTTGAGCAAACGATGGCCTTTAGTAGTGCTAAAGCCATGATTTTTGCCAAGGCCAATCCTAAGCAATATCCTGCACCAGCACTTGCTATTGCAGCGATTGAAAAACACGTTAATTTACCCCGTGATAAAGCGCTTGAAGTGGAAGCAGCGGGTTTTGCTAAAGCGGCTAAAACCCCACAAGCTGAAAGTTTGGTTGGTCTATTCTTAAATGACCAATTGGTTAAGAAATTAGCCAAACAACACAGCAAGCAAGCACATGAAATTACCGAGGCGGCTGTACTAGGCGCTGGTATCATGGGCGGCGGTATCGCTTATCAGGCAGCCAGCAAAGGCTTGCCAATTATCATGAAAGATATCAAGTCTGAACAGTTAGATTTGGGCATGGGTGAGGCCAGCAAGTTATTAGGTAAAATGGTCGACCGTGGCAAAATGACGGCTACCAAAATGGGTGAAACCTTAAGCCGTATCCGTCCAACCTTAAACTATGGCGACTTTGGCGAAACTGATATCGTTATCGAAGCCGTGGTTGAGAATCCAAACGTTAAGCGTGCGGTACTCAAAGAAGTGGAAGGCTTGGTCAAAGACAACTGTATCTTAGCTTCAAACACCTCAACCATCTCGATTACTTATTTAGCGGAAGCGCTTGCCCGTCCAGAAAACTTTGTTGGTATGCATTTCTTTAACCCAGTACACCGTATGCCATTGGTTGAAGTTATTCGCGGTGAAAAGTCCTCTGAAGAAGCCATCGCTACCACCGTTGCGCTAGCCTCTAAAATGGGCAAAGTGCCTGTCGTAGTTAATGATTGCCCAGGCTTCCTTGTGAACCGTGTTCTATTCCCATACTTTGGCGCTTTTGACTTGTTGCTTAAGCAAGGTGCGGATTTCGTCCATGTCGATAAAGTCATGGAAAAATTCGGCTGGCCTATGGGTCCAGCTTATCTAATCGACGTGGTTGGTCTAGATACGGGTGTACACGGCGCAGAAGTGATGGCAGAAGGCTATCCCGACCGCATGAAGCCTGATTATAAAGGCGCGATTGAACATCTTTATAATAATGAGCGTCTAGGTCAGAAAAACGGTATTGGTTTCTATAAGTATGAGCTGGACAAACGCGGCAAGCCGAAGAAAGTGGCTGACGATGCGACCTATGAGTTGCTAAAAGACACCACTGATAGCAATACTCAAGAGTTTGATGACCAAGCGATCATCGACCGTATGATGCTGGCTTTCTGTAATGAGACCGTACGTTGCTTAGAAGATAATATCGTTGACACTCCAGCAGAAGCTGACATGGCAATGATTATGGGCGTTGGTTTCCCACCATTCCGTGGTGGACCCTGCCGTTATATCGACCAAATGGGTTTAGATAACTACTTGGCGCTGTGCGAAAAATATGCCGACCTTGGCAAAGCTTATGCCGCCCCGCAAAAAATTCGCGATATGGCTGCTGCTGGCGAGACCTTTTACGCGACTACGTAATAATCAGTCACTACTAGGATGAAGTTCAGTACGCATGCTCGGTAACGATTACTAATAATTTATTATGAATTATGAGCTATCAATACAATATTACGAGCAAGCTGTACTGACACTGATAATAAAAATTGAAAGGAAGATAATATGACAATTTTAAGTCCAAAAGATGTGGTCATCGTCGATGGCGTTCGCTCAGCAATGGGAAAATCTAAGAACGGTATGTTCCGCCATGTGCGCGCTGACAGCTTATCTGCTGAATTGGTTCGCGCTTTAGTGGAACGTAACGATTTTGACCCGCGAGATGTTGAAGATATCATCTGGGGTTGTGTCAATCAGACGCTAGAACAAGGCTTAAACATCGGCCGTAACATTGGTCTATTGGCTGATATTCCAAAAACCGCTGGTGGCCAAACGGTTAACCGTCTGTGCGGCTCATCAATGCAGGCGCTGCATACGGCTGCTGCACAAATCATGACCAACCAAGGCGATACCTTTATCATTGGTGGTGTTGAACATATGGGTCACGTCGGTATGATGCATGGCGTTGACCTCAACCCTGAAGCTTCTAAACACTATGCCAAAGCCTCAAACATGATGGGCTTGACCGCTGAAATGTTGGGCCGGATGAATAATATCAGCCGCGAAGAACAAGACGCCTTTGGTCTTGAGTCGCATCGCCGCGCTTGGGAAGCAACCACTGAAGGTCGTTTTAAAAATGAAATCATCGGTATCGAAGGTCATGATGCTGCAGGTCGCTTGCAACTGTGTACCGTTGATGAGGTGATTCGTCCAGATGCAACGATGGAGCAAATGCAAAAGCTACGTCCAGCCTTTGACCCAGTAGGCGGCACCGTTACGGCAGCAACCTCATCAGCATTATCAGATGGTGCGTCAGCGATGTTAGTCATGAGCGCCCAAAAAGCCAAAGACTTGGGTCTGAAGCCGCGCGCTCGTATTCGCAGCATGGCGATTGCCGGTTGTGACGCAGCTATTATGGGTTATGGCCCTGTACCTGCCACGCAAAAAGCATTAAAACGTGCTGGCATGAGCCTTGATGATATGCAAACCATTGAGCTGAACGAAGCCTTTGCGGCACAAAGTTTATCGGTGCTGAAAGCCATGGACCTGACTGATAAGCAAGACATCATCAATATCAATGGCGGCGCGATTGCTCTAGGTCATCCACTGGGTTGTTCAGGTGCACGTATTACTGTGACTTTATTGAACGCTATGGAACAGATGGATACCGAAGTTGGTCTGGCTACGATGTGTATCGGACTTGGTCAAGGTATCGCTACTATTATTGAACGGGTTTAAGTCTTAACTCGCTAGATATTCAATAATTTAAAAATAGATTTATTTTTTTAATAAAACCCTAACTATTAATAAAGCCCCCAGTCATTATGACTGGGGGCTTCTGTATGTGCATATTGTTTATTAGGATTATCAAATAGGGTCGTCAAAAATCTTATAAGCTATTATTAAATAGCGATTATTAGAGCTTAATAGTCTGTATTAGGGCTGAATAGCTCTTATTAACGACTATCCTCATTGACGCCCTGAATAAAATATGACTAAATAAGGAAGAGTGTTATAACTATAAAACTAAACCCTCATTTAATATCCAATCAAACAATATATTAGTCTGCAGCGCTCTGTTGCAGGCGTACAAGGAGTGTACCATGGCTATTATGATTACCGATCGCACTTACCGTATTGCTCGAGAAAACACGCAAGCGATGGTCATTGACGTTCAAGAACGTCTGACTCCGCATATTAATGACCATGAAAACATCGTCAAAAAGATTGTTACTTTGGTTAAAGGTCTGCAAGCGCTCGATATTCCTATTATGCTTAATGAGCAATATAAAAAAGGTTTGGGTGAAACTTTACCTGAGATCCGTGAGCTATTAGAAGGCGATAATGCTAGAGGTTTTGAAAAAGTCACCTTTAGTGCTTGTGACAATGACGACTCATGGAATCACCTTGCTCAGCAAAATCGCAGTATTGTGTTGTTATTTGGCGTTGAAACTCATGTTTGTGTCCTACAAACGGCACTTGATCTATTGGATAATGGTATGCAACCGGTCATTATTGCTGATGCAGTAGGTTCGCGTTTTCCTTATGATAAAAAACTCGCGCTGCGCCGTATACGTAGAGCGGGCGGAGTCATTACTACTGTAGAGACTATCTTGTTTGAGCTGTGTCGTAGCAGTAAAGACCCCGCCTTTAAGACGATTAGTAACTTGATTAAGTAGCAACTACAGCGCTACGGTCAATAAACTATACCTTTGCCACGCCTAATAACTGTCCAAGCTGTACAGCAGTGTTAGGCGTCATACCATTTAACCAGTCTGCTTTTGCCGCTTTTGGTAATACCACAATCGCCGTTGAGCCTAAATAAAAACGTCCTAGCTCATCGCTTTGCGCAAATTTCATATCATGCTCAGCTTCTTGAATATCGTCTGTACGGATAATCTTACCCGTCGCTTGTGTTTCAATACCAGCGACAATCATCGCCCCAACCATGACGACTGCTGCCTTGCCGTATTCGGTATCGAACATGCATACTAAGCGCTCGTTGCGGGCAAATAAATCAGGCACATTAGCGGCAGTGCTATTATTCACTGAGAATAGAGTGCCGGGAACATAACGGGTCTTAGTCAAAGTACCAGCAAATGGCATATGGACACGGTGATAATTGCTTGGTGCTAGATAAACCGTGGCAAAGCTACCATCTGCAAAATAGTGACCATCTTCACTATCAGCGAGTAGCTGTCCGACGTCATAATGGCGACCTTTAGCTTGCAGTAACTTATTATCATGAAGCTGTCCAAGCTGCGAGATTATGCCATCGGCAGGGCTAACAATACCGTGCGAAGTTTTATCAATAGTACGTGCATCGTCTTTTAGCTCGCGGGTAAAAAAGTCATTAAAGCTCTCATAAGCATTAAAGCTCTGACGCTCATAGTCATCCAGTTCGACATTATAAGCTTTGGCAAAGCTGCGGATAAACGCGCGCTTAACTAAAGGATGGCGGCTAGCAGCTAAGCGTCCGGCTATTTTACTCAGTTGCTGTTGTGGCACAAACTGCTGGATGGTGGTAAATAAAGTCATAATAGGCTACCAAAATAAGAATTAAAATAAAAGAAACGCTAAAAAAATAATCAAGAAAAGTTAAAAATTATAATTAATGTTTATATTTTATCACGGTCAGCAGCTGTCGTATGACCATAATCTGTAAAGGAGACAATCAGTGAAAGCACTTATTCAGCGCGTAAGCCGTGCCAACGTCACGGTTAATGACAGTTGTGTTGGCAGTATCGAGCACGGTATATTGGCATATATTGGGCTGGGGCATGACGATAATATACAGAGTGCGCAGCGGCTTATAGATAAAATTCTCACTTATCGTATTTTTGAGAATACTAGTGATCCTACCAAGCTTGGGAAACTGGATCAAAACCTACAACAAGTCGGCGGCGGACTCTTATTGGTATCTCAATTTACCTTAATGGCAAATACCAATAACGGCCGTCGCCCTGATTTTGGCGCTGCGATGAAACCCGATGCCGCGCAAGCCTTGTTTGCTGAGCTGTTAGCTTACGCGCATACTCAGCATTCAGTGGTGGCGAGCGGACATTTTGGGGCTAATATGCAAGTTGAAAGTATCAATGATGGCCCACTAAACTTTTTATTGGAAGTTTAAGGTAGTAGAAGTTTAAGCGGGTTGAGAGTAGCTACTTAGACTTGGATAATAAAGGGTAAGGATTGACCGCGCTACCATTAATATAAATACCATAATGCACATGCGTCGGCGTGCCTTTGGCATTGCCGCTGTCGCCCACATAGCCAATAATATCACCGGCATCGACCCAATCGTTCGGGGTAATATCTGCGTAGTCTTCCAAATGGGCGTAATAGTGGCTCGCACCGCCAGGCCCTATGACCATCACCACGCGGCCACCCAGTCTATTATTGCCAACTTTACTTACTATTCCTTGGGTTGTGGCCGCAATAGGCGTGCCACGTGGCGCAAAAATATCAATGCCTTCATGTGACCGCCCTTCGCTGCGGGCGCCGGCCCAGGTATCGGTTAGATGTCGGTCTAGTAGCGGGCTTGGCAAGCTATTTTCTGTTGGCAATTCTTGTTGTAACAAGGTGAGCCGCTGCCATGTTGACGCCATGAAGGATTGTGATTGCTGGGTGATTTTCACTATAAGCAGTTGTATGGCAAATAAGAATAAAATTATGATGCCAGCTTTAGTAACTGTCTTTATAAATGTTGTTATCAGCACTATTAGCGTGCGTAAGTATTTATTAATATGCCTGCGATTCTGGTGCTTATTTAACGTTGGTGGCGGCATAGTAATGACCTTAGATGTTACCGTTTAGTGGCTACAACAGCGTAAAAAATGTAGTAATTGCGTGTTGTTAAATCGCTGTCGCCGCGAGATAGCGCGGCTTATGGTAAGATAAATGCTGGCAATAGAGCCTGATAGTGTTTACGTTTATTATGCGTAATTCATATATCGTTGACAACCCTCTCAGAGCTCTGGTAGACACGTATAACGTATATATATAAATCTGACTAAAAAAAGTAGTCGAATATTTATTCAAACCAGCAAACCGTTGAACATAATTTAAAAAAAGTACGCAAAAATAACGATTTAAGTAAAAATTAAGGACGCTATATGCAAATGAAAATTAACAATGAAAATTATGAAGTAATAACCAGCCAAGATATCACTAATATTGAAAAAGCGGTGGATAAGTCAACGCTAGCTATGCCATTAGTCGCCGTTTACTGTGGCTCGCGATTAGGCAATAGCGACATCTATGAGCAAGCCGCGCGTGACCTCGGTCAGGCATTAGCCAAAAATGGCTTGGGTTTGGTCTATGGCGGCGCTAGTATTGGTCTGATGGGCGCAGTAGCAGATAAAGTTATTAAAGGCGGTGCACAGGCGGTTGGGGTGATTCCTACCTTTATGCTCAAACATGAAATTGCCCATCAGCAGCTAACGCGGCTGCATCTGACTGATACCATGCACACCCGTAAAACAGTCATGGCAGAGTATGCTGATGCCTTTATCACCTTACCCGGTGGCCTTGGTACATTAGAGGAAATTATGGAAATTGCCACATGGCGACAGCTGTATCAGCATGAAAAGCCGATGATTATTCTAAATATCAATGGTTTCTATGACCGTCTGATTGACCATTTGAAATATACAGCTGACCAAGGTTTTATGAAGCAAGAAGATCTTGAGCGGTTGGTGGTTTGTAATACGATTGCCGAGGCCATTGACTTATTACACGTCGTAGTCAAAATTGATGATGACGTAGATACCGAAACCATGGCAGGTAATTAATATTAATTGGTTTAATAATAGTACGTACAACATTAACCCCTTTGAATAAAATAAAAAACCGGAACAGACGGCTAATGAGTGGTCTTGGATTCCGGTTTTTATACCTAATTTTTAGCTTTTGTAGCTAAATATAAATGCTTATATTTCAGCTGATGTCAAATTACTTAATGCCTCTTCACGAATACTGTGATTGACACCGGCCATTGCCAACGGGAACCCACGCTCATCGGCCAATTCACGTGCCACTTCATCAATAGTAATGCTGTCATTACGGGCTAAATAGGCCCATTCATGAGCATAGCGATCACGATCGGCAGGCAGGTCATTCTCTAGTAAACCAAGCTCGATGAGCTGATTAACAATCTCGTCGGCGGCAAGTAAGGTTGAAGAGGCCTTAACGTTTTCAGCGCGAGCATAGTGCAAATTAGGATATAAGCTCACATCCGCTACTCGCAGCGTATCATCGATACCGGGGATTTGCTGACCACCATATAAGGCATTGCCGACAGTGCGGGCACTATTAAAAGTCGGTACAAATTCTGCCATATATTCAATCGCTTGCTGACTACGGGCTTGTAGTGGTGCTTTATCCCAGCCATCTTCTATGTAATGGACATATTGTGCAGGGAGCTTAGGTTGGGCGCTGTCTTCGTTAGAGGCCACCAGTCCATCATCAAATAAGGTAATGAATTTGCTCATGCCATGAATCTGAAAATAGCCGCTTGGATAAGGAGTCAGCTGCGCCATGCCTTCAGGAGTACCCCGCTCGCCGTAAATAATAATCTCTGGAATTTGTCCGCCAGTATTGTCCCAATGGGTAATATAGGAGGATTTGAATTCCACCATGCGCTTGACTTCGACCCCAACCATATCGTCAATAATGCCGGTACGGAAGCCGCAAGCATTGACTAAATAATCGACTTCGATAGAGTCAGCTTTAGCTTCATTATCTTTAGCTTCATTATCTTGAGTCTCGCTGTGCTGCTCATAATCAATACGCCATTTACTGACATGGTGGTCGGCGTTCGCACAGTTATCACAATCGACCGCAACGACTTTTTTAACTTTAGTATTGGTAAAAACGTGGGCATGGTCGTATTCATCTAATGCCAACTGCGCAGAAGCCGCCAAGCGAAAAATATTCCAACCGTATTCTTGAACCACAATTAATGGGAATTTAACCTTGTTTAAGTCTAGGTATTTGGCAACTGGAATCAGCCATTCGTCTACGCTGCTAGGCACAGGAACTTGCTCGCGCTCAGACAGCTCAATCAGCTGCTCATGGCCATATAACTGATAATAATTTTCCGGCTCGCCTAAAACTTTATTATTAATATCTTGCTCGATAAGATCACGATAAGCCTGGGTTAAAATATCGAGACGCGGTAATAAATCTTCTGGCAAGCCCTCATCGCGAGTCGGCACGGCAAATACCGTTGGGCGTACATCGATGGTATAAGGATATAGGCGCAGGATATCGATACATTGCTTCAGTAACGCCACACAATCCTCATCAGGGATTTCGCGATATAGATTGCCACCGGCATGCAAATGACACATTGGCGGGCCATCGATTAGCGATTTTTGTTTTTCAAAAACATAGGTTTCAAGACCTAAGGCGGCAAGGCGAATAGCAATGGTTGCCCCCGCTGTACCGCCACCAAGAATGCCAACGCGTTTTACTTGTTCGTCATGGGCCTGGTAAAGAGTCGCCGCATCATGCTTAACGGCTTGAGGTTTGATATTCGTAGAAGATTGAGTCATTGTTGTGGTCATATCCTTGATGTCGTAAGCGTCAGATGGGTAGTGAGCATCGGTACGGGCTGACAACTTGTCTTTATCGCTTTATGTGCTTAATGATTTTTAATCATAGTGTCACGCGGCTAGGGTCGGCGCGCTTTTTAGTACTGATATTTTTGATGTTAGTGATTATATGCGTGCGGTAACGGTTGAGTTCAATGGAGAAGATAAACCGCTTGCGTCACTTTCAATAGTAAGTAATTATGTAGTTTTACTTATCGTTATAGAAGCCTATTGAAGTTAGTATGAAAAATCATAAAGCATATTTTACAAAAAATTGTAGTAAATATCCCGGTAAATACGTAAGAGGATGCATTAGTTTTGTCAACAGACTGCTATGAAGTTGCAGCATCGACCGTAGCTCAGGGATTAAAATGATGGTTTATCCGACTCAATTTGTAATTTTCACACGGTTTTGTAAGTTTATATACCGGTAGAATTGACCTACTTAAAGCATGTGCTATATTAA
Source organism: Psychrobacter urativorans (assembly GCF_904846675.1). Lineage (GTDB taxonomy): Bacteria > Pseudomonadota > Gammaproteobacteria > Pseudomonadales > Moraxellaceae > Psychrobacter > Psychrobacter urativorans_B. The sequence continues at coordinate 31,355 of NZ_CAJHBT010000012.1, read as the reverse complement.
AACTGTCTGAATGTAGATTTAAAAGCGGCTAGGTTAAAAAATGGAAAGAGCAGCAACCAATTTATGATAAATAAATCCAAAAATTTTAATTGATTACTGACATGCTTATGTAAGTATTACTATATAAGTTCAGTATTTAAGTAATGAGTGCAAATAAAAAATGCCACTATGAAATACTATTAAGAATGGATCAAAATAATTGGAGTGTGGCATCCATTATTAGGATAGATAGCCGCTATCTTTATTTCAGGCGTTAGGGTTTTAGTCATTTGAACGCAGTATTTGACTATCGTTTAGATGAGCACAAGTTCAAACAAGCAAACCCGGACGAGACTTTAAACCAACCGAATTACATTTTTAATTATAAGGAAATTATTATGAAACGTATTATCATGTTATCTGCACTAACAGGCGTTTTAGCTGTCACAGGGTGTTCGACGTTAAAGAATGTGGTCGGTAACGACGAATCAGGTATGCACGATGTTCATAGTACCCCTAGCAGTAATACGGCACCAGTAGCCAGCAATAATGGTATGTTGGTCGATGCTGCCAACCATATGACTTTATATACTTTTGATAAAGACTCAATGAACAAATCAGAATGTGGCTCAGCCTGTCTGGTGGCGTGGCCTGCATTCATGGCTCCTAACAATGCCAAAGCTGTTGGTCAATTCGCGACGTTCCAACGTGAAGATGGCAAATATCAGTGGGCAGTGAGTGGTAAGCCTTTATATTTCTATGCTAATGATAAAAAAGGTGATAAAAAAGGCGATAAAAAAGGCGATGTTTGGCATGTAGTTCCAACCAAATAAAGCGCCTTTATTCATGATGCCGTAAGTCAAAGCTGTATTCAGTACTAGATACATAGTAGTATTGAATATACGCTAGCACTGACTGTACACTAGTAAGTATAAAAATAATTCGGCTTGTATCCTTTATTTAATATCTTTCGCTTATCATCGGGGAGACGTTAAATAAAGGACATGGGTCGAATTTTTTTGTATTAATTATTTTACTTTTCTTTCTATCAGTTCACCATCGATTTGGATAGGAACATTGGTGGTAATACCTTGAGAAAAGGTGGTCATGCCGTAAGCGACACGGTCGATATTCCCAGTTGCACGAAAGCCAATAACAGGCTCTTTAGTCATCGGGCTATTGGCAATTTTCTTTAACGTCACATCTAAAGTGAGTGGCATAGTTTTGCCTAGTAATGTGAAATCACCGGTTACTTTGGCTTGCTGTGGATTATAAAAGTTTACGTTAGTAGAGTCGAAAGTCATAGTCGGATATTTGGCAACATTAAAAAAGTCGTCTTTCTTTAGATGCTCATCACGTGCTGCCCAAGCGGTGTTGATGCTATCAGTATCAATAACGAAGTTCATTTGAGTTTTATTGGGTGTTTTCATATTGTAGCTAAGCGTGCCATCAACCTTATCAAAATGACCCATGGTGGTCGAAAACCCTAAATGCTCAACTTCAAAGCCCACTCGGGTATGAGCATTATCGAGTTGCCATTGAGTAGGCAGGGCCGCACTGGCAACGGTGGTTAGCGCCAGTGCTGAAGTAACAAAAAGCGCCTTAGTGACACGAGTGGATAAAGAGGTTGTTTTCATGTGGGTCATGTGCATTATAATTTATCCTTGTTGATGATTGATTGTTATTTCGGTATTATAAATGTACCTTATAAATGACGGTAATCATTTATAAGGTACATTTATAACGTATTAGTTACCAAAAGTCAGTAATGTTATTAAAGTAGTCTTCACGACGTTAATAATGATTATCCATACTTGCCTATTCAGCCTAGTATGGCTATTTTATATCGGTTTAATATGAGGCGTTTATATTAAAATTTTATCTGTGTTCGGCGCGTACAGCACCTTGCATCAAATACCAAAAACCGTTAAAATCGTCGTTTGATTTTCCCGCTGGGGAAAGGCTAAGTGAGCGAAGATGTGGTGTTGGGTACTGGAATAAGCCAGTGACGCAGTTGCCATACGGATAGATGCCCTTAGTGCCTCAGTTACGTGTGCCTGTCTTCTAGATAAACAATCGACCAGACTGACCACACATCGGACATAGAGAGTTTATTATGCGTAAAGATATCCATCCTGATTACCATGACGTTTTATTCCACGACACTAACGCTGATGTGTATTTCTTGACCCGTTCAACCGTAAAAACCAAAACCACTCGTGAATACGAAGGGTCAGAATATCCATACTACCCACTTGATATTTCAAGTGCGTCGCATCCATTCTATACCGGCGAGCAGCGTAAAAGCTCTACCGAAGGCCGTGTTGCTAGCTTTAACAAACGCTTTGGTGGATTCGGTGGCCGTAACAAGAAAGCCGCTGCTGATACTGATTCTGCTGAATAAGTTTTACGTCTTACGTAAGCTTCTTTGGTTGATACCAAGCATTTGGCTGAGACTAAACTTAGTAACTTATTAGTATTATTTAATTAAAGTTATCTAAGCTGCACTATAAAAAAACCGCTGAATGTTCAGCGGTTTTTTTGTTTAAGATTTACGGGCTAATTTAACTTTTTAAACATTGTACTGACTTTTCCGGTGTTTGATGTAATAACGGCACAATTAATTCTGCCAATTGCTGTGCCCAATAGCTATAAGTAATGCTGCTAGGATGAAAGCCATCGCTAGCAAACATGGTGGCGGCATCAATAGGGTCGCCGTTACCATGTTTCTTATTATGTTCCTGTGCCATGCGCTCAAAATCAGTTGCCATATAATGTACGGTGTCATGCTGAGCACAAACGTGCTGCAATACCTGATCAAGACTAGTAGCTTTGGCACCAATAAAGTTATTAAGCGGTGCGGGTAGTGCGGGCATTTTCGCCATCGGTGGTAGGCTTACAAAAATCAATATCCGTACGCCAAATTTGCGCTGAGCAATAGCAATAATATCTTCTAACTGCTGCTGCCATTTCACAGTTGAGACATTAGTGGTGGTGTCATTAACACCGACACTAAGCACCATCACATCGACTGGCTGGCTAGGCGTTGTCAGCACATACAACCGTCGCAGAATATCAAAACTGGTATAACCAGTAGTCGCTTGTAATGACCAGCTAATCTCATTAAACTGCGAATGAATAGCTGGTTGCTGCTGTAAGGCTGGAATAAGATTGCCCGCTAAGGCCTGTTGTTGGGTCTCACTACCAACACCTGCCGCTGCAGAATCGCCAACAACCATCAGACTTAGCGTTTGCAAATTGGCAGCTGTAACGCCGTCACTGTTTTCAGAGTGTAGCTTAAGAAGACCGTGCCTGTCGCCATCCGGCTCTGGCAAGCGAACCGTATCGCGTTTAACTTTGCGGCCTTGATAGAGGTAAACAGGGGCGAGTAGGAGATTTTTGGCTGTCATTACCATCCAGTGCGCTCCCGAATAGTCGTGAGACTGTCTTCAACTAATAACTTACCATCGATATAAACGTCGCGCAGTAGACTATCGGTGCCAGCATCTAAATCATCGACTTTGACAGTTTGCATCTGTCCGCTGCTGTCTTTGATAAGTGCTAAGCGGCCTTTTTTAGAGCGTTTAGAATGGCTGGTAACGGGGTCTTTATAGATGTCTTTCCAAGTGCCATTGATTGAGATAGCACTGGCTTTCATCGCCCAGCTCATGGTATCGCGATTGACTTGTTGTAACAGGCCGCCGCCCATTCCAAAAGTAATATTGTCAGTGCTAAAGCCGGCTGCCATCACTGCATTAATAATTTTGCTCAAGCTTTGGGCATTGATACCGTCACCCTGAATAATACGCACATAGTCAGGCAGAACTTTATAACCTTTACTATTAAGAGTAGTACCAAACTTCACGGCCAAGCGCTCTAATGCTTCGCGTATAACTTTGATTGGCTCACCACTATCGGGCCGGATAACCAAAGTCCCACCCATATTTTTGACATCATCTTTTAGGGTATCGCCCCAAATATTATCAATGGTATTCCATAAGTCATAACTGTCTGAAACCACCGAGAAGGATTTACCTTCGCCGCCGAACTGCTCAATCATATTGGCAAAGGCTGCGGTTTCACCCTCGCGTCCCCATGCGGTCATGGTGCTGTGTTCAGCCGCAGGAATCGAAAATGCTGGCATGTCATCAGTCATCTGATACCAACGACTGGCCGCAACCAAAGCAGTCATGGAGTCTGTACCGGCAAAGTTGACCAAATGCGCTAAACTACCAATTGCCACCGACTCATGACTTGAGGCACCGCGCGAACCAAAATCATGCAGACGAAATGGCAGCGAATCAGTATTGTCCGCAGACTTCTCTAACGCTTGGCGAATGATGCCTTTGCAATAGCGTGACACACTAGCCACGGTGGATGGATACCAAATCGCCCGTAGTAGGGCGGTTTCAATATAACTTGGTAGCCAATAAAACTCGGGGTCGGTATTGACGATTTGGCAGACCACATTAGAGACGGGAACGATGCTGCCTTCGGGAACGGCTTCAATACGTAGCGGCAAATAACCGCCATGCTTATCGACCAAGCGCTCCCAACCAGCACGGTTAAAGGTCAGACCATGTGCTTGAATAATGGTCTCGGCTTCATTAATATCGCTATGGGTAATGGGCGTGCTTAGGTATTCTTTAATAAAGGCTTGCAGCCCAAAGAACACCACATCATAGTCGGCATGCCTGGCTTCGATATAGCTTGACATATACTCACTACCGGGTGGATATTGCACCCAATGTGATGTTTTATAGCTGTCACTATTGAGAATTAGGTTATTTAGATTGTTGGTGTACATCACAGAACTCCTCTGCTTTGAGGTGCTACGAAAATTGCGGCGATTAACCCTTGCCGTCCATCGGTTTGGGCAGTGAAATAAGTAGACTACTTAATCATGACACCTATCCAGTCACGGAAAAGTAAAAGCCCATTTTTATCATAAACTTCACATTTCATGGTATGAAGTCCAGGATAAAGGGTAGCTTCTTCAAAATCTATTTTCGATAATGGAGCAATTGCACTACTATGTTTATTAAGTCGTTTCTTTTGTAAGTACCTGAGAGGTTTTTTTGCTCAATATCTCTTTCTTCAATTGGTGTTGCTACTCCATGATTCGTCTTAGTAAAACACACCTTCAAAGGGAAAAGTAACCTGTTTGCTGTCTGAGCTTGAACTTCGAAAACTAATGAAATATCTGGATCTAAAAACCTTGATGATGAAATATATTCTTTTTTCTCTTCGTCTACTATAGAAAAACACTTATATTCAATGTGTGAGTTTGCTTTTATCTGGCTACCACTAATCCTCTCTCGAAAGTCTCTAGGTAAGGCACTGAACTCTAGGCAATTTAGGTATGAAAGTTGGCGCATCTTATAGTTTAAAGAAGAATTATCCTTGTAGGTAAGATTTGGAGTTACTATAGGGAGATTTTCAACTGAATTGTTTTTAACTCGAGTTTTAATATTTGAATATTTTTCTGGCCAATTGACGTAGTCTAATAATCCTTGTCCAAGCATTGTCTCATTTTTTCTTGCTAGACCTTGAAGTTTAGAGGCCATATCTACTGGAAGACCAGCTGCTGAAACTTCTCCTACATTCTGGTAGCCGAAGCTTCCCCAAATTACTTCATGATTGTCTCCAAAATCACAGCCTACCCTAAAGCCAAAATCTTTTGCTTCAAGACCTTGTTTTTCCATCCAAGGTTTAATACTTTCTTCTAGAATTGCTCTAAGAGTAATGGAACAATTGATTGCATCTGCAATAGCATCTTCTTTTTCAGTAGAACTGCCTCCGAAAAAAGCCATTACAGCATCTCCCATTAACCTATGAACATGACCATCAAATGATCTAATGATTTCTACACAAGCTTGAATAACGGTATTCTTAAATTTAAAAACAAAATCTAAATCATATAAAAGAGATAGTCTAGTTGATCCTTTAATGTCTACAAATAAGGTACATGCATAATGATTTTGCGTTGCTCTTGTACTTTCTAATGCAATGAAGTCAGGGTGCGTTCCAATTGGAGAGTTATTAACCCCTTTTTTACCAAAATGGGGTCTTATTTGAGCCTGTAATAAAAACTCTGCTTGTGGCCCTAGCGTTAGCGATTCTGTCAGTGAATCATAGGCTTCTAATGATTCATTTTTAGTCAATGATGAGTGTTTATTATTGATTTGTTCATAGTAATTTTGAAATAAGCTTTCCAAATTAGACATTATTATCTCATTCCTTCGATAATTATTAGAGTTATAGAGATGAAGAGTAAAGGGATTACAGCATAAATAATAATATTTACGGAAATTTTTAGTACTCTAAATTTCTCATTTACTACTTCTGCTACGAGGAAGGTTTGCTTTGATAAATCATTAAGTAAGTTTCCAGAGTCAGCTCTTTCAATATTACTTTTATAGCCGTCAGCTCCACTCTTGCTATTAGCAACGTCTCCAAAAAAAATTAGAGAGGTTCCATCGGTATGAGTTCCAGTATTTGGGAATACTACTCTTAATAAGTTCACAGCAGCAGCCAGAGAGAAGATTATTGTTAATAAAGAAAAAGTGACAGCGAAGGAGTAAACTAGACTACATCCAGCTTGAGTTGATTGAATGGAAATTACCCGTACAGTCAGTCCAAAAATAATAGCGCCAATAAAAGACATCATCAAACCAACTTTAAAGTTTGTTGTGGCAATATAATGATCATATCTTTTAAGAACTTCAAATAGAAACGATGTCTTATCTTCGATATTATTTTTATTTTCTTCGTTCAAAGCCATCTCATCCTTAGCTTATGTTGGTTCAATACTATTAAATCCTACAACCCGACCATTTTAGTAATGATGGCATAGTGGTCTTCGAACATCTTTTTGGCATCAAGCTCAGCCAGCGGTAACCAAAATGCTCCAGCGGCATCGTCGCCACCTTTTACTTTTGGTAGCCCTTTTGGGTCGTTTTTTAATTGGAAATAAAAGGCTTGGGTGATAGTTCGACCACGAGCAGAGCGGTATGGATCATCAAAGGTATGCTGACTGTGGCATGAGCCGCGCAGTACTGGCTCAGGAACTTCTAGGCGCGTCTCCTCACGTAATTCACGGATACAGGCACCAAATAAGCTTTCTTTTGGGTCAAGGAAACCGCCTGGTAGTGCCCACAATCCACGTCCTGGCATGCCGCGACGCTCTACTAAAAGAATATGCCCTGACTGTACCACCAGTGCATCAGCGGTCATAAAGGTTGGCGGATAAGGGGCCGCTTCCCACTGTTTTTTATATTTATAAATGAAGCCTGCTGCTTCATGCAAGCGCTGATAGTCAGAAGTTTTTTTGAATTTGTTTAACACGTTACGTGTCGATTCGGGAGTGCGCTCAGGCGTAGGCGCTGCGCCCATCAAATAACTGTCGCGAATGGGGGTGGCTGAGAGGTTATGATAATTGGGTACGGAGACGGCTGCCCAATTAGGAAATAAGGAGAGATAGTATGATGAGCTGTCTTTAGAGTGCCCAATCAGACCAATATCAGCGTCCAAATCACCGGTGATTGATTTGACGCCGGCTTGTACATATTTTAGCCAGCGCGTGTCATTATATAATGCATCATCAAGGCCTACGCAGTGAATACGCTTAGCCTCGTCTGCTGAGTATGCCTTTTTAATCATGTTAGAACGTTCAGCAACCGAAAACGGATTACGCAAACTACGCGGTAGATTGGCTGAGCCGATAAGCATAATCACGTCATCGGCCCGCTTTAGCGCCTCATCAATAACCGCTTTATGACCACGGTGGAACGGTTGAAAACGGCCGATAAATACCAGATAACGATAATGTTTAGCGTCATCGTGCATATTTAAACCAACTGGACTCTGTACTGGATTTGCCACTATATCTTGTTCAGGTAACACACTCATCAACGCCAACTCCTTGCGATATATCTATTAATTATTATCAATCATTTATTTATGATGGTTCAATGACGCTAATACTGACACAGCCCTTTACATACTGACAAGTGTAAAGGGGTATCACGATACATAATTGCTAATGATGGCTACTTATTATAGGACAATGAGGCAATACAAAAATGAAAGGAAAAGGTCGCAGACATTAGCGTTTAATACAGCAAGCTTGTCTACATTTGCGCCCGAACGGCGTCAACTGTGGCAGTATTTAACATGGCTCGTAGGTTGTACCACATTGGATGATAGCCAAAATCACCGGTCACCATTTCCAGCTTGGCTTGTTCAATCGGCCAGTCTTGTTCAATGATGCGGTACATGGCGACGATGATTCCAGTTCGATTGGCACCGTGGTAACAATGAACTAATACGCACTTATTCTGAGATTGTAAGGATTTTATCTGCGTCAGTGCCTCTGCTACTTCTTGCGGGGTGACATACCATGTTTTAAGCGGATAACCACACAAACTGATAGCGGTATCATCGATAAGATCCTTTAATAGCTTATGGTTCGATCTTTGACCAAAGATCCGTAGATTGAGAATAGCGTCAATGTTATTATTTTTTAGCAACGCGATATCCCCAGCACGTAGCTGCTCACTTCTAAATAATAAATCATCAACTTGGTACAGATTGGTAGTATCGTCAATTAAGACAGCGGGCTTAGGCAAGGGGGCCTCGTTTTTAGACAATGTAGGCTGAGACGCCGACGTCAAAGACGAAGCGGACTGCCGACCAGACATTAAGCCAGTTGCGCTAACCGAGTAAATAGCAGCAGCTGATTTGGAGTGTAACCTTTTAAGCCTAGTTGAAACTCTTGAGGCAAATGGTATGCCTGATAACCGATCCATAAGAGACCTTATTAAAGAAGAGACAGTGCTGCTTGATAATGGGGTTTAATATCTTGTTCCCCTCGTTTGTTCATATTACCACTGGTTTGGTGGTAGTCAATCTACTTTATATTCGTAAAGAGATGGCTGAAGCTTGTAGATAATAGTGGGCAGGGGTAATGTTTGTCTCTGTTTTTCTGAAAATTATAACGTAATGACTATATTTAGTCATTATTCCTCATACGGTGCTATGGTATTAATTTAAGGTTTTTTACGATAAGGTCTTGAGTGTTTTCACTAAACTCGTTAAACGCTGTAATGGGTTCTGCGCCATGTATTCTTCACGCTTGATAAACGACATTACTGCCTTAAGATAAAGCTTACCTCTTTAAATATAGTTAAGTTATTTCCTAATTATGCCTAAAGGTATGGTCATAAAAAAAACCAAATCTGTCTATGAGTAGAAGATAACTTTAAATCACAGTAGCGCAGTCGGAATTAAGCTCTGAGTACGGTATAATAGGTGTTATAACTTGATAGTTATCACGGACAGACCAATATAACGATAAGCCGTGACGATTAGCAATTCCCATATTTTCCCAAATTCACGACACAGCAGCTTTTGATAAATATAGCGTTTGTGTCATAACGCATAGGAATAATTATGAGTGAACACAACCCAACAGATACCGCTCCTGCGGACTATGAGTCGGCGTTAGATACTGAGCAGCTTGAAACCAAAAGCAATATTACTATCACTGAAGCAGCGCAAGGTTATTTGGCTGATTTGCTATCGAAGCAAGATACCGATGGTATCGGTGTGCGTATCTTCGTTGAGCATCCCGGTACGCCGCGTGCTGAATGCTGTATGGCCTATAACCAACCGGGTGAAGAAGACAGTGCTGATTTGCAGTTCAGCTATGATAATTTTTCTGCCTTTATTGATGCCGCATCCGTACCATATTTAGAAGATGCGGTAATTGACTATAATAAAGATCGCTTCGGTGGTCAGTTAACTTTCCGAGCTCCAAACTCTAAAGTACCAAAAGTTGGTGCAGATGCTAGCGTTGAAGAACGTATTAACTACGTATTGCAATCTGAGATTAACCCCGGTTTGGCCGCGCATGGCGGTATGGTTGATTTAATAGAACTTATTGAAGAAGAAGGTATTGGCCTTACCGCTGTGCTAAAATTTGGTGGTGGTTGCCAAGGGTGTTCTGCAGTCGATATGACTTTACGCCAAGGTGTGGAAGTGCAGCTCAAGCAGCAAATACCAGAACTCACCCAAGTGGTTGATGAGACTGATCACACCAGCACTGAAAATGCCTATTATAAATAAAGGTTTAGGTTAAACTAAAATAATTTATTATTCTTGCTGGTTATGAATTTTATTCATTAAGACATTAAAAATTTGCTATTCTTTCATAAAAAAGCTGGGTTACTATTAACTCAGCTTTTTTTGTAACTATGATTTTTGATAGATAGTTTTTTAATTTTGCCAAGGAGTATATGATGAGTGATGAACAATCCGTTAACTCAGCTAATTCAACAGCGCGCACGCCACATTTAGAGACCCTAGCTATTCATGCCGGTTATAGTGTTGAGCCAACGACCAAAGCGGTCGCTGTGCCCATTTATCACACCAGCTCGTATGCGTTTGATGATACGCAGCATGGTGCAGATTTATTTGATTTGAAAGTTCCAGGCAATATTTATACCCGTATTATGAATCCGACCAATGCGGTACTTGAGGAACGTGTGGCCGCGCTTGAGGGCGGCGTAGGCGGCTTGGCAGTGGCCTCAGGAATGGCGGCGATTACTTATACCGTGCAGACCATTTGTGAAATGGGTGACAATATCGTTGCCGTATCGACGTTATATGGCGGTACTTATAATTTATTTGCTCATACTTTGCCGCGCCAAGGTATCGAAGTACGCTTTTTTGACCATAAAAATCCTGAGTCTATTCGTGGTTTGATTGATGATAAAACTAAAATAATTTTTGCCGAGAGTATCGGTAATCCCCTCGGTAATATTGTCGATATTCAAGCGTTGAGCGATATCGCTCATGAATATGGTGTACCGGTAGTTATTGATAATACGGTTGCTACGCCAGCACTCTGCCGTCCGTTTGAGTTTGGTGCTGATATCGTGGTGCATTCATTAACCAAATATATGAGCGGCACGGGCACATCTATCGGTGGTGCGATTGTTGATAGCGGCACGTTCCCTTGGGGTGATTATCCTGAGCGTTTTCCACTACTTAATACCCCCGATGCCAGTTATCATGGGGTGAATTTTGTCAAAGATATCGGTGCTTCCGCCTTTATTGCCCGTGCTCGTGTTGCTCCGCTGCGTAATACCGGCGCGGCATTAAGTCCGTTAAATGCCTTTAGTATTATGCAAGGGATGGAAACGTTAAGCTTGCGAATGGAGCGTCATGTACAAAACGCGCAAGTCGTTGCTGAATACCTGCGTGACCATGATAAAGTCGCTTGGGTAAAATACGCCGGTTTGCCAGATCATCCTGACTACGAACTTGCAAAACGTTATATGAAAGGCACGCCATCAGCTATCTTGACCTTTGGCGTGAAGGGTGGCCGTGATGCAGGGGCACGCTTTATTGATGCCTTGCAGCTGATTACACGCTTAGTGAATATCGGTGATGCTAAATCACTAGCCTGCCATCCAGCAACGACTACCCATCGCCAGCTCAATGAAGAAGAATTGGCACAAGCGGGAGTTAGCGAAGATATGGTACGTTTGTCGATTGGTATTGAACATATTGACGATATTAAAGCAGATTTAGAACAAGCCTTAGTGTCTTCTTAAGGTAAAGACGTCGGTATAATATTGCTAAGTCCGTCACGTAAAATTAATAAGAAAAAGCCCATGTCGATTTGATATGGGCTTTTTTATTTTCTCAGCAGTTTAAAAGTTAAATTAATGACCTAAGCAGACAGCACCCGTTGGGCAATTTCTTGATAATATTGTGGTTCCAAGCGTGGACCAAATTGCTGGATGACTTGAGCTGAGATTTCGCTGGCAAGACGACCACACTCTGGTAAGCTGTATTGCTGTGATAGGGCATATAAAAACGCACCCGCATAGTTGTCGCCTGCGCCATTGGTATCAATGACATCCGCAACAGCTGGGGTGGCAACGTCATGAATGATAATATCGTCGTTGTCATTCTCAGGTTTTTGCGCGATAATCGCACCCTTGGCACCATCCGTCACCACTGCAATTTGGCAATGCTCAAGTAGCGCGCGTGCTGCCGCTTTCACTTGTTTTTTATCGGTGAATAGTTTTGCCTCTTCGCTATTACAGAATATTATCTCGACTTTATTGCCGAGCATATTAAGTAAGCCTTTTTTAGCAAATCTTACTACTGCTGGGTCAGCAAAGCTTACGGCGATTTTGGCACCATGAATTCCTGCTTGTTGACGCAACTGGGTCATGGCAGGCTGGATGCCCTCAGACATTGCTAAGTAGCCCTCTAAATATAGCCAGTCGGCTTGCACTAGCGCGTCAAAATTGACATTATCAGCGGTGATATCGCTTGAGGTGCCAAGGTAGGTCTGCATGGTGCGCTCGCCGTCTTCAGTCACAGCCACCACGCATGAGCCGGTCACGCCGCCCGCATGTATCGACTGATCTGAGGTGGTGACACCGGCTTGATTTAAGTCTTGCAGATAAAACTGCCCTTGCTTATCATCGCCCACGCGGCAGGCATAAAACGGCTTACCGCCTAAGCTGGCAAAGGCAAACATCGTATTGGCTGCTGAGCCACCGCCGGCTTGTTTTGACGGTTCAATTTCTGCCAGTTGAAAATACGCCAACAGCTGTTGCTGCTCTTCAAGTCCCACCAGCGTCATATTGCCTTTGGTCAGCTCAGTCTCTTCTAGCGCCGCCTCGCTGAGCATATATTCATGGTCAACCAATGCATTACCTATTGCCATCACATCGTACATTATCTATTTCTCCTAATTTAATATTAAAAAATTAACAACAAAATAAAAGTGTCAGCGACCTAAACCTGCAATTCAAGCAAGCGCTGGTATAAAGCGTTCTTTTTGACACCCGTGATATCAGAGGCCAAAGCCGCCGCTTTTTTAACGGATAAATCTACTAACAAACGCTGCAATAATTCATCGTGGACACTAATGTCATCATCATCTTGGGCGACATTATCACCAGCGACAATCACTACCATCTCACCGCGTTGCTGATTGTCATCCGCTTTAACGAACTCAATCAATTCGGCAAGGGTAGATTTATAAACGGTCTCAAAAGTCTTAGTCAATTCTCGGCAAAAAGTTACCTCGCGCTCCGTACCAAAGACTTCTGCCATATCTTCCAGACTACTAATAATACGATGCGGGGCTTCATAGAGTATCAGCGTCTCGGTACGGGATTTTAAAGCGGTCAATTGTTTTTGGCGACCATGAGTCTTAGCGGGTAAGAAACCAATAAAGCTAAAACGGTCGGATGGCAACCCTGCCACTGATAGCGCTGCAATAGCAGCTGATACCCCAGCGATAGGCGAGACCATTACGCCTGCGGCATGCGCAGCTTGTACCAATTGATAACCAGGGTCACTGACTAGTGGTGTTCCGGCATCACTAATTAAAGCGACCGAATGACCTTGCTGAATCATTTCGATAATTTTGGGCGTTTGAACCGCGCTATTATGTTCATGATAAGCCCACAGTTTATTATGGCCTTTTTTGCTTTCAGTGTTACTGCCATCAGTATTATTACTGTTGTTTTTATCATTGTCAGTTTTACTAACCGCCTTATCATCATTATTATCTTTAGCGCCCTTAATATCAATCTTGGTATCAATGCCAAAATGAGACAATAGCCTACCGGAGGTACGTGTGTCTTCACAAGCGATGATAGCAACCTGCTTTAACGTATCAATCGCGCGCGGCGTCATATCGCTTAAATTCCCAATGGGAGTGGCAACGATATAGAGACAAGCCGGCATTGTAGTGGGGGTAGACATGAAAACCTCTTAGGTGTTGTGACCATTGTAAAAGCGCTTGGCAAATGCGCTTATTACCAAAGCACTAAACGCGCAAAAGTCATTAGTTTAGCATGTTGTGCTATGATAAATCTGAATTGCCTGCCTGTTGCGTGGCCTATCATTTTTATTGACAATAATAGCGTGCTTAACGGTCATCATGGTTGTTCATCTTAAATAAAGGAAACCCATGTTATGACTAATAATACTGATGACAGTGTTAATGAAACTGCTAATAATCTTGCCAATATTAATACTGATAACAATACTAATAAAAGCAACCATCATCGTCCGCTGGCACTGAACTCTCCTAAGCAGCGGCAGGGCAGTTATTTTGAGCAACAAGCATTGGTGTTTTTGCAATATAAGGGGCTGACGCTGATTGCAAAAAACTGGCAGCAGCCTAAAGTCGGTGAACTGGATTTGGTCATGCTAGAGGCCGGGCAGGCATGGTCGACCTTAGTATTTATTGAAGTACGTCAGCGGCTACGTTCAGGTTTTGGTGATGCCGCCCTTAGTGTCACGAAGTCAAAACAGCGTAAAGTTATCAAAACGGCTAAATACTTTTTACAGCAGACTCCTAAATATGCCAGCTATGATTGCCGGTTTGATGTGATTGCTTATGATATTGAGCAAGTGAACCATTTAAAAACTGATTACCAGCCTGAATGGTTTATGGGTGCATTTATGGCCGCAGCGTGGTAATGATTAAAAATTCCATTCAAAAGGTAACTGAAGGGTTTTAACAATATGCCGTTACCAAATACCTAACCGTCAAAGATAAAATGTAAGTAAAGTAACTTCAATTAAAGTAACCGTAATAATCGACGTCACCTATTTAATAATGTCTTATGAGGTAAATAATGACAAGGATGCATTCGCTCACCACTATCTTTACCACGCCGCGCCGTGCTCTAATTGGCGCAATCGTCATGGCCAGCATTGCGAATACCGGCTGTACCACCAATTATCTAACCAATAGCACCGAAGGGACTTATGGCGTACCCGTGACCGAACGCACCATTCCACAGCGCCTGCTTGATCGTAGTATTGAGCACACCGTCAAGGTCAATATTTATGGCCTACAAGAAAATCTGCAACAAAACAGTCGCATTAGTATCAACAGCTTTTATAGCGAAGTATTGCTGACCGGTGAAGTGCCATCGGAAGCACTTAAAAAGCAAATTGAGGAAGTAGTGCGCTCCATGCCCGACGTTCACAGCGTCTATAACGAGATGAATATCAGCGTTGCCAAAGGGTATAGCTCAACCGTCCATGATGGTTATATTACCTCGAAGCTACTGGGAAGAGTGACCGCTAACAATGGTATAAGAGCGTCACAAATTAAAACGGTAACCAATAACGGCGTGGTCTATGTGATGGGACGGATGACGCCGACTCAGCAAAGCTTGCTGATTGATATTGCTAATAAAACGGTAGGTATCACTGAGTTGGTTTTGTTGACGACCTTATTAGATGATAGAGGAGCACCGATTAATGAGGATGATATTATGTTTGAAAGTAACATAAAATCCTCTGCAACCGTTGCTAAGCCGATGGTTAGAGATGCCGCACCAATTGTCGTGTTAGACAATAATAACCCAGCAGCGCAAGAGACATCTAGCCCTTATATTGACTTGTATGACAATCAATAAATAAGTTAAATAACTCATATAGATAACTCACCTCACTAACTCATGTAAAAAGAGACAAGTACTATTTTCCTATTGCGTACTATTTATCTTGGTATAAGCACTATTCACAAGAACCTTAAGAGTCATAACAGTAAAAAGACGGTAAATTTTAAAGAAGTCGGTAAGATAACAAGGGTATAAAAAGAAACTAAGTTGAATAATCTAGCGGTCAGTACGGCGCTCATTATTGATACCAACAATACTAGGGTGATGGTTGCTACCCAGTTAATTGAAACCTGATAGGGATACGGATATGAAGAATACAAAAAAGGACTGTCATCTTACGGACAAGCCAGCTAATGGGACCACTGTCACAAATTCACAGACGGCTAAGTTACAAGCGCAGGAGTTACAGGGTAACAAGCCCCAAACACCTAAACCGCGTGGACTTAAGCTGGCAGGCGCAGGCGTGACTGCAGTAATAGCTATAGGCGGTATTGCCCTAGCCGCGCAACAGGCTCAGGCTTTATCTGCATTGAGCCTAGTTAATACGTTTACTTCAAGTGGCGGCGTTGGGGTCACGAAAAACATCTTATATGGCGACGCGCCCCTGCAAGATTTGGACATGTATTATCCTAAGCCTTTAGCGCAAGCGATGCAGACGCAGGCACAGGAAAGTATCAGCGAAAGCTATCCGATGGTGGTGTTCGTCCACGGTGGTTCATGGGAGAGTGGCAGTAAAGAGGACTATGCCTTTGTTGGGCAGAGTCTGGCGCAAGCAGGCTACATTACAGCTGTGATTAACTATCGCAAAGCGCCCGAGCACGTTTATCCGGATTACGTTGAAGATACCGCCAAGGCTATTGCATGGAGCCATGATAATGCCGCAAATTTCCATGCCGATCCCCAGCGTTTGGCCGTGGTTGGGCATTCAGCTGGCGCCTTTAATATGATGGCAGCAGTGTCTAATTCAGATTTTCTAGCTCCCTATGGTATCAGTCCAAAAGATATCAGCGCCGTCATTGGCATTGCAGGTCCTTATAGCTATGATTTTCGTAAATATGGTAGCTCTAGTGCTTTTGCTAATGATGTTACCCCTGATGAGGTCATGCCAGATAGACATATCAAAGGCACACAGCCGCCTTATCTACTGTTGACCGCTGAAAATGATAAAACCGTTTATGATCAAAATACCATTAATATGACTAAAGCATTAAGAAAGTATGGTGCAACCGTGGAAAACGGCGTGATTAAGGGCGCCAGTCACGCCACCAGTATTGGTGCCATGGCACCACCTCTACGTTGGCTAAATGATGTGCGCGCGCAAGTATTACGGTATTTAGATAAAGAGCTTAATTAATACATTGAAAGCATTAGTAATCACTATCAGTCATTGTTAGCCATTTTAACTGCCCAAAGTTCGAGCGTATATCAGCAGACAGTACTGTAAGATAATCAAACTCTTGTTATAATGACTTCCTATTGAACCTAAACGCTATTTTAAAGATAATACAGGATATTCTATGAGCATGAACGCCGACGATTTGATCGCATTTTTACAGCAGCACTTCCCAGACGCTTTTATCCAAGCCGCTAATCAAGGCAATAAGTTTGATGTACGCGTAGTCGATGCCAGCTTTGAGGGCAAACGTTCCGTACAGCGTCAACAAGCTATTTATGCCTTGGTTAATGATAAAATTGCTAGTGGCGATATTCATGCGCTTAATATTCAGGCTTTAACCCCTGCTGAGTGGGATGTTCAGTCACAAGGCTAACTGTTTTTTATACCGTTAGCTTTAGGTGACTAACGCTTAAGTTGCTCATTTTCTATCTCTTTAATCCTTCATTTTTCCCACATTCACAGTTAGGTTGTCACATATATGGATCAGTTTTTAATCACCGGTAGCAGTCGTATTGCAGGGGAAGTTACTATCTCAGGCGCTAAAAATGCCGCTTTGCCTTTACTTGCGGCCATGATTTTGGCCGAGACCCCAACGACGTTACATAACGTGCCTTCATTGCAAGACGTGACAACGTTGATTAAGCTGATTGGTGGTATGGGTATTCGTATCCAAAAGCAGGACGATACCGTCACTTGCGATACCAAGAATATTGATAATTTTTATGCGCCATATGATTTAGTTAAGACCATGCGTGCCTCAATTTTGGTACTTGGCCCATTGCTGGCACGTTTTGGTGAAGCAGAAGTGTCGCTTCCTGGTGGCTGCGCGATTGGCTCACGTCCGGTTGATCAACACCTTAAAGCCTTTGAGGCGATGGGTGCTGAAATTAGCGTAGAAAATGGCTATGTAAAAGCACATGCTCCTAAAGGCGGCAAACTTATTGGCTGTAATTTCTCCTTTGATATGGTTACGGTTGGTGGTACTGAAAACGTCATTATGGCGGCAGCATTAGCCAAAGGCACGACTGTTTTGGGCAACTGTGCGCTTGAACCAGAAGTGGTTGATTTGGCCGATATGCTAGTAGCAATGGGCGCTAAAATAAGTGGTATTGGCACGGCAACTATGATTATTGAAGGCGTTGAGCGTCTGTATGGTTGTGAGTATTCAGTAGTGCCTGATCGCATCGAAACCGGTTCTTATTTGGCAGGGGCGTTGATGACTCGCGGTGATGTACTGGCTAAGAATACGTCTGCCTTATTATTAATTCCAGTGCTCGAGAAGTTTGAAGCGATGGGTGCTATGATTACGACTGGTGAAGATTGGATTCGCGCGCAAATGACTGAACGTCCAAATCCAGTCGATATTCGTACCCAACCGCATCCAGGATTCCCGACGGACATGCAAGCACAGCTGATGGCTATTTCTTGTCTTGCTGATGGCACGAGTACTTTTATCGAAAATATCTTTGAAAACCGCTTTATGCACGTGCCTGAGCTTAACCGTTTAGGGGCTTCTATTAAAATTGACGGTCATACTGCTGTCGTTCGAGGCGTTGAATGCTTTACCGCAGCGCCCGTGATGGCAACTGATTTACGTGCTTCTATGTCATTGGTTATGGCTGCTGCTGCTGCTGAAGGCGAAAGCTTAATTGATCGCATTTATCATATTGATCGCGGTTATGAAGACGTTGAAAACAAATTGCGCGCACTAGGTGTTAATATCGAACGTATTAACTCTAATGACTGATATTTTCAGTATTTAAATCTCATAACTAGTAATGCTTAATTTTAGTAAAAGGGTAATGGATTGTTGCCCTTTTATTAAAATTATAACCCTATAAAATCCTGACCGCCAAGGGACACTAACCGCACACGGACACCTAGCTCCTATGACTGAACAAACTGAGACTGAAAAAACTAAGACTGAGCAAACTGAACACTTACCCACAAACAGCTTATTAAATGAAGTGGACAATGAGTTCAATGGCTTAACGTTAGCGTTATCTAAAGGCCGTATTCTAGAAGAAACCATGCCGTTGTTGCAGGCCGCTGGGGTGGAGTTGTTAGAAGATCCTGCCGCTTCACGTAAATTGATTTTTCCAACGACCAATCCCAATGTCCGCGTCTTGATTTTGCGTGCCAGTGACGTGCCAACTTATGTAGAACACGGTGCTGCGGATTTTGGTGTCGCTGGTAAAGACGTGCTACTTGAACATGGTGCCAATCATGTTTATGAGCTATTAGACTTGCAGATTGCTCAGTGCAAGCTGATGACTGCTGGTGTAAAAGGTGCGCCGCTGCCTAATCGTCGTCTACGTATCGCGACTAAGTATGTCAATGTCGCCCGTGCTTATTTTGCCAGCCAAGGTCAGCAAGTTGACGTTATTAAGTTATATGGTTCGATGGAACTAGCACCGCTAGTTGGTCTAGGTGACTTAATTGTCGATGTGGTAGACACTGGTAATACTCTGATTGCTAATGGTTTAGAGCCGCGTGATCATATCTGTGATGTGTCTTCACGTTTGATTGTCAACCAAGTCAGCTATAAGCGTAAGTTTGCGCTACTTAAGCCTATTCTTGAAAGCTTTAAAGACAGCATTGCGGCAGCGTCATAGCACTGCTATTTAGCCCAGCTTTCTAAATATAAGTGTCTTTATTATTGTTGACAGATAACTGCTAATAATACAAAGGATTGCCATTAGCATTATTAAACCAGTTTAGCGCTACCAGATAGATATAGCATGCTAAACTGGTTTTATTGCGTCTGCATGCCTGCAAATAAAAGCCCCTTATAATAATAGAATAATAGTGATAAGTAGCTTAATAATTTTAGTTGCCGTAAAGCATACAGACATATAGATCCTTTATTTTTGGATTCGTATTTTTAGCTTAAACATAGGAATAGGTTATGCGCCAGTTAAGTACCCAAGATGCCGATTTTGAGCAGCAGTTAACTACTTTGCTTGCTTTTGAGACGGTGAATGATGCCGATTTGTTAAAAACGGTCGATGATATTATTGCGCAGGTACGCCATGATGGCGACAGCGTAGTATTGGCGTTAACCCAGCAGTTTGATCAGCATCCAGCAACCTCAATGCACGAGCTAGAATTATCCCAAGAAGCTTTGGCAAAGGCCTTTACTAACCTTGATACTAAGGTTAAAGAAGCGTTAACTACAGCGGCAACACGGGTACAGACCTTTCATGAACGCCAAGTACAAGAAACTTGGGAATATAAAGATGAGCTTGGCAACCGTTTGGGTCAAAAGGTCACGCCACTTGATCGGGTAGGGATCTATGTACCGGGCGGTTTAGCGTCTTATCCATCATCAGTATTGATGAATGCTATCCCTGCAAAAGTAGCGGGCGTTAAAGAGATCATCATGGTCGTGCCTGCCCCAAAAGGTATTCTCAATCCGTTAGTTTTAGCAGCGGCACATTTGGCGAAAGTTGATCGGGTTTTTACTATTGGCGGTGCACAAGCAGTCGCAGCATTGGCTTATGGTACTGAAACTATTCCCTCTGTAGATAAGATTACTGGCCCCGGTAATAAATACGTTGCCGCAGCTAAACGTGCCGTATTTGGCCAAGTGGGCATTGATATGATTGCTGGCCCGTCTGAAGTATTGGTGTATGCTGAAGGGCAAGCTGATGATCGCGCTGATTGGCTAGCGATGGACTTATTATCGCAAGCTGAGCATGACCGTATCGCTCAAGCAATTTTTGTGACTACCAGTGCCGAACAGCTTGCAGAAGTGGCTGTAGAGATTGAAAAAGCATTAGCAGATTTACCAAAAGCTGATATCGCCCGTGATTCTCTAAAAAACCGTGGTGCGCTCATTCTAGTTCAAGACCGCGCTGAGGGCATGGAAGTAATTAATCGCGTTGCACCTGAGCATTTAGAGTTGTCCGTTGATGATCCTGATACTTTGCTTGATGACATTCGTCATGCCGGTGCTATCTTTATGGGACGTCATACGCCTGAAGCCATCGGTGACTACTGTGCAGGTCCTAATCATGTATTGCCAACCTCAGGTACCGCAAGATTTTCTTCACCGCTTGGCGTTTATGATTTCCAAAAGAAGTCGTCAATTGTTTACTGTAGCGAGAGCGGTAGTAAGCCTTTAGCTGAGACTGCTGATATTCTCGCGCAGCGTGAAGATTTAGAAGCCCATGCGCGTTCAGCTCGCTATCGCTATCAATCGTAGTGTTTATTAGCGGTATTTCATGAAGATATTTCTAAACTTATTTTATAATTTTTATAATTATATATACGCTTGATAGTAGGATAATTTATGAGTGATTCAACGATAGATAACAGAAACACAGACACTAGACTCTGGTCAAATAAAGCAAAGAATTTATCTCCTTATGTCCCTGGTGAGCAGCCTCAGCACGATAATTTATGTAAATTAAACACCAATGAAAATCCATTTCCACCCTCTGCAAAAGTAGGCGAGGCTATCTCTGCGGTTTTAGCCAATCAAGCGGACGATTTGCGTCTGTATCCTGCGCCTGAGTCTGATGACTTACGGGCGGCCTTAGCACAATTACATGGTCTTGATAGCAAGCAAGTCTTTGTTGGTAACGGCTCAGATGAAGTATTGGCGCTGGCTTTTGCTAGCTTTTTTATGAAAGAGCAGCCGTTGTTAGCACCAGATATCAGCTATAGTTTTTATCCGGTCTATGCGCAAACCTTTGGCATAAATTTGGTACAGATTGCCCTTGCAGATGATTTTAGTGTCGATGCTAATGATTATAGTCAGCCTTGTAGCGGTATCATTATCGCTAATCCTAATGCGCCTACAGGCTTATTATTATCACTTGCTGATATACGTAAGCTAGCAAGTGCGCATCCTGATGCAGTAATTGTGATTGATGAAGCTTATATTGATTTCGCTTATGCAGCTGAAGACAGCTCGGATAAAGCAGTTTCAGCTATCAGTCTTATTAACGAGTTTGATAATTTATTAGTCACTCAAACTTTTTCAAAATCGCGTTCACTGGCTGGATTACGAGTAGGAATGGCTTTTGGTAATGCGTCATTGATTGAAGCATTGACTCGTATGAAAAACAGCTTTAATAGCTATCCGCTGGATAAGTTAGCACAAGCAGGGGCAACCGCTAGCGTGTTAGATAAGCCTTATTTTGAGGAAACCTGCCAGCAAGTTATTGATTTGCGGGAATCGTTGACGGCTGATTTAACGACATTAGGCTATCAAGTGTTGCCATCGCATGCCAACTTTATATTTGCGCGTCCTAAAGAGGGCAATGCGAGTATGGTTGCGAATGCGCTACGTGAGCAAGGTATTATCGTTCGTCATTTTAATCAGCCACGTATTGAAGAGTATCTACGCATTACTATCGGTACGAAAGCACAGCATGAACGGTTGATTAATGCATTAAAGGCATTGTAATTTGATGGCAAAGTTGGTTTAGAAATGTCTTGTTTAAGCTGATATCAATTAGTAGCTAGATATATCCTAAATGGACATCGAGAATCAAGCCCAGTTTGTCTCGATAAAGGTTTGTTGAATGCTATCCGCTTGCCTCAGGACGTTTAATAGATTTCCGACCTTATCTAGACATTCTTGGTATTCATCATCGCAATCTGAAGCTACAGTAATACCGCCGCCTGCCCATAAGCTGACTTCTCTAGTAGTACTCGATGAGATATGTGCTTGCAGCGTACGGATTAGCACATTCCACTGTCCGCTACCATCAAAGTTCATATAGCCCATAGTTCCACAATAGGCACCACGCGCATCAGCTTCTAGCTCAGAGATAATCTCTACCGCGCGCTTTTTAGGCGTACCGGTGATAGATCCTGCCGGCAAGCTACCAAACAATACGGCTAATGGATGGGCGTCCACTTTTAACTTAGCAGTGATAGTGCTGACCATATGATGGACATTACTAAAGCTCTCGATAGCAAATAGCTCTGGCACTTTTACGCTCCCAGTCTTGGCGTATTTACCTAAGTCGTTACGAAGCAAGTCCACAATCATGACATTCTCAGCTCGGTCTTTATCACTAGCAGTTAATTGCTGCATTAGGGTCAAATCTTGCTCTGCATTCATGCCACGCGGTCTTGTACCTTTAATGGGTTTAGTACGGATATGATGCGAGGCTGTATTGCCATCTGTATTACTTGCTTTGATAAAGGTAAAAAATAACTCCGGCGAGCAGCTTAATAGTTCAAAGTTAATATTGTCTGAGCTATCAGTTTTTGAACTATCATTTTCCAGAGTACTAATACCAATATAACCGGCAAATGGTGCTTGCGTATTACGGTGTAGGTCGGGCAAATAATCAATAAGCTTGGTTATTGTTGTAGCGTTCTCATTCAGGTTGTTAGAGGTAACAAGGCTACCTTGCCACGCTTGGGTTAGGTTGATTTGATAACAGTCGCCTTGTTGCAAGTAACACTGGGCTTGAGCAAAGGCTTGCTGATAATCGCTTTTATGCCATTTAGCAGTTAATATCAGCGGCGCTAGTGAGTCTGTAGGTTCGTTAGCTCTGTCTATAGCAGATAGCTTATTATCGAGCGTATCCAAATAGGATATAAGCGCTGCTAGTTTGGGATTATCTAATTCATCGTCAGTATCCGTTATCTCAATATTTAGTGCCCAATATTTTTCATTGTCAGTCGGGGTTAAGTAAATATCATAATGTCCCATCGCCGCAAAAGGTTGAGTTACCGGCTGGATTTCAGCCGCTGGGCTTAGCTCAAAAGCAGTTATATCATAGCCAATAAAGCCCATGAGTCCGTGGTGATAACTTGGCTTAATGCTTTCACTGTTTATTGAAACAGGAGCGTTGTAAACAGTTTCATAGTGTTTGCTATAACTGATTAATGCATCTTGCCAGTCGGTATAACTCATATAAGCTGTCGTGACAGAATTATTATTATCGCGGCAGGTTTTAATAATCTTATAGATAGGCACGGTTATGGGGATAAGCGAATGGGAGTTGTCGTTAAAATAAACGTGCCATATTACTTTCGGTAGTAAGCCAATCACCGGTCGGCCGTCATTATTAAGCCAAACCAGTTGCCACTGTGCACGAGAATCTTGCATTGTTAAATAACGTTGGAGTAGCGGTAGAAATTCTGCCGCAGGCAAGCCACCAAAACGCCATCGGTTCTGAACCGATGGCGTTTTGGTGGGATGGACTTTTTTAATGTTATCGGGTGCAATCATATCTTAAGCATCAAACTTCTTGATAATTAATGTGGCATTGGTACCACCAAAGCCAAAGCTATTGCTCATCAAGGTTTCAAGATTAGCATCACGCTTTTCAGTGACAATATCAAAGTCTTCGGCAGCCGCATCTAGTTGCTCAATATTAATACTTGGCGCGATAAAGTCTTCTTGCAGCATCAGTAAGCAATAAATAAGCTCTTGCGCCCCAACGGCGCCTAAGCTATGACCAGTCATTGATTTGGTCGAGCTGATAGGCGGAACAGACTTTTTAGAATCAACCGTATTATCATGAGCACCAAACACGTCAGCAATGGCTTTCAGCTCAGTAATATCTCCTAGTGGCGTGCTAGTACCATGGCTATTGATATAATCGACGCTTGTTAATCCTGCTTGATCTAAAGCTTGTTGCATACAGCGCACGGCACCTTCACCACTGGGTGCGACCATCTCTGCTCCATCGGAGCTGGCACCATAACCAACGATTTCAGCCAAAATATTTGCGCTGCGAGCTTGTGCATGCTCTAAGCTCTCAACCACAACCATCGCACCGCCACCAGCAATCACAAAGCCATCACGATCTTTATCATAAGCCCGCGAGGATTGTTTGGGCGTCTCATTATATTGGGTACTCATCGCGCCCATCGCATCAAACATACAGGACTGCGTCCAGTCTTCAGCTTCACTACCACCGGCTAATACCACATCTGCCTTGCCCAGCTGAATAAGTTCAGCAGCATGACCGATACAGTGGGTTGACGTAGCACAGGCAGAAGAGATTGAGTAGGAAACCCCTTGGATTTTAAGACCCGTTGCGAGCGCTGCTGATACTGAGCTACTCATAGTTTTTGGTACCGCCATCGCTCCAACACCGCGCAGACCTTTTTCGCGCATTGCATCTACTGCAGTGACTACACCTTCTGTTGAGGCGCCACCTGAACCTGCAATGACACCCACACGCGGGTTATTATTAATGGTTTCAAGTGACAAGCCTGATTGCTCAATCGCTGCCAGTGCGCTTACATAAGCATAAAGACTGGCATCACTAAAGAAGCGCTTAAGCTTACGGTCAATGGCAGAAGTATCCAGCGCCGCTTTATCAATGCTACCGCTAACTTGCGATTTAAAGCCATGTTCAGCATAGGATTCGTTAAAGACAATACCTGACTGTCCATTTTTGAGGGCAGTGGTAACTGTGGCTAAATCATGTCCGATACAAGAGACAATCCCTGCTCCAGTGATGACAACTCGGCGCATACTCTATTCCTTATGATGGCTGTTTAGTGACGACTATGTATAATGCTAATTTCTAATGGAAGTATTAGTTTCTTATAGTTCCCGTTTAAGAAGAGGTAGCTTTTAGACTGGCCTCTAAACTATTTTTTAAAGCTTTTATTAAATACATTCATTATAATATTGAT
Source organism: Psychrobacter urativorans (assembly GCF_904846675.1). Classification (GTDB taxonomy): domain Bacteria; phylum Pseudomonadota; class Gammaproteobacteria; order Pseudomonadales; family Moraxellaceae; genus Psychrobacter; species Psychrobacter urativorans_B. The sequence continues at coordinate 5,900 of NZ_CAJHBT010000012.1, read as the reverse complement.
AATGTTTGAGCACATTCTCAATCATGACTTACATCATAGTATGATAGCCTATCAACGCTGCAAAATCTTTGACTAACAGTAAAAATTTACTATTTTTAAATAATAGCAGTGAACAATTACTGTGACTGCTACAAGGATTATTAAATTTTAGCAACGGTGACATTGACTATGATAACTAAGCTATACTTTTAGATACAAACTTTATGCGACTAATAACATTGTTATCACTGACACTAACGATAAAATGTAGCTAGAATAATAGACTGAATCTAGCGGATAAGTGCATATTATAGGCTGTATTAATATTTTGCTCCTATTAAGTAATAGCTGCCCAAATACTCAAAATATAGGCAACTAAATCAACGGAAACTAAATCAACAAATTAAATAAAAAACACTTATAAATAAAAGCACTTAGATATTAACCTTTAATACTCAATGACAATAACCCTCATGTTAAGGATATAACTATGGCAAAGCAGAGTACTCTCACTAAAAGTATCAGCACTATTGGTCATTTTACCCGTAATAATCTTGAGCGTATGGGTTCAATGATTGATAGCGTCAATGCTAAAACGAGTAAACCACGGCAATATAAAGCGGTCAATCTAGGCGATGATGATTATCAGCAGGATTTATTCCGTGAGCAAACGCTAAAAACCACTCAGCAGCTGCTTGGTACGCGATTTGCGACCTATGGTAAATATGCCAAAAAAGTAGTCCCTAATAGTTTGTTTGACTCAGTGGTGGATAGCGCTTTTGTAAAAGTTGCACAATTGGCGGCCAATTGGAGTCAAATAGATTTACCAAGCGAGCATCGTTTTGCAGATATCGCTACTTTAGATAGTGAACAGCGTTACGCGTTAGCGACTGATATCGCTAATCAAAATCGTGCACTTGCAACTTTGGGTGGGCTTACTGGTCTTGCAGGTTTACCGGGACTATTGGCTGATACCTTATGGTTGCTATTGGTGTCTTTACGTACGGTTTATCAGTTGGCAGCAGTTTATGATAAACCACTGACGGGTAAGCAAGGCATCAAAATGGCTTATGAGTTACTGGCTAATGCTGACCTAAGTAAAATGCAAGAAAAGCAGGCATTGCTAGCGGGTATCGGAGTAGGTAAGGGCTTGCTTGATAATGTACAAAGCCGGGGTTTACATAGCGAGCTGAAAAATTTAGGTTTTAAAAATACCAATGTTAATTTTTATGCTGAACAGGTAGACAGTATTGCCAGCCAAATAGGTATTGATTTGGATCAAATCAATCTGTCGTGGATTCGCCGTTTCTTACCAGTAACTGCCGTTGCGGTAGGCATGCGCTATAATAGTAACTTGATTGATGAAGTTATTGGCGTGGCCCAAGCTACTTTCGCTCCTGAGCCAAAACTGGCTAATCGAGCCATTACTGATGATAGTAGCAATGAAGCTGAAGTTGAAAAGACCGAAGAAGATCATCAAGACAAGTCATCTGCAAGTAAATCTGAAAAGAACAAGTCTGAAAAGAACAAGTCTGAAAATAAAGATGAGAAAGGCTCTAATAAGGTGAAGGGTGCCAACGAAGCTGATTCTGATAAAGCCAATACTAATAAGCCTACTACTAAACAAACGGATACCAAGAAATCCAGTACCGATAAAAAAGCAGAGAAATCAGCTGATACTGGCGCTACTGATAAAGAAAAAGAGAAGTCTGAAGAAAAATCTAAAAAGGCTACGGACTCTGAGCATAAAGTGGCTGCTAAAAAATAGCTTATAAGTGTTGCTAGTTAAGCGTATACTTAGTAAGCGATATGATGATAGCCCTCTAGGGCGCTGAGAATTTTCATTTAAATGGGGCCCTTGAAAAAAGTTATTACATCGCCATTTAGTCATGGTAAGCCAATCAAGCTCAAAGCACATCTAAGAATATTTGTAAAGTAAAACTGCTGATAAGTAGTTGAAATATCAACAACATATCTTTATAATACACTGTCCTAAAAATGGGTTCCCTAAAAAATCTCGTATAATGTGAGACGATTGGTGGATTGACCCATTTTTTTGTTTTATACCAAACGGGAGAAGGATGCCTCATGGCAACAACTAACCAATTGATTCGTAAGGGTCGCAAAACCATCAAGGAAAAGTCAAAAGTTCCTGCATTGCAAGCGTGCCCACAACGTCGCGGTGTATGTACTCGTGTATATACTACCACGCCTAAAAAACCTAACTCAGCCATGCGTAAAGTATGTCGTGTACGTTTGACTTCAGGCTATGAAGTTGCAAGCTACATCGGCGGCGAAGGTCATAACCTACAAGAGCACAGTGTTGTTCTTATCCGTGGTGGTCGTGTAAAAGATCTACCAGGTGTACGTTATCATACTGTTCGCGGCGCACTAGATTGCGCTGGCGTAAAAGACCGTAAGCAAGGTCGCTCTAAATATGGTGCGAAGAAACCTAAAGTTTAATATTAGCGATAATATTAAACTAGCGTTTATTTGTACTACCTATTAACTGTGCATGGGTTTGGTGTCATTGGTTTAAGTGTTTTATTAGACTGCCACCATAACATACCACCATGCAGTAAGGCTGACTGACAACTTGCTGCTACGCCCCAAAATTATTGGCGGGTGCGAGATTGTGAATGTCAGACACTCCTGAAGACAAGGAAAATTATTATGCCAAGACGTCGTATCGTTGCTACCCGTGAGATCCTACCGGATCCTAAGTTTGGTAGCCAAACCATCGCTAAATTTATCAATCACGTGATGAGTGATGGTAAGAAATCTACTGCTGAACGTATCGTTTACGGTGCTCTTGAAACAGCAACCCAAAAGCGTAATATTGAAGACCCAGTATCTTTTTTCGAAGACATTCTCGAAAATGTTCGCCCAATGGTAGAAGTAAAAGCTCGCCGCGTTGGTGGTGCAACCTATCAAGTACCAATGGAAGTACGCCCCTCCCGTCGTACCGCATTGGCTATGCGTTGGTTAGCTGAAGCTGCTGCAAAGCGTTCTGAAAAATCAATGGCTCTGCGTCTTGCTGGCGAATTGGGTGATGCATCAGAAGGCAAAGGTAATGCTATGAAAAAGCGTGATGAAGTTCACCGCATGGCAGATGCTAACAAGGCATTCTCACATTACCGTTTCTAAGAAAGCTTAATGCTTTTAAGTCGTGGCCAATCAGATACTGTCATTAGTTCAACTGATTGACCACGATATATAGTTAATATTAATAACTATATTATTTATTCTATTGATTGCCGCTATCGCTAATGGCTCAGTTTGGTCGCTTAAGTTATTAGACTTTGCAGATAGCAGACATCTATCATGATGATTTTGTATAATCGTTTTGTCCCAAATTTGATGCCACTATATTCTTATTATCGACGCTTTTTTAACCGTATTAGGTTTACTAAACAGTCAACAAAATGGCAAGCTTGATGGCTATTGCCAAGGATGTAAGGTAGAGGTATACAATACATTAATACATACATGACTTCCCCTAGGAAAACACTATGGCTCGTAAAACTCCCCTAAAGCGCTATCGCAATATTGGTATCTCAGCGCACATTGATGCTGGTAAGACGACCACTACTGAGCGTGTTTTGTTCTATACTGGTGTCAGTCACAAAATTGGTGAAACCCATGACGGTGCAGCCACCATGGACTGGATGGAGCAAGAACAAGAACGTGGTATTACTATCACTTCAGCGGCGACTACCTGCTTTTGGTCAGGTATGGCAAAGCAGTTCGACGAACATCGTATCAATATCATTGACACCCCAGGACACGTTGACTTCACCATTGAAGTTGAGCGTTCTATGCGGGTACTTGATGGTGCTTGCATGGTTTATTGTGCAGTAGGTGGCGTGCAGCCACAGTCTGAGACCGTATGGCGTCAGGCAAATAAATATAAAGTGCCACGTCTTGCGTTCGTTAATAAAATGGACCGCGTTGGTGCTGACTTTTATCGCGTCATCGAACAAATCAAAACTCGTCTAGGCGGTCATCCCGTACCATTGGTTATTCCCATTGGTAAAGAAGATGACTTTGAAGGTGTGGTTGATTTAGTGACTATGAAAGCCATCTATTGGGATGAAGCGTCTCAAGGTATGGAGTATGATGAGCGCGAAATCCCAACTGAACTCCAAGAAAAAGCGGAAGAATATCGCGAATTCCTGGTAGAGAGCGCTGCTGAAGCTTCAGAAGAATTGATGAATTTATATATCGAGAATGGTGAATTGTCTGAAGAACAAATTCATATTGCTTTACGTGAACTGACAATTAATAACGAAATTATTCCGTTGCTTTGTGGTACTGCCTTTAAAAATAAAGGCGTGCAAAAAATGTTAGACGCGGTGATTCGTTATCTACCAGCCCCAATAGATGTACCTGCTATTAAAGGTATTCTTAATGACAAAGACGAAAGCGAAGGCTTCCGTGAAGCTTCAGATGACGAACCGTTTTCAGCGCTTGCATTCAAAATCATGAATGATAAGTTCGTGGGTAATTTAACCTTCGTACGAGTTTATTCAGGTGTTGTCAAGCAAGGTGGTAGCGTTTATAACCCAGTTAAAATGAAGCGTGAGCGTGTTGGTCGTATCGTACAGATGATGGCGAACTCGCAAGAAGAGCTTGCAGAGATTCGTACAGGTGATATCGCTGCCTTAGTAGGTATGAAAGATGTAACCACTGGTGATACGCTATGCGACGAAAGCAATGTCATTACTCTTGAGCGCATGGAATTCCCAGATCCAGTTATCAGCCTAGCGGTTGAACCTAAAACTAAAGCTGACCAAGAAAGAATGTCAATTGCCCTAGGTCGTTTGGCTAAAGAAGATCCATCATTCCGTGTGCATACCGATGAAGAATCTGGTCAGACTATCATCAGTGGTATGGGTGAGCTGCATTTAGAAATTCTTGTTGATCGTATGAAGCGTGAATTCAGTGTGGAAGCTAACATCGGTGCGCCGCAGGTTGCTTATCGTGAAACGATTCGTGAGACTATCGAACAAGAAGGCAAATTCGTACGTCAAACAGGTGGTCGTGGTAAATTTGGTCACGTTTGGTTACGTCTTGAGCCTCTTGATCCAGCGGGTGAAGTTTTATATGAATTCGCTGAAGAAGTGGTTGGTGGTACTGTACCAAAAGAATTCCATGGTGCTGTTGATAAAGGTATTCAAGAACGCATGAAAAACGGCGTACTTGCTGGTTATCCAATCGTTGGTGTAAAAGCTACATTGTATGACGGTTCTTACCATGATGTTGACTCTGATGAATTGTCATTTAAAATGGCTGGTTCTATTGCTTTCAGAAAAGGTTTCTTAGCGGCAAATCCTGCGCTTCTTGAGCCAGTTATGAAAGTTGAAGTGGAGACTCCTGAGGATTACATGGGCGATATCATGGGCGATTTAAACCGCCGCCGCGGTATGGTTCAAGGTATGGAAGACTTACCTGGTGGTACTAAGCAGATTCGCGCTGAAGTTCCATTAGCGGAAATGTTTGGTTATGCCACACAAATGCGCTCGATGTCACAGGGCCGTGCAACGTACTCAATGGAATTTCAAAAGTATGCTGAGATTCCAAAATCGGTTGCAGCAGAAATTATCGCCAAGTTCAACTCTAAAGATGGCGACGAGTAACTAACAGTTAGTTAATTATGACAATATAAAGCTTATCTTTGTATTGTCAGCTTTGATTACACCAATAACTTATTAAAAGACTTGTTATTGGTCGCGATTTTCTTATAATATCTGCACACTGTATGTGCACCCTTTTAACACTTATCTTAATGTGGTCAGCATCGCCTTAACTATTGTATTAGCATTGATTAAGCGCTGAACCCCAAATAAAGAGGAATACCCCATGGCAAAGGCCAAGTTTGAACGCAACAAGCCACACGTCAACGTCGGCACCATCGGACA